>JAQBNT010000065.1 GCA_028288445.1 Hymenobacter sp. | reverse complement strand
ACGTGGTGAGCCCGTTGGCGGTGGCTGCCACCCGGTAACTGGTCGCCGCCGTAAACGGTGCGGTTAGCAGCACGGTTCCGGTGGCCCCGGCGATGGGCTGCCAGGCGGCCGTGCTGCCGCCCGTTTGCGCTTCCCAGCGCAGGGTGGCCCCGTAGGAAAAGCCGGCCACCGTCAGGCGCAGGCGCTGGCCGGGGCACAGGCTGGGCGGGCCGGTGATGGTGCCCGCCACGGGAGCGCCGGGGGCCGGCGTAGGCGCGGCAATGGTCACGAGGTAGTCGCGGGTGTCGGTCGAGGTGGTGGAACACAGCGTCCGGCTGTTGAACCAGTCGCCGGCTTCGTGCGACACCACGCGCATGCGCAGCGTGCCGAGCGGGGCATTGGCCGGCACCACGAACGTGGCCAGGCTATCGCCCTGCCGGGGGTAGGAGCGGAGCATGGTTGCTTCGTCGTCGGTGAAGGCCCCGTCGTGGTTGTAGTCCAGCCACAGCCGGGTGAGCGGGCCGCTGTAATTGGTGCCCTGGTCGTAGGTGAGGAAGGGGTAGGCGATGCCGCGCAGCAGCGTGGCGGTACTGGCGGGCGCGGCGGGCGGATAATAGCCGTACGCCGCGCCCGTGGTGCAGGGCGAGCCCCGGGTGCGCAGGGGCGTGTTGCCCAGGCGCAAGCCCGTCAGCGCGTCAAACAGGGGGCACTGCGTGGTGGTGGGCGGGCGGCAAAAGCACAATTGCGGGTCGGGGCGCACGTACACGGCGGCCGTGTAGGCCACGGCGGTGCCGCAGCTCGATTGCACGCGCACGTACATACTGTCCGGCAGGGGTGCGCCGGTTAGCAACCGGGTTTGGGCCCCGGCCACGTTGGTCCACGTCAGGCTATCGGGCGAGGTTTGCCACTGCAGCGCCGTGCCGATGGACTGCCCCAGCACGCTGAGCGGGGGCAGGCTGCCGGGGCAAAACGTGCGCGCGCCCAGCACCGCGCCCTTGCTGAGCGGGGCAGGGCATTGGCCGGGGGCAATGGTGACGAGGTAGTCGTAGGCTTCGCCGAAGTTTAACCGCTGGCAGGCATCCGAGGTGGGCGTAATTTCGGCCGTGCGCAGGCGCATGCCCGTCAGGCCCAGCTGCGCGGTGGCCGGCACGGTGAACAAAACGGAATACGGCGGAATCCGCGAGGCCGACAGGGGAATCAGCGTGAACTCACTGGCATCGAACTGCCCGTTGTGGTCGTAGTCTATCCACAGGCCAACCTCCAGCGCGTAGGTGGTCGTCACGTTGAACTCGTACGTGCCGTTGCGTTGCAGCGTGGCCGTTTGGTTGCCGGTCGGCAGCAGGTGGTAATGCGCCGAGTCGCCCACGGTCCCGCACGGCCGCGCCGTGTGGTCGAGCGTCGTCTGGGGTATCCAGGCCCGCGTAATGCGGTCGATGAGCGGGCTGCAGTTCCCGTTCCGGTACAAGCTGGCGCAGTAGCAGATATTGGGGTCGGGCACCACCCGGCGGGCGGCGGTGGTCCGGGTCACGGTGCCGCAGGTGGCCCGCACCCGGTAATAAGCGGCCGTGTTAACCACGGTCAGCGTCAGGCTATTGGCATTGGCCCCCACCACGTTGGTCCACACGAGGCTGTCGGGCGAGCTTTGCCACTGCACGAATACATTGCTGGCCGGCGCGGCCGACAAGCCCAGCCGGACGTCCCCGCCCTGGCACACGGCAAAGTTGCCCGTCAGGGCACCGATGGTGGTAAACGCGGTGCACACCGTTGGGGTAATGACCAGGCTATAGTCTTCGGCCTGGCCCAGCACCAGGCTGGCGCAGGCGCTGCCGATGGCCTGCCCGTTGGCCGCCGCGATGACCCGCATGCGCAGGGGCGTGTTGACGGGGCCACCGCCGGCCAGCCGGATGGTGCCCGTGGGGTTGCTCGCATTCAGGGCCTCAAACGCGCGCTCCGTGGCCTCGTCAAACGTGCCGTCGTTGTTGTAGTCGATGTAAACCCGCGTGTTGTAGAGCCCGGTGCCGCCCGTGGTGATTTGCAGCGGCAGCGCCTGGTTTTGCTGCCCGCTGAAGCGGCGGCGGCAGGTAAAATCTTCGTAGCCCACGGCCGCATCGGCCGAGGCCTGGGCCAGGCCCCCGAAGCTCACCCGCGTGATGCCGTAGCCGCAGCAGTAGCTGCTGGTGGCGGGCGTGCACTGCGCGGGCACTGCCAGGGCCGGGTACCAGGTCACGGCCGTGGCCTGGGTCACCGAGTCGCAGCCGAAGGCATTGCAGGCCCGCAGCTTCACCGCGTAGGTGCCGGCCTGGGGATAGGTGTGGCTGGGGTTGCGCAGCGCGCTGGTGGTGCCGTCGCCAAACGTCCAGCGCCACGTGGTGGGGCCTCGCTGGCTTAGGTCGGTAAACCCGAATGTGCCACCGCAGGCCTGCGTGGCATCGACGATGAAGGCAGCCACGGGCGGCTGGGTGGGCACGCCGAGCAGCACGCCATAGTCTTCGGTCTGGGAATATTGCGGGGTGGAGCAGGGAGTGGGAATGGGCGAGGTTTGCGCATCGGCGGCCACGCGCAGGCGCAAGCGCACGCCCAGCACCGCCGTGGCCGGTATAACCGCCGTGACGCCGGTATGTAGCCGGGCGCCGTTGGACGAAAACAATAGCTCGCCAATCGGGTCGAAGGCCCCGTCGTTGTTGTAGTCCAGCCACACGCGCACGTTCTCGTCCGTGTTGGCATTGGTGGTGATGCTGATGGGGTAGTTCAGGCCGGGTGCGAGTTGGGTGCGCTGGGTGCAGCTGTAGTTCTGATAGCCGTCTGTCGTGCCCGCCGTCGTGGTGTCGATGCTGCCGAGCCGGACCCGGAATATGCCCATGCCGAACGCCGCTGCTTGTGGGTTGCTGGCCCGCCCAGGCGTACAGACGGCCGCTACGGGGCACTGGGCCACTACCAGGGCCGGATGAAGAGCAAAAGCGGTAAAAAGGAAAAGGTAAAAAGAAAAGTAGAATTGCTTCATCAGGTAGAAATTAAGCAGTTGAAAATAATCACAATAGCAAATCAAATATAAACCGGTTTCCACTCCCCCATTGTCGGACGACCGTCATTATTGAATGGCATTGCTAATCTGGAAGATGGGCAGGTACATGCCGATGAGAATCAGGCCCACTACTCCCCCCAGGAAAAGCATGATGAGCGGCTCCAGGGCCGTGCTCAGCAAGGCAGCCCGGTGGTCGACCTCCTCGCCGTACTGTTGGGCCAGCAGGTTGAAAAAATAATCCAGTTTGTTGACCTCTTCTCCCACCTTAACCAGGGCCACCAGCCGGGCATCGAATAAAAAGCTAAACTCCTGCAGGCTGTTGTGCAGCGGCGCGCCCAGGAGCACCCGTGCCTCCACCTCTTGCAACGCCCGCGCCAGCGGGGCAAAGCTGAGCATCTGTCGGGCCAGGGCCAGTGCTTGCAGCAACGGGACGTGCGCGCCGGTGAGCAAGGCCAAAGACCCGCAAAGGCGGCCCAGGTACACACCCCGCAGCAGCGGTCCCAGGATAGGGATACGCAGCATAAAGCGGCTAAGCAAGTAGCGATAGGCCGGCATGCTAACCAACCAGCGGACCAGAAGCGCGAGGCCTAGCACGAGCGCGATGCCGAGCAGTCCGTGCTCCCGCACGCCGGCCGACAGGCGCACGATGGCCTGCGTCAGGGGCGGCAATTCGCCGCCGAAGCGCCGGAAAACGTCGGCGAACATCGGCACGATGAAGCGCAGCATGAACAGCACCGCCCCGGCAGCTGTGGAGAGGACTAGTGCCGGATACGCCAGGGCTTGCAGCAGTTGTCGGCGCTGCTTGATTTGGCGGGTGTAGTAGCGGGCCAGCTCGTGCAGAATGTCGGCCAAGCGGCCGGTCTCTTCCCCAATCCGCACACTGTGAAACTCGTAGGCGGAGAAATGCCCTGATGCTTCCAAGGCGGCGGCCACCGTGCTGCCGCTCACCACGGCGCTACGCAATTCTTCGAGCGTCGTTCGTAAAGCCCCTTTGTGCTGGTCCACCTGCAAGTCTAGCGCCGTTTTGATATCAACGCCGGCCCCGAGCAACATGCCCAGTTCTAGGTAGAGAGCCTCGCGCTGCTTCGCGGTAGGCTTGCCCCGGTTCCCAAAGGAAATGTCCCGTTTCAGAAGGGTGCCTAGCTGCTCACCCGTTGCGGAGGAGGGGGGCGCTACGGTCGGGGCGGCGGGGCGCAGGCGCAGACCAGTACTCATAAAGGAGAAGAAGTCGGGGACAGAGATAGGACCAGCTGTTGCGCCGTGTAGTGCGCCGAGGCTTGCAGGTAAAAGGTATCGCGGGCCGTCGTGCCCGCCGTGATGGCCAGCTCATCGATGAAGCCGCTCATGCGGGGCTGCCCCTGCCAGTAGTAAATGTATTCGCGCACCGGCAATGGCAACGTATCGATGACTTCCCCCTGCTCGCGCACCAGCACCGAATCCCGGAACGTATAGAGTATCTGCCGGCCCTCGCGTTCACAGCGCACTTGGTCATCCACCACAGCTATGATAGCACCGGCCCGGAAATCCGCCGCCAACGCCGTTTGCCAAGTGCTAACCTGACTCATCACCAATGATTTACGCTCGATGGCCCGTTGCTGGCGCTGTACCATGCGCAGCGCGGCGTAGGCCATGCTGAAGAGCAGAGCGCTGACGACCATGACGAGCAGGAGCTCGAGTACGGTGAAGGCACTAAGGGGAGACGGGCGGCGGTGCATAAACAAGCTGTTGTAAACGGGCCATTTCGTGGCCGCGCACGGCCGCCGTGATGCGCAAGGTAATCAGGTAAGGGGCTTGCGGCGAAGTACTCACCACTTGTTCAAGTTCCAGGGCTCCTTCATGCCAAACGCGGGATTGCCAGGTCCGGTCCCGAATCGTTTCCGCGGCCACCCGGGCCACCACTTGCCGGGCGCGCAGCGGCAACTGCTGCGGACCGCTGACGACCAGCCGCGTGAGGCTGGCCATCGCTAAGCTGAATACGAGCACCAAGATGACGGAGGCCACGGTGACTTCGACCAGTGATGAGGCCACCAGCCGGTGGCGGCTTAATGAAGCCATGCGATGATGCCGGTAGGCGCGCCCGCGTTGAGCAGGGGCGAGGTAAGAAACGCGGCGGGGAGCGCCGGCCGGTCCACCACGGCGTTCACCAAGTAGTTATCGTAGAAGGTAGCAGGCGTCCGGTACACCAGGCGGCGGCACATCACCGTGCCGCGGACCGTGCCGCAGTTTTCGATGGTGCCCGCCGAGAATACTTGGCCCTGCACGGTGGTCCCTTGCCCCATGCGAATGGTGCAGGGTACATGGCTCCCGCTCATGGTTTGGGCGGCCACGACGATGCCATTGATAATGCTATTCTCGCCGAGCAGGACCTGCGGGGCCGCCACAGGGGAAGTCGAGGCTCTGGAGGAAAAGGCACACACAACACTTGGATATAACAGTTCGCAGTTTGCCTGGATATCGGCAGTGTCGCGGGCCATAATTTGCACCCGGCCCCGAAAACCGGATTTCACCACGACCACCGGCGCAATCAACAGGACATTGTCGAGGTGATTGGAGGCCTCCACCACCAGGTGGTGCGAACTGATGACCACGATTTGGCCGGTCAGGGTGAGCTCCGTCAGCGTGATGGGTTCGGGCCGGTACAGCACGGCGGCCGCCCCGACGAAGGAAGTGCGCAACGACCGCAGGTTACCGGTTGGCTGACTGCCGGTGGCCAAGAGGTGTTCCAAACGCAGGCTAGCGTATTCGCCCAGGCGCGCCAAGCTGGAATCCGCACTGATGGGCAAGCCGGACCGGCTGGGCTGCCGGCGGCCGGTCACGGCCGGGCCCGTGCGCGCCGGGCCGGTCAGGGGCAGGTTAGCATCGCGGGCGGACTCGCCCTTGGGCAGGTAGGCCCCACCCCGGACCTGGGCGTCCCCATTAAGACTGAGCGGGGTGTTCTCATTAGCCAGGTATAGGGCGGCTTGGTTGGCTTCTGAAAACTGACTACCCAGCAGCGCCATAACGGTATCGGATAGTTGGCCCCGGGCCGCGATGACCACCGCCACATCAAATACTCCCCAGGGTTTTTTCTCAATCATCACCGAATCGGCGCCTTCCCCGAATAAGTCCCGCGACTGCCGCCTTAAGTAAGGCAGGCTGGTCGATGCCTGGGCATAGGCTAGCCCAGATAACAGATTGCGACTGACGATTTGCCGACGCTCATCCCGTTGCATCAGCAGCCGGCGGTTGCTGGTCAAAAACAGCAGGGACAGCAGAATGGCCGCCACCAGCATGCTGACGGCAATGACCAGCATCAGCGCCCCCGCAGGTAGCCGCTGGGGCTGTCCGAAGTTCCGGGTCATAAACCGGCCGGCTTAGGGGTGACCGGCGGGAGCACATCCTTTTGCGAGCCGCTCTTTTTCTTTGGCACCGGGGAAACAGGGACGGGGGCACCGCCTGGTGTGGGGGCCACCCGGGCTGCCTTGCTGCGCTTGATTTTAATTTTCCAATAGGACACCTGCCACCAGTGCGTCAATGGAGCAGCAGCGGCATTAGTAGCGGTAACGGTCGCTGGGCTATGATTCAGTGGCGCAGCCACTGGCGGCAGGGGCCGGCTGTTGACATCGTAGGCCTTGGTTCGCCCCTGCTGCCGCCCCTGCCGCCAGTGGCTGGTGCTGGCCAGGCTGCCATCGGGACGCCAGGTGCGCCACCTGCCCGTTTTCAGACCCTGGCGCAACGCCCCGTTGCCCAGCAAGTGGTCGTCGCGGTCGGTCAATTGGTAGGGGCCATCAAGCAAATGGCCATTGTAGCCCCCCACGTTGCGCTGGATACGGTCTTGACCCTGCCAATAATAAAACCGGTCGGGCCTGGGTTGCGGGTGCCGCAACGTGGTGGTGAAGCGCTGGATGGTGTCCCCATTGACGAGGGTAATGCGCGTACGGTTAATAGCTCCGCGCTCCAGTTTGCGCAGTGACTGGGCGTGCGAGCCCCCCGGAATCAGTCCGCTCAACAGCAGCCCTAAAAGCACACGGCGACAAATTGTATTCATCAGCGAATCGTCCGGATTTGTAAATAAGGTAGATGCCCGGCGAATTGTGCGGGAAAATACTAGTTATTTCTTTACTTTTAGCCCCCGATTGTTTATCCTCCTTTCATTTGCCTACTCAATGGTTTTTTCTACCCCTGCCATTCGGAAGTCCGTTTCCGCGGGTCGCCTGCCGGCGTTCACCCTCACCGAGCTGCTCATCGTCCTGGTTATCATTGGTATTCTGGTGCTGATGGCTTTGCCCGCCCTGATGCCGCTCATTAGCCGTACCCGGAGCGTGGAAGCCAAGCAGATGCTGACCCACCTGCAAGCGTTGGAGAAAACGTATTTCTACGAGCACTCGCGCTACACCAACAGCCTGGACGACATCGGCTTCGAGCAGGAGAAGCTGGCCACCGAGAACGGCAAGGCTAATTACCAAATCGTGATTACCGCCGCCGGCCCCACCACGTTCGCCGCCCGGGCGACCTCAGTGGTCGACTTTGACGGGGACGGGGCCTTCAACGTGTGGGAGATTGACCAGAACCAGAACTTGGTCGAGGTCACCAAAGACTAGGCCCCGCACCCGCCATGGAACAGTATCTACCACTGGGACTTGCCATCGGGGCCGGCAGCATTCTGGCGTTGATGTGTTACCAAGATTGGCAGGCCCGCAGCATCAGCTGGCCCGCTTTTCCGGCGCTGGGCGTGGCCCTGGTGGCGTTGCATCTCTTGCGAGCCCCGGCGGCCGAGGTCGCCGGGCAGGTGGCCGTGAGCTGGGCGGCCCTGGCCATTTTGCTGGCCGCGCTCACGGTCTACGTGCGTTTGCGCTTTCGTAATCTGCGCCTGTGGGACTGCTTGGGCAGCGGCGACGTGCTGTACTGGGTGGTGGCGGCCCTGTACTTCGCCCCGGCGGGATTTCTGCTCTACTTCCTGGGGAGCTCGGTGGTAGCCCTGATTACGGCGGCCGTGGCGCAGTGGCACCGGCCGGTCGCCCTCGCGGCTTTCCGCATTCCCCTGGCGGGGGTGCAGGCTGCCTGTCTGCTGCTGGTGTTGGGCATTCAGTACCTGGCGCCGGCCTGGCCCGCCCCGGGGTCGGACCTTGACCGGCTTACGCTGCTGCTGTCGTGACGGACGCCGAGCCCCTGGTTATCGCCGCTGAACTGCTGCCCTTGCTCAACGCCCAGCTGGCGTGGCATTACCGCGTGGTGCCGTGTTCCGCTACCACCCACGAGTTGGAGCTTTATACCGAACCGGACCGGGCCACCCCGGCGCTAGCCGAAGAGTTGGAAGTGCTGCTCGGCCGGACCGTGCGCCTGCGCTCCGCCCCGGTGGCGCAGATTGAGCGCACGCTCAATAAGTATTTTCTGCGGCAGAATACTGCCGGGGCCGCGGCCCCTGGGCCGGCCGCCGCGGTCAGCAAAGCCGTAGCTGCCTCCGACGATTTTCTGCTGCAGCTCATCCAGGAAGCGCGCACCCTGGCCAGCAGCGACATTCACATCGAAGTGTACGCGGCCAAGGCGCGCATCCGCATCCGCATCGACGGCCAGCTGGTGGAGCGCTACCACCTGCCCCGGGCCGACTACCCGGCCCTCATCAACCGGGTGAAAATCATGGCCGGGCTGGACATTGCCGAAAAGCGCCTGCCGCAGGACGGCCGCCTGTTCATCGCCGCGGGGAGCCAGCAGAAAATGGACGTGCGCGTGTCGGTGATGCCCACCCTGCACGGGGAGAAGGTGGTGCTGCGCCTGCTCAACAACGAGGCCGTGGCCGTGGAGCTCTCCTCGCTCGGCTTCCACCCCGACGATTTGGCCACCTACCTCGAAGGCGTGCGCCGCCCCAAGGGCATGCTGCTTATTAGTGGCCCCACGGGCTCGGGCAAAACCACGACGCTCTACGCCACGCTCAAGCTGCTGAACCTGGAAAGCCGCAACATCCTCACCATCGAAGACCCCATCGAGTACACGCTCGACGGCGTGAATCAGGTGCAGCTGCGGGAAAACATCGGCCTGACCTTCGCTGCCGCGCTCCGCACGTTTCTGCGCCAGGACCCCAACGTCATCATGGTGGGCGAAATCCGGGACCCGGAAACGGCGGCCATGGCCGTGCGCCTGGCCCTGACCGGCCACCTGGTGTTGTCCACCATCCACACCAAC
Source organism: Hymenobacter sp. (assembly GCA_028288445.1). Taxonomy (GTDB): domain Bacteria; phylum Bacteroidota; class Bacteroidia; order Cytophagales; family Hymenobacteraceae; genus Hymenobacter. The sequence continues at coordinate 28,753 of JAQBNT010000065.1, read as the reverse complement.
TCGGCCTGGGGCACGGTCTCGCGCCTGATTGACATGGGCGTGCCGGCCTACCTGGTGGCCAATACCCTCAACACCAGCGTGGCCCAGCGCCTGCTGCGGCGCCTGTGCCCGGTGTGCAAGCGCGAGGAGCCGTTCAGCCCGGCCCTGTACCCGCGGCGGTTCGTGCCCTTCCGGCCCGTGACCGCCCACTTCGTGGCGGTGGGGTGCGAGCAGTGCCACTTTACCGGGTACCGGGGCCGGCAGGCCGTGTACGAAGTCATCCCGCTGGACGAAGAATTAGCCGACCACCTGAAAGCCAATAATTTGAATGTGTCCCACCTGCTGGCCGAGCGCGGCATTATTTCGCTCGCGGAAAATGCCTTCGCTTTATTCGAGCGCGGGGAAACTACCTTGGAAGAAATCTACCCCTTACTCTTTGGCAACTAACCGACCGGAGCGCCTCCGACCCCTCGGCTGGCTCCTTCTCTTCCTCGTGCTGCTGGTACCGCGCACGCAGGCACAAACAGCGGCGCCTAGCAGCACGTTTCCCAGCACCGACCGCTTCACGGCCATGGGCCGGCGCTTGCAGGCCCTGGGCGACTCCACGGCCCCGGGCCTGAACCAGCGCGCCAGCCTCTCGGTGGCCGGGGTGTCCATTCAGGAGTTCCTGCGGGGGCTGGCCGAAACCCACAGCCTGAACGTGAGCATCGACCCCGCCCTGCAGGTGAAGGTGAGCAACAACTTCACGGACGTGAAAGTCGTGGACCTGCTGCTGTTCCTGGCCCGGGAATACGATTTGGACGTGCGCGTGACCGGCAACATCATCGCCTTCTACAAGTACGTGCCGGCTCCCGAGGCCAAGCCCGTGCTGCTCGCCAAAAAGCTGCGCCTGAGCTACGACAGCCCCCAGGACCGGTTCACCGCCGACCTGGCCGGCGACAGCCTCAGCAGCTTCGTGAAACAAGCGACCCAACTCACCAAGCGCAACATCGTGCTGGCGCCTGGCCTGGGCGGGCGCACCATCACGGGTTATGTGGAAGCAATGCCCCTGGCTCAGGCCCTGGACCGGCTGGCGTACGCCAACGCCCTGCGGCTGGTGCGCGTCGACGACCAGTCGTACGTGTTGCAATCCACCGAGCCAGTCACGACCACAGCGACTACTGCCCGGCCCGCCCGGACGGGCCGCGGCACGGCCGGCAATGGCGTCGGATTGTCCAACCCCGGGCGCAGCAGCCTGAGCGGAGCCGATGTGGTGGTAGCCGCCGGTGCCGACGGCCAGTCCCGGGTCAGCATCGATGCCGACAACGTGTCCATCGGTCAGCTGCTCACCGACGTGTCGCTGGACATGGGCGTCAACTACGTGCTGTTCTCGGAGCTGACCGGCAACACGACCATGCACATCCGGCAGCTGGCTTACGCCGATTTTCTGGCCCTGCTGCTGCAAGGCACCACCCACACGTTCGAGTTTACGGCGGGGCGCTACGCCATCGGCGGGCGGGCGCTGGAAGGGTTTCGGCGCTCCAGGGTGGTCAAGCTCCAGTTCCGGCCCGCCGACAAGCTGGACGAAGTCATCCCGACCGAGCTCAAGAAGGGCGTCGAAATCAAGGTATTCAAAGAGCTCAACAGCGTTATCCTGAGCGGGAGCCCGCCGCAGATTGACGAAATCGCGGAGTTTCTCAAGAGCATCGACAAGCCGGTCGTCAACGTGCTCATCGAGGTAATTGTGGCCGAACTCCGGCGGGGGCACACCGTGAGCACCGGCATCAGCGCCGCCCTGGGCGACTCCACGGTCAAGACCGGCGGCACGGTCTTCCCGGGGCTGGACATGACCCTCAATTCCAAAAGCATCAATTCGGTGCTGAGCAAGCTCTCCTCGCGGGGCCTGGTGGACCTGGGGCGGGTGACGCCGAATTTCTACGTGACGCTGCAGGCCCTGGAGCAGAACAGCTACTTAAACATCCGCTCCACGCCCAAGCTCGCCACCCTGAACGGGCACGAGGCCAGCCTGAAAATCGGCCAGTCGGTGTACTATGTCGAAACGGTGCAGAACGTGAGCGGGGGCGTCACGCCCATCATCACCCGCAGCCAGGTGTTCAAGCAGGTCTCGGCCGATTTGTCGATTAAAATCAACCCCATGGTGTCGGGCGACGACAACATCACGCTGACGGTGGACGCGCAGTTTTCGGATTTCATCGACCCCGTCATCGTGGGCGCCCCCCCCGGCAACGCCACCCGGCAGTTCACGTCCATGATTCGGGTGAAGAACGAGGACATGATTGTGCTGGGCGGGCTGGAGGAAGTGCGCAAAACCCGGAGCGGGTCGGGGGTGCCCATCCTCTCGCGCATCCCCATCCTGAAGTGGCTGTTCAGCTCACGCCGGGACGCCAAGCAGACCAACAAGCTGGTTGTGTTCATCAAGCCCACCATCATGTACTAACCCGCGATGCGCTTACCGATGGTCTTTTCTGCTCTGCCCGCCGTCACCGGCGTGGCGCTTACCTTCCAGGCGGACGGCAGCTGGCGGGCCGATTTCTGCGGAGTCAGCCGCCAGCACGACGTGGTGCGCCTCACCCAGCAGGGGCAGGACCTGGCCTCGGCCACCGCGCTAAGCGAGGCCCTGGTCCCGGGGCCGGTACCGCTGGCCCTGGTGCTGGCCGGGCGCGGGGTGCTGTGGCGCGCCCTCCCCGGTCCGGCCCCAGAGTCGGCCGCCAACCGGGCGGAGCGGCTCACGGCCGCGCTGCCGGGCGTTAACCTAAACGACTTTTACATTCAGTACCAGCCCGGGGTGGGGGAGACGCAAGTCGCCCTCATCCGCCGGCAGCTGCTGGACGCCTTGCTGGCCGAGTTCCATACGGCCGACCTGTGGGTGGTGGCCGTGAGCCTGGGGCCGTATGATTTTGCCACTCTGCTGCCGTATCTGCCCGCGGCGGTCAAACGCCCGGTGCTGGCCGTGGGCGATTTTCAGGTGCGCCTCACCGCGGCCGGCGATGGCCTGGCAGCCGTGGAATACCAGCCGGGCGAGGAAGCAGTGCCGGCGGCCTTCGCCGTGGGCAACGATGTTTTTTCATCCCGCCAAGTACTGCCCTATGCGGCCGCGCTCACGGCGCTGGCGCAGCCGCCGGTAGCAGGGCAGGAGCGGCTATCAGTCCCCCGCGTACAGGAACTCCGGACTGAATGGAGCTACCGCAGCCTCTACCAAGGATTGCGTCTGGCCGTGCCCCTGGTCATTCTGGTGCTGCTACTGGCCAACTTCTTCGTGGCCCAGCACCTGACCGACGAGCGGGACCACCTCACGGCCCGCCTCGGCAACAACCAGCACCTGCTGCAGCAAGTGCAGCAATTGCGGCAGGTCACGGGCCAGAAGCACCAGTTTCTCACGAGCACGGGCTGGGCGCAACCCTCGTGGAACAGCGTCTGCGCCGACCGGCTGGCCGCCTCCATGCCCCCCGGGCTGACCCTGCTCAGCCTGGACGTAGCGCCGGCTGCTGCGGGCGGCGGAGTCCAGCCGCAAGCAACGTTTCAGCCCGATTTGGTCACGGTCAAGGGCCAGTGCCGCGACGCCCAGCAGTTTAACGCCTGGTTGCAGCGCATTACCAAGCTGGGGTGGGTGCGGGCCGTGCGCGACCAGAATTTCACCTACGACTACGCCGCCGGCGTGGGCACGTTCACGTTTACGCTGGTGATTAAACCCGCCGTGCTCCTTTCCTGATGCGAACCCTAACCTACCGGCAGCGCATGGCCCTGGTGCTGGGCGGCGGCCTGCTCTTCCTCGTCATCGTGTGCGCGGGTTACCTGCAGCCCACCTTCGCCCTGTGGCGCAGCAACGCGGCCCAGGCGCAGGCCCTTGGGGAGTTGCAGCGCGCGCCCGAGCAACTCCAACAGCTCACGGCCCAGGCGCGGGCTGACGCCTGGCTGATGCGCAGCTACCGCATCGATACCACCCGCCAGGAGGGCTATCTGCTGAATCAGCTCAGCCAAACCGCGCGCCAGTACGGCGTGACGCTGGCGGCCCTCTCGCGCGGGGCAACTCTGAACCATGCCGGCTACCAAGTGCAGACGCGCATTGCCAAGCTGCGGGGCCCATTCCGGGGACTGGTCCAGGCCGTGCACAGCCTGGAGTACGAACGCCCGGTGGGCCGGCTCGCCTCGGTGCGGTTCGTGGTGGAAGAAGACCGCAAGCAGCGCCGCGATTTTTTGTTTGCCTACCTTTATTTACAAAGCATTTCCCGCGAAGTCCATGATACGCCTCTGCCGTAATTCCTTGTTGCTCCTGTTGAGCGTGGGTCTCATTGGGCTATCGCTGGCCAGCTGCGACGACCTCATCGAGCCGGATATCTCGGCCCGGCACGTGCTGCTGCTCACGCCAACCGACAGCAGCCGCACCACCGTCGTCGTCCAGACCTTTCGGTGGGAGCCCGTGGCCAATGCCCGCAGCTACCGGATTCAGGTGGCATCGCCTTCGTTCGCCAGCCCCACCAAAGCGTTCCACGACTCGACGGTGACCCGCACCTTCTTCACCACGACCCTAGTGCCGGGGGCCTATCAGTGGCGGGTACAGGCCGTGAACGGGAGCTACGAAACCGCGTTCAGCACCCGGGGCTTCCAACTGGACACCACCACCCGGCTAACGGGGCAAGCACTGCAGCTGGGCTTGCCCGCCGCCGGGGCGGTGACCAATGCCACGGTCGTCAACTTTAGCTGGACGGGCCTGCCGATGGCCCAGCGCTACCAACTATCTATCTCGCCCAATCCGCGGGCGGGGGGCGGAGCTGCCCTGGATACGCTGGTGGGAGGGACCACGGCCGTTAGTCTGCGCCTGCCGCGCACCAGCCAAGTGTACCAGTGGCACATCACGGCCTTGAACACGAATAGTTCGGCCACTTCAGCCACCCGAACCGTGGAAGTAGACGTGACGCCACCCGCCGCCCCGGCCCTGGTGAGCCCGGCGGCCTCGGCCTTGTTTCTGACGTTGCCGGTAACGCTCACCTGGTCTCATCCCTCAACGGATGTCGTGCGGGACAGCGTATTCTTCTACGAATCCAACCAGGCGACGCTTTTCAACGGTTTTCCCAAGGCCAGCAGTGGAACGACGCTGGCATTGCCCGCGCCCGCCATTCCACTGGCTACGGGCACCTACTACTGGTCGGTGCGCTCCGTCGACCGAGCGGGCAACGTCGGGCCGGCCGCTGTCAAAAGGGCCTTTATCATTCAATAACGCGGGACCTGGGTGAAAAACAAGCGCTTGCTTTACGTGCTGCTGCCAGCAGTACTGGCCATCTGGGGCCTGATTTTCCAGCGCATCTGGTCGGCGGCCGCAGGAGAGCCTGAGCCTGAGCCGGCGGATGCGGCCCTGCCGCACGTCTTGACGGGTCCCGTCACCGCGCACACATTACCCAAACTGCTGCTGAATTACAGCGACCCGTTCAAGGTGACGACGGAAAAAGCGGGCCGTAGCCTTGACCAACCGGCGAACAGGCCGGTGGCGTTTGCCCAAGCCGTCACCTCACCGACCCTGAATTTTCCCGTGGCACCGGTTCCCGTGGCAGTTGCGCCCGTCGTCTGGCCTTCGCTTAGGTACCTAGGCTTTATCAATAACCCCCGGCAGAACAGCCGTATTGCCCTGCTGGCGATTAACGAGCAGGAGGTAATGCTCAAGTCCGGTGATAATCGGCAAGGCGTTGTAGTAGCTAGCATCTTTCGGGACTCCGTGCAGGTAACCTTTCAAGGCAAAAAGAAAACGGTTAGCCGGTTGGTGTCTTCGTCCCCCTAATCTATATGATTCGGTTAGATGCTTGTGCAAGTACTTGTTGACCAGAAAGCAGGTTCAGTCCCGCGCGTTAGCACTAGGCTAGGCATCTGCTCGCTTCGGCCCGCTGGTAACTGCGGGGCAGGACCTCGTCGCAAGATTTGGGGTAAGTCTTGAAATCCCACAAGAGCTTCTTGTAGCGCGTACGCTGAAGTCTTCTTTGGCCAGCGCTTCAAATACGACCCGCTTAACTATGCCAACTTCCTGTCCTGCCGCGACAATCAGGTAGCTGGCATAATCAAGTGGTTGTTAGAGGGCGTCGAGCCCGAATTTGGCCAGCACGTAGTCGGCGGTTTGCAGCGCGCCTTCCACCCAGCCCTGGGCATCGGAATAGGCCTCGCCGCAGATGTAGAGCGGCTGGGCGGAGTTGGGCTGCACAATCTGGTGCTTCACCTCCCAGCTTTTTACGCCGATGTTCCAGCTGTTCCAGCCGCCGCCAAACGGGTCGTCGCCCCAGTCGCGGAAAGCCGCTTGCTGCACCTCAGGCGAGTAAGGTAGATTGTGCATAATGCTCAGCTGCCGGGCCACCTCGGCTACCATATCGGCCGAGGCCTGGTAGGTTTCCCATTGGCGCTCGGGATCGGTGACCGGGGCCGCCTTGGCGCTGGCCGCCATTGGAGCCACAGTGGCCGTCACGAAGGGCACTTCGGGCTGCGCCACCACCTGGCCCTGCTGCCAGGCCTGGCGGCGGCGCGGGCGCAGGCCGTCCCAATAGCCCACGCTGTTGCCGTCGTCGTAGCTGGCCATCAGCATGGCCGGGCCGGTCGTAGCGGCTTTGCCCTCGATGGTGGGCCAGTAATAGGTCTGGCGCACGGGCAGGTCGGTCACAGTGCGGCCCTGCTCCACGGGCACGTAGGTGCTCTGGCCGTCCTCACGGCTGGTATAACCCGCGTTGCGCCACCAGGGGCTGGTGTAAGTGGTGAAGAGCTTGAATAATGGTCGGGGCGTCACGCTGGCAATCAAGGCCTGGCAAGCTTGCAGCGGCGGGCTGCTGGGGGCCAGCAGGTCGAGGGCGCGGCGGGGCATGGCCAGAATCACCTTCTTGGCCCGCAACTGGCCTTCCTGCTGCTGGGGCGTGCCATCGTGGCTCACCCAGGGCAGGTCGTAAGCGCCGTCGTGCCAGCTCACGCCGCGCACCTTGTGCGCCATGCGCAGGTCGCCCTTGGCTTGCTCAAACAGGTCGGCCAGCGCCAGCGGCACCTGTTGGAAACCTTCGCAAAATGCCCGGTACTTGGGCGTAACCCCAAAATCAGCCAGAAACCACGGAATGGCATCGGCCGCGTTCCAGTTGCTCAGCGTCGAGCTGTAACCCCCAGCATCCACGCCCAGCTGAAATGCCTCGGGGCTGATGATGCGCAGCAGCACGTTCCAGAAGCCCTGCTCGTGGAGCGGCCGGCCCGCAAACGTGGCCGCCTGGGCCATTTGCTGCCGCTCCTCGCTAGTCAAGTTGGGGTCGGTGATGCCCGGCACCAGTTGCTCAATGGCTGCCACGATGAGGCCGCCCGGCGTCTGGCCCCGCTCCAGCCAGTTCAGGTGGTAAGGTACCTTATCAGGGCTGGTGGTGAAATCGGCCAGGCGCAGGTATTCGCCGCGCAGGTAGGCCAGATTCTGGGGCTCGTCGACTGGGAAGTCGTACATCGCAATCTTCCGGGCTTTGGGCAGCAGCCGGTTGAGTTGGTCAATCAGTCTCGCCACCAAGGGCTGCACGGCCGGCAAAATGCGCATGCCGCCCAACTCGGCCACCATGTTGTTGATACCCGGCGGCCGCACCGACAGCAGCCGGCCGCCCACCCCGCCGCTGCCTTCCAGCACCACGATTTTAAGGGTGGGATGCGCCTTTTTCAACCGCCAGGCGCAGTACACGCCCGATACGCCGCCACCCACGATGGCAATGTCGACTTCTTCGTTTTTCATAAGGACTGAGGGAGATGAAGTGGTTAATAGCAGGCAAAGCCCAGGGCAGGAGTCGACCCTGCGGCAGATTTGAAAACGGTTTTTCTTCGAATCGTTGGCGCCAGCTGTTTTTCTTCAGGTAGCCAGCATATTATGCTTGTTGGTAATAGCCTTTTTTGCTCCGCCCGGGGCCCATTGCCGCCAGGCGGGCCGGGGAAGCCGTGAGCCACTACGGAATCACCTGGACGCCCGCGTGCGGGGCGGGTGGCGCGGCGCGTAGCAAGCCTTTGGTTGGGGCCGGCGTGTGCAGTGGGGGCTGGTCCGTGTACCGTTGCGAGGCCTGCGGCTGGGCAGGCAGCGAACTGGGCGTGATGTGCACGTCGAGCACGAACGACTCGCCGGTTTTGAGCACCTGGCTGATGCCCCGGGCCACGGCGGCAGCCACGTCGTGGGCGTGCGTCACCACCTCCCCGGCCGGCACACCAAAGGCGCGGGCCAGGGCCACGAAATCAATTTTCGGGCGTTCCAGACGCAGGTATTCGGGGTCGGTGGTTTTTGGGTGCCAGCCATAGGCCGGGTCGGCCTCGTAGGCGGCCGTCACCTGGCCCAGGCCAATTTGCAGGGTGTGGTACTCGAAGTTGTTGGTGATGATGTAGAGCACGCCCAGCTTGCGGTGGCTGGCCGTCCACCACGCCTGTGGGTAGAACAAGGCTGAGCCGTCGCCCACTGCGTTTATCACCAGCTTGGGCTCGATGTCTTGCCAGCCGCGCCCCGCCAGCCGCACGCCCAGCGAGGCGGGCATCGACCAGCCCAGCGAGCCGCCAGCCACGCAGTAGTAGCTGGTCGGGGCTGCCGCTGCCCGGGTAAAAGGCAGCAGAAACTGAAACGGAGCCGGGTCCGAAATGGCTTCGTGCACGTACACGAACTGGCGCTCCAGCCGGCGGCTTTTTATTTCATCGCGCAGCGCGGCGGCCAGCGTTACGGCCCAGATTTCGGTGGGCTGCTCTAGGGCCTGTTTTTCGTAGGCCACCCAGGCTTGGGCGCGCAGCCGTGCCTGTTCGCGCAGCACCTTGTTGCGGGCCGCTGCGCCTTTGGGCGGGTGCTGGCGCAGGTGGGCCAGCAGCAGCGGCAGAGTGGCTTTGATGTCGCCGAACACGGCCGCCTCGCCGTAGAAATTCTTGCCGATGTCCCAGGTGTTGTTCGTCAGGTATATCTGCCGCACGCTGGCCGGAATTAGCGGCCCGTCCGAGTATTTGAACACCGTAACTTGGGCCTGCGCCCCAAAACCGCACAAAAAGGCCACGTCGTGCGCTCCGAACAGGGTTTGCAATGAGGCCTGCGCCCCGGGCAGCTCGCCCTGCCAGTGGTAGTCGTCATTGGGAAAGTTGGCCACGCTGCTCAGCGTTTGTTGTAACACGGGCGCGCCCAGCAGTTCGGCCAGCTCCTGCAGCTCGGGCCAGGCATCGGCATAGCCGGCCGCGTCGCCGAGCACCAGCAGAGGCGTAATGGACTCGCCCAGCACCTGGGCGGCCTGCGCAATGGCGGCCGCATCGCCGGTGAAGTGCGGCAAGATGCGCGTAATGCCCGCCACCCGGTCATCGGCCCCGATGCGGCGCATGGTGAATTCCCACGGAATCGAGACGAATACCGGCCCGTTGGGCGGGGCCATGGCCTCCTTGAAGGCGCGTTGCAGCACCAGCGGCAGCTCTTCGGCGGCGCGCACCTCATGCGCCCACTTGGTATACTGCCGGGCCAAGTCGACCACGTTGGACGCTAGCAGCGGCTCCTGCGTCACCAACTCGTTCTGCTGCTGGCAGCACAAAATCACCAGCGGCATGTGCGAGCGCGCGGCATTGAACAGGTTGCCGATGCTGTGCGCAATGCCCGGCGTGACGTGCACCACCAGCACGCCAGGCAGCCCGGTCATGCGGGCCGTGCCCATGGCGGCCCCAATGGCAATGTTCTCGTGCAGGCACTCGATGTAGGTGACCTCGTTTTCGGGGTAGGAAGTCCCGTCAATCAGCGGAATCTCGTTGGTGCCCGGCACCCCGAAAATGTGGTGAATGCCCAGTTCACGCAGAATATCGAACAGGTAATCGCGCGACCAGCGTGGCGTGGGGGTAGGGGGGAGAGCCATTGCTTTCAAGCAGAGTAATTAGATAAAAACCAGGTGCTTTCAAATGCGGCGAACTCCGCGTCAAGTAGTGGGCTGGAGCTCTAGCGTTGCCACCGAAATGTGAGGCCACTTGACGTCGACCACCGTGCCGGGGTCGGCCCCGAAAACCGGGAAATCCAGCACAACAGTCTGCGTGTATTGCAGCAGCTTGGTCGTCGTCTTGTCGGGCTTCTGCACGGTCATCAGCCAGAATATCGCCGAGAAGGTGGTTGCGTTCGCATTTTTAGTCACGAACGGAATGTTGGTGATGCCCCCGGCATTCTCAAGGGCGTTGGGATTACTCACCCCCGCAATCGGGTTTGCATCCAGAAACACCACCGTCATGTCCAGCACTTGCACGTCCTTGAGCGCTTCTTCAAGGATGAGCGTGGGGTCCATCACGGCCGCTTGGGGAATACCATCCGGCACCTTTACCGGGTTTTTTAGCAGGGAGAGGTAGTGTTCATCGGTGATGTTCACCCGTTTGCCAGCTACCACGGTAAATGGCGTTGGGTCAGCCCGGTTGAAGTCAAATTTCGGCCCCTGATTCTGCAGTGGGGTCGGGGTGAAGGTGCCCTGCGCCAGCAGCGAGTCGCCGTGGGGAATGGAGCCCAGCCGCGCCACCGAAGGCTGCACGGCCGGGTCGGTGCCGGCCGGCAGGTTTAGGAAGAGGCCGGTTTCGAGGTGAATGCCTCGCCCCGAGGTGCCCACCGGCACGTTCACATCGTCCACCTGCTGCAGGTAGTGCAGCGAGAGGTATTCAATGTCGCCCTGCACGTTGCCCCGGTTGATGATTCCGCCGGGAATCGCGGTGATGGTTAGCTTTTCGAAGGTGTTGTTCAGGACGAGCTTGAACTTGTCAGCCGCCGGGGGGTGCACATGGAGGTCCTGGTTGCGGTTGGGTATTTCAATCAGGTTGAACCCGCTGCCTTCCCAGGTACCCGGAAAATCCGTCAGCGGACCGAGCGTGAGCTCGACCGGTCCGGCCGCGGCTTTCGGAGCCACCGCGTCTGCCACCCCGGCGCGCACACTTTTCAGGGAGATGGGTTCAAAGGAGGCGCCCTGCTCGGCCCGCTGAACCCCTTTTCCCTTTGTTTGCTCCTCCAGTTTCGTCAGGCCCCCGAGGTTCAGGGAGGCTAACGGATTCTCGTTTTCAGCTTCTGCCATGATGATGGTTATGGTTATTTCCGAATCGTTTAGGGCAATCTCTTTTTGACAGCTGTTGGGTTAGGAAGCAATGCCGGAGGCTCTGCAACCGGAATGAGGAAAGTGCGCAATGACTATCCATCAGGAGCCGTAAGGCCAGTTCCTAACTGGGGCAGTTAGCCGCCATTTTTCAAAGGCTTTTGCCGGAGCAGTTCGATGATGGCCGCTTGTTCGGGAAAAGCATCTTTCAACCGCTCAACCTGCTCAGCAGTCGGCAGGCCGGAGTCCTCCTTGCTCCAGGCCGGCGCCAGGCTACAGCTGACCAGGGCGTAGCCCGGGCCAAGTAGTTCGGCTCCAAACCACTGGCTATGAGGAGCCACTGCTTGAAAGACTTGGCCTTGCGCCACGTCGCTGCCCAGCGTCACTGTCGAGTAAATGCCCTGCGCGGAGAAGGCATGTAGCCGCAGGGCACTTCCTTGGTGAAAAAACCACTGCTCGTCCTGGTTGAGGGAGTGCAGCTGGAGGAATTCGCCCGCTTTTAACAGGAAGTAATTCGCCGAGTAGATGCCCCGCGCCCCGTTGAAACGCGGCGGCAACGCGCCCGCCTCAAGGGTGAAATCACCGGCGGGGCCGGGGGCCAGGTAGCCGCCGATGCCGGTTGGCACCAGGTGCAGGCGTTTACAAATGTCGTCGGCTTCCCTAGATGCATCGGGGTAGGCCTTCGCAAAGCAGACGGTGATGCCGATGATTTCCGTGCTGCCTTTTTTCCGCAACAAGCCTTTCTGGGTAACTATTTCCAAATCGGCCATCGCGCCATTTTCCGTCGGGACCTGAATGGTTTCGTGGAAGTTGAGCAACGGGACACCGCTGGCCATCACCTGCTGGTCGTGGGCCACGTGGGCGGCCCGGCTATCGCGGGTGCCAATGAGGTCCTGCGGGCGCTGGCCCACCAGCCGAGCGAAGTTCTCGTTCACCCATAAAAAAACAGAGTCGTTGTTTTTTATGCAGAAATAGACACCGTCGGTGCGGTTTAATACATCACCGACTGACATGGGCGGGTCCGTTTTCAGCAACAGGTCGCTGAGCAGTGGTTTTTCGGCGGTTGCGCGGATATTTTCCATGGAACTACTGCAAGAGTTATGCAAGCGTGGCGGCCAGTACCTGGCCCACCGCGGCCGGAGTAGATTCGGTGTCGGCCAAGAGCTGGTCGGCCAAATCCTGGGTGAGCGCCACCATGGTCATGGTCGGGTTCCAGGAGCCGCTCGCGGGCCACAGGGCGCCACCGGTCACGTACACGTTCTCTATTCCATTGGGTCGGTAGTCGAGCCCGACCACGCCCTCCGTGCCTTTCCCAATCCACAGCAGCGACCCCTCGTGCACCAAGCCGCCGACGCGCCGCAGCGGGATGGGGGGCTGTTCGCTGCTCCAGGTGCCTTCCGTGGTGCTCCAGCCTCCTTTCGTGGGTTCACCGTGCCAGTATTCCACGCGCTGGCTTCCCTGGGGCGAGAGGGCCTGCTCCAGCATATGAAAAGTGCCTTCGTCCATGGTATCCCAGGTTTGCAAGTCCTTTTCATTGGCCAGGGCCTGCAGGTCCACGTTCATCGTCGGGTGGCCGGCCCCGTTGAGGCGAAGGAAGTTATCAGGGTTTTTAAAGTCCAGCTCTCCCAGCACCGCGCACACAAACACCAGGTAATCCTCGGAGCTGGTCAGTTGGGCCAGGGAAGCCGTGGCCACCACGTCGGGCATGTAGCGGGCGGCTTTGCGGGCATTTTTCTGGGGGTCGCGGTCGGACAGCACCGACAGCTGCACATGGTACTGCATCCCGCTTTTGGCGTTTGCGCCGGCCAGGTAAATCGCGGCCAGCTCCAATTCTTCGAGGTCGTCGGCAAACGCATAATCCCGGCGGGGAATGCGGGCAACCACGGACGTGATAAAGTGGGCCGTGAACCGTTCGCCGGCCTTGGTCAGCCCCGGAAAGGAATTCATGAGCAGCGTGGCGGGCGGAATGGTGCCCATGGCCAGAATCAACTTGGCGTTGCCAATGTTGACCACGCCGCGCGACGTGTCCAAGGCCGTGGCCACGCCTTCTTGCTGATAAATCAGATTGACCACGCACTCGCCCGCAATTTTCAGGGGGCTGCCCTGGTGCTTGGCCGACAGGTCGGCTTGTTTGCTGGCCAAATCCAGTAGCACGGCCGGCGTCGAGAATTTGGCAAAATCGATGCCTTCCTGCTCGCTGGCCCCCACCGCCAGCGGGGCCGCCATCATCCGCGTCGCCGACGGGATTTTGTTCAGGTTGGCCTTGAGCATGGCTTGCAGCTGGTGCTGCATCACCTTGTACACCGGGCGCTGCTTGGCCACGAACTGCAGTTGCGTAGGGTCCAAATCCTGGTCGATTTTATCGGCGGGCACCACGTTCAGCAGTTTCTCGGCCGAATCGAAGTGGGCGTGGGCGGCTGCAATGGTTTCCTTGGGCCAGTACTGCATTTCCTCCTGTGTGGGCCGCGGGCACCAAGCGCTCCACATGATGCTCCGCCCGCCAAAAAACGGCACCATGCCGTGTTGAAACTGAATATTGCCCGCCGGCTGGGCCGCCGTCTGGCGGGACAGCGTCCAGGGGAAGGTTTCCGACAGGCCGCCCAGCGTATGCTGATAAGGCAGGGGCAGGTTCTGAAAATGCTCGGGCAGGAAAAACGGCCCCCGCTCCAGAATCAGTATTTTGGCCATCGGCGTTTTAGCCAGAATTCTTTCCGCGAACGCCAGCGAGCAGAACCCGCTGCCAATGATGATGTAATCAAACTGCTCTTGCTCCCGGGCATGTTTCCAATCCGCTTCCGACAAAAAGAAGATGTGGTCCATCACCTTTTGGGGCGTGGGGTACTGCGGCCCGGGGGTAGGATAGCCGAAGGCGAGATTGGGGCTGGAGGAAAATGTTTTCATGCGACCGGAGCTTGGGGTTATTTGCGCTGTGCCCGGGTGGCTTGTCGGATTCTTCCGCAATTGTCCACCGGGCGAAGCGCATTTACATGACGACAAAGAGACGGCCCGCAGCTCCGCAGAAATAGCGTAGAAATACTGGTATTTCAAATCACGTATTTATACCTGTGCATATTGGTGCAGGAACCACGACTATTGCATCGCAAACATGACCTTTAGCAGGCTGGCTGGGCAGGGCCCGCTAGTCAGCATTTCGGCGTTATTGCCCCCAGCTTGCCAGCCAAAAAAGAACACTTTTTTCTGCCCCATGAAAAGCATTGCCAAAGAAGGCGGCCACCTCAACACGGCCTGTACCTGCGAGAACCCCATCGAGTGCCTGCGCCATATGTTCTGCGACCTGGTGCAGAAAAAGCGGGTGGAAGAGCAGGGCCAGTGCCCCGTGCGGCGGCCGGTGTTTTTGCGCACCCACGGCATCATCAAGGGGGATTTTACCATTCTGGACACCATCCCCGAGGAGCTAAAGCAAGGGATGTTTGCTACCGCCGGGCGGCACCCGGTGTACGTGCGCTACTCGTCGGACCTGGCCGACGGACGCCCCGACTGGCTCAGCACCATTGGCCTGGGTATTAAAGTATTCGACGTGCCTGGTACCAAGCTCGTGAGCGACGACGGGGCCAACACCGCCGACTTCCTGTTCCAGAACGTGCCGTTCTTTTTCGTGGACACGGCCCGGGATATGTGCAACTTCACCAAGGCCAGCCTGGAAGGCTGGGGCGACGACTGGATTCAGCAGAACGCGCCCAACACAACCGAGCTGCTCAACAACATGGAGAAGCCCATCCGCTCGGTGCTGGAAACCTCGCTCTGGAGCGTGGTGCCGTTTCAGCTGGGAGAAAAGCTGTTTTGCAAATACATCCTGCGCCCCGGCACGTCCACATTTGCCGGGGACGTCAACATCAACGACCCCAATTTTCTGGGCAAGGACCTGGCCGGGCGCCTGGCCGCCGGCCCCGTCACCCTGGACCTCTACCTTCAACCCCGGCCCACCGACCCTTCGTTGGGCCAGGAGTACATCGACGAGCATTTTCCGCTGGACCGGGCCACCGTGGTGTGGGACGAGAAGCTGGCCGTGCCCGTAACGGTGGCCACCATCGCCCTGCCCCAGCAGGACATTACCACCCCGGAACAAGCCACCTACGGCGACTGGCTGGCGTTCAACATCGGCCGCGTGCCGCTGGCCAACCAACCCGTGGGCAGCGTGGCCGAGGCCCGGGTGAGCGTATACCAGACCAGCGCCAACTACCGCCGCGAGCAAAACGGCCAACCCGTGACCGAGCCTACCGCGCCCGGCGAGCCGGCGATTAAAAACCCGGTGTGCCCGTTTCCGCACCACAAGGCAGCGGCTGGTTTGGACGCGCAGCCAGTGGCCCAACCCCTCACCGACGAGCAAATTCAGCGCATCACCCACGTGCGGATTCATCCGGGCATTGGCCTGGCGCGGGTGGGCAACAGCGCCGAGGGCTACTACATCGGGCCGGAGGTGATGACGCCCGAGCCCACGGCCTTCGGCTCGACCCGCGACGCGGGCGGGGCCATCAAGCGCCAGGCGGCCCGCTTCCGGGTGTACGGCTACGACCGGTTTGGCCACGTGGTGGCCGAGATTCAGCAGGCGGCCAACGCCAGCATCGAGTGGACAGTGCACCTGGCCAACAAGAAGGCCGCGTGGTACCAGTTTAACGCGGCGATGGACATTCCGGCCACCGTGGCCCTGACCGTGCCGCTGCGCAACGCCGGCGTGAGCGGCAGCGCCCGCGCGGCGCTGGCCATCGACCCGGGCAAGATGACCATCATGGGCGTGAACATGAACGATTCGAGTTACGAGATGAGCGGTAACTTCCAGGGCACGCCCGTGACGCTGGGTGAGCTGCGCACCGACGAGGCCGGCCGCCTGCTGGTGCTGCCCGGCTTTGGGGTATCGGCCAGCCCGGCCAATACGCCTATTTATAACCCGCTCAACCCGGACAGCTTCAACAACGCCGACGGTTGGTACGACGACGTGGCCGACGGCCCGGTGCACGCCAAGGTGACCATCGGCAACACCGACTTTGATGCCGACCCGGCCTGGGTGGCCACGGCCCCGCCCAACTTCGCGCCCGACATCATCGGCTGGCGCACGATGGACGATTTGCTGCGCAGCGTGTACATGCAGGCGGGCCTGCTGCCCGTGCCCCAGGAGCTGTCCTTTACCGAGCACGTGCAGCCCATTCTGGCGCGCCTAAACGAGCTGCAGTGGGTGAACAAAGGCTATCTGGCCAACTTCGGGGCCGGCGCGCCGATGAACTTCGCCGACCCGGAATTCCTGAAAAAGCTGGCCTACGTGCCGCAGGACACCAGCGTGTACCCCGACCCGTACGTGGAGCTGCGGCGCACGGTGTACAACAGCTTCCGGCCCACCAACGGCCAAACCGCCGACATGGCGGCTTGGCCCTGGAGCTACGGCGACGCCTACGGCTACACCAACCCCGACCCCACGCTGCCGCCCGCGCCCACTACCTACCTGCGCCTGCCGGCCATGTACGATTACGTGCTGACCAACTGGGTAAACGGGTTGTTTATCAATGATTATGAGCCGCAGCGCCCCACGCCCCGGAAGCTGGACGACGTGCCCCTGGCGCAGCAGCCCGAAATGCTGGACCGCGCGGCGATGCACTTCTGCCTGGCCGATGCCTTCCACCCCGGGGCCGAGCTGACCTGGCCCATGCGCAACCCCTCGCTCTACCGCGCGCCTTACCGCATCCGCCAGTGCGAGGAGGGCCTGAGCGACCCGGCCTACGGCGCCACGCTCAACAATGCCAACGTGCTGGCTATTAACGGGCCGCTGTACGGGCAAAGCCCCGGGAGCCTTACCCGCTGGATGGCCCTGCCCTGGCAAGGGGACACGGCTTATTGCCGTTCGGGCTACGAGTTCGAGTACGACCCCTACCTGCCCACCTTCTGGCCCGCCCGGGTGCCCAACCAGGTGCTGACCGAAGCCGATTACCAGACCCTGTGCGACGCGAAGCAACCGATGGAAATCCGCATTGCAGCCTTCCAGACCCGGCCCAGCTGGCTGCGGCAGCTGCCGTCCCAGCTGTCCGCGCCCGACCAGATGATGTACATGATTAGCTACTTCAGCGAAATGGGCATCCTGGAAGCCAAGCCCCGTCCCGCCGACCTGGACTGGCTGCCGGAACACCTGTACGTCGAAAACCTGAGCGAAGTGAAACGCGCGGAGCTGGAAAAGGACAAGCTGTTATTCCGCAAGGCCTTCAACCAGCTGGGGTTCTACGACCAGCGCCTGGCCGAAGCCGGCTGGGCCAGCGAAGAGCAGCGCAACGAGTTCGACACCATCAAGCGCCGCGGCCGCTAGTGGAGGATTTTCCGCGCTACGAGGTGGTGATTGCCGGCGCCGGCCCGGCGGGCTGCGCCGCCGCTCTGATGCTGCACCGGGCCGGGCGGCGCGTGTGCCTGGTGGATGAGAACCCAACGCCTGGCCCCAAAGTAGGGGAGTCGCTCCCGGGCGCGGCCAGCCGCCTGCTGCACCAGCTGGGCATTGCGGGGCTGGGCAACCTGTTGGCTCCGGCGGACTACCACGCCTGCGCGGCCAATGCCTCGGCCTGGGGCAGCGAGCAGTGGACGTACCAGTCAGCGCTGGCCAATCCGGAAGGGGGCGGTTGGCACCTCAACCGGGCCGCGTTTGATGCCGCCCTGCACCGGCATGCCGGTGCAGCTGGCGTGCCCTGCTACGCCGCTCAGGTCAACGAATTGAGCAGGGCAGCAACCGCCGAATGGCTGGTGCAGCTCAAGCATGCCGGGGATACGAAGGCTATTCGCACTGCCTGGCTCATTGATGCCACCGGGCGCCGGGCTTACGTGTGCCGCCGGCAGCACCTGGCGCGCGAGCAGCTCGATACCCAAATGGCGGCAGTGAGCTGGGTGCCGAGCGCAACGCACGACCATGACCGCACGACCCGCATCAAATCGGTGCCGACGGGCTGGTGGTACACGGCCCGCTTACCGACCGGTCGGCGGGTTATCTGCTTTCATGGGCTGCCGGCCGCTGTGGCGGCGCACCTCAAAAACCCGACGGCCTTTTTTGCAGCGTTTGATGCTACTGGCATCCTGCCTTATGCCGCAAGCCCGGCTGAGCCCATGGAAATCAAGGGCATGGATGCAAGTGTAGCCCGTCTACCACGGGCGGCTACAGCTGGACTGCTGGCCGTGGGCGACGCGGCCCTCGCCTTCGACCCAATCTCTTCGCAAGGGATTTTCTTCGCCTTATACAGTGGCATCAAGGGTGCAGAAACCATTATTCGCATACTAGCTGCGCCGCACCAGGAAACCTTGGCATTCGAGAACTACCAGGCCCAGGTAAACCGGGTCTTTGAAGCCAATCAACGCAGTCGGAAGCTCTTCTACACGAGTGAATTTCGCTATCTGTCGGAAGCGTATTGGCAAACCCGTATGGGTGCGCTGGTGATGGGTTAGCAGGTTGCTTTTAGTGCGTTACCCCAATTGCCCGCCCGTGCGCGAACAAAAAGGCACAACTCCAGACTGGCAACGAAAACCTGGCGTTGCAGCCAAGTGCATCATCAAACACAAAGGAGGATATAATTAGGTATTACCCTAACCTTAAACGCCTCGCACCAAAAGGGGCTCGACGGTCCGGCCGCACACCAATCCGTTGGGACAGTGGTGCGGCAATTGCCCTCCTTGTCAAAAATGCCGTGCTTATCGGCTCTCGCAGTGGTAGAGCATCCTGCGGGCGCAGCCGGGGGCTGATGTAGGTGAGGTTTAATTGCTGGCTTTGATTAAGAGGTTGGTACAAAGTTGAACGGACGCCTATTAAGCTGACGTGTCAACGCGCATTGGCTATGCGGCAGTGGGCCCAGAAAGGCACACCATACGGGACCTAGTACTGGGCTAGGCTCCATCGTCTATTAGGTAATTGATGCACAACAATAAAATAGGGCCAATAGGTTAGCTTATTAGTAGTTGAACCATGGTTTCTGAGCCGGTCTAAGAGTCTAGAGCTATGGAAACCGATAGTGCTTGCGGTGGAGGGTTTAGGGATTGGCAAATGCGACTTTTGGACCAAACTTTTAACCAAGGCCATTATTGTCTTCTTTACTTCGAATCAATTGGCCTTAATGGGAAATCCGGCCGCTCGTCCCCGCGGACGACATAGAGCCCCACAATGTTGGGTAGCATGCCGTCAGAATCCTTCATTTCTCCGGTGGCAGGGTCATACACTTGCGTGTGTTTGAATGCATCTACGGCCATGTTAAATGTCATGTGTTCCTGTTCTCTCTTCACGTCAGTGCCAGACAGGTCTTTTACTTCCCGGCGGTAGCCTTCAAGCAAGGCATCATCAGGTTTCTCCAGGAATAGAGGCGGCCGCGTGTACCAGAGAAAACTGCTGTCTTCATAGATTCCTTCAGCGACATCCAGGCGGTGCAGCGGAATTGGCAGCTCGAAGGCAAAGTTTTGGAAATAAAGCGAAAACATATGGGTACAGGCTTTCACGTCAGTCGCCATTCGGTGGTCAACGTGGCATCTGGGCAGGGCATAGGCAATGGGCAGTTCGTGCACGATTACCCCGTTGGCATATCTGGCTAAGATGTTGTGCTCGTCCACCAGCAGTAAGCACAGCAACTCCGCATAGTCGCCCACGTGCTGTTCGGGCATGACCGACATGGCGATTTTTAACAGCGCCTTGTACACCTTCAGGGGCGTGTAAGGCTGCTTGAGGTACTTAATCTCGCAGTCACCCGTTTCCAAATTGAAAGTAAAACTGTCATCATCCGCACTGTTGCGGACGATTTTCGTGCTGTTCTCGACGCCGTAAAAATCTTCTTTCTTAACCACGACCTGCCCGCCCAGCGAAGTAAAGATGGGGACCTTGTCCTTTGCCGGCACCTGATTAAACGCCCTGGTGGCCCCCAAATAATTGGCTAAATCGTTTTCCAGAGTTGAAAAATGTGTGTTGCAGGCATCGCATTCGAAATCGGAAATCAGGTACTTATTGCCCAGTAATTCCGGAATGACGTGGGGAATGCTGCTGAACTTGGTTTGGGGTTTCCGCAAGCCACAAAAACGGCATACTCGCTCGGCTTGCCGCTTGAGCTTCCTTTTCATTGACTCCGCTGGACAGAAGGCCACGTGCTCCAGCGCATAGATTTTTGCGTAGTTGTCCAGCGCTTCGTGTAGCTCAGTGAAGGTGTAGAAAGACACTGTCAAAGCTTAAGATTGGCGTTTCGCAGATAGCAGCCTGTCGACGGGACGGCCTGCTTAACAACGGATTAGTTTGGTGCTGATAGCCACGCCAATTTCTTATGGCTTTCCAGCAAGGCAACGGTATGGTGCCAGTAGAAAAGCGCATCCCCGGGCACGGTGCGCAGCTTGTTGAGGTAGTTAAAGTCAGCATGCGGCACGAAGAAATCGCGTGGGTCGGCACCAGGTATCGGCCGGGGTAGGGCGCTGTGGTCCTCGGTGAGCAACCGCGCCGCCAGGTAAGCCACCCGGGCGGCCGCCGCCACCGCTTGGTCTTCACGGAAGGCCCCGTCGATGACGAAATTGCGGAAGCCGGCAATGCCGCGGCGCAGCTCGGCCGGGGCCAGCTCCTTGGCCGGCGCCCGATTGAGCTTCATCTGGGCCAGCAGCAAAGCCGTTTGCAGGGCGTCCACCAGCACATCCGCCGCGCTGGTGGCGCTCAGGTGGCGGTAGCGCAGCTCCTTGGCCACGGTGGCCGCGAATGACTCGGCTACCGTCGCCACGTCCTGCACTTGGTCGAAGAGCACGCCCACGTCGAAGAGTTGCTTGATGATTTCCAACTCCTTGCCCTTGCCGTAGAGGATGCCGGTGGTACGCGGAGCAAAGGCCGTGAGCTTATCGCCGGCGATGGATTCAACGCTGGGCGCGGCCACGAGCAGCGGCTCGCCTTCCTGGTGCAGGAATGGGGAGGCCACCGGCAGCTGCAGCACCCGCGGGTAGTTGTGTTCCTCGAAGAGCAGGTCGATGGCGATAGCCCGCTGCGGGTGCTTAGCCAGCAGCTGCTGGTCCAGGGCCGAGTCGTAGTACACGTAGTAGTGGCCGCGCGGCACGTCGTCTTTGTGGCTGCGGGTGGCATCGTACTCGAACGAGCGGAAAGGAGGCTGCGCGCACACCTGCGTCAGCGCCGCGTTGATGTCGTCGAGCTCGGCCGTGGTGACCAGGTCTACGTCCACGGAAAAGCGCCGGGCCTGCCCGAGCACGAGCACCAGGCAGGTGCCACCCTTGAAGGTAAAGGGTAGCCCGGTTTCCACCAGCCGCTCGACCAGAGTGAGGGCCAGAATCATTTTTTCCAGGATGGAAGGGTCCAGGCCTGGGCGCTGCCGGCAGTGGTCCAGCATCCATTCGCGGGTGAAGGAGGTGGCGGTAATCATGTGGGCAGTAGGGAAGAAAGGTTCTCGGCCCGCAACAGCTCG
This sequence comes from Hymenobacter sp., assembly GCA_028288445.1. Lineage (GTDB taxonomy): Bacteria > Bacteroidota > Bacteroidia > Cytophagales > Hymenobacteraceae > Hymenobacter. The sequence goes on along the minus strand of JAQBNT010000065.1, from coordinate 7,332 downwards.
CGCAGGGCGGGGCCCCGGCCGCGGCGCTTGGCGTAAGAAAGCAGCGTGCGCGCGTCCAGGCGGTAGCGGTGGGCCGCCGTGCGGTAGATGGTGCGCAGCTCCTCGCCTTGGTAGGCGGCCAGCAGCACGGGCTCGCTGAGCAGGTCCACCAGGAGCTTTTCCAGTCGGGGTACGGGCGTACCGTTCAGCTGCCTGAGGGGGGCGCGGCTCACCAAGGGCAGTACCAGCACCGCCTCGGGCGTTTCGGCCACGTAGAGTTCCAGCACGTGGGCGTCGGGCTGCAGGAACACACGCCCGCCCAGCCGGTCTTTCAGCGCATAGTACGTGGATTGCAGCGCCTCGGGGGCCACTTCCACCAACTGCACCGTGCGCATGACCTGGTGGCTGGTAAAGTCATTTAGCCACTGCGTGGTCCAGACGCAGCCCGCGTCCAGAAACAGTTCGGCGGCGACTTCCTGCCAGAGCTTCGCCAGCTTCGGTGGCACCGCCGGCGTAAAGTCGGGCCCGAGGGAAGCATCCGGCAAGGCATATACCCCTCGGCCGGCATGCACCAATTGGTTGCGCAGCGCCAACCGGTGTAGGTAAACATCCAAGGTGCCCTTTTTCAAGGCTGGGTTCAGAGCCGCCACCCGCTCCAGTAACTCCTTACGTGAGAGCACCGGCTGGTCACCGAACCAATTGTGAAGTTGGTGCTCCACAAAAATCAGAAAGTGTTCATCAGGCAAAAGCATGACGAAAGATACGCCAATAGACGGCAGATATTGGCAAATCTTTCATGGTGCTGTCGACATAAATATTAAGCCTGCTGTTGCCGAGGCTTGGGGCTAAACCAGCAGGCACCGCCTCTGCGCGCCACCTGCTTTTGGGGTCACGCCGCATGATGCAATGCTCACCCCTGCGCAAAACCGGGACAATGACTAACGGCCGTCGACAATTATCGGCGCAGGGGCCGTGCTTATTAAACCACTGGATTGCCGGAAAGAATTGCTTCGGCTGGCGTAGCTTGGGACTCCTTTTGCAGCAGGCTACCCACTGTTTTCCTTTCCCATGTCTTCCACGATTGCCGTTCTCTTTCTTAGCACAATCGTTGTCTGCCTAGTTCGTGCTCACCAGCGCGGGCGTTCAATGGTTGGCTGGGGGCTTTTCGCCTTCTTCCTCTGGCCCGTTGCGCTACTGACCACCTGGTTCGTCGGCCCCAAAAAGCGTGTGGCCGCCACGCCAGCCGAGCCGCCACCCCCACCGGTGGCACTCCGCCCGACTGCAGCACCGGCCCGGCAGCTCCCTTTTGCCCCGTCTTCCCCGGCGGTTACCCGGCCGATTCCCCCCCCTGTTACTGCCATTGCTTCTACTCCTACCACCAAAGCGTCTAAGCCGGATGCCATGATTATTGACGTGACCGGGCCGGAAGTGCCCCTGCGCTTTCCGATAACGGGACCGGAACCCATTCGCCCCGCGGCGGCAGTACCCACCGCCGGTGACACGCCCCCCGACTACGGCTACTATATGCCGCGGCTGGGCACGAAGCACGGCAAAAAGCTTGGCTTAACGGAGCAGCAAGTAGAATGGCTGGACAAATTCTGGCCGCCGCAGAACGTCTTTGTCGCTATCCAAGGCTGCTGCCTGGCCACCATGCACCTCTACCTGCAGGCGTTGCCCGCGCTGGAAACGGCGTTGCAATCCGTGGGTGCTTCGCTGGCCCAGGTTGTGGACCAGGCCCAGCAGGAGGCGTTGCGCGGGCGCCGCGCCGCGCCCAACCCCTACGGCTACAGCTGGAACGACTACGACGAGCGCTACCTGCAGGAGCAAACCGAGGCCACGATATACTCGACTATTTTCCGGCGTTGCGAAAACGTGGTGCGCGAGGCCTACGGCAACAAACGCAAGCTGGCGGCGGAATTCTCCGGGATGGACGCGGCCCTGGCGGCCGAGCTGGAACAACAGCTGGGTCAGCCCCTGGATGCTCTTTTGCCCGGTCTGGTTACCAGCATCCAGGCCCCCAACGAGGCCACGGAGTTGGCGCTGAACCTACAAAACGTGACCCGCTGGAAGCAGCAGCTGGACCAACTCGCCGAAGCGCTCAGCCCCAGCACAAGTGCCGCCTTCGTGGCGGGCGTGAATCAATTGGGACAGCGCAACGCCCGCAACCCGGCTCTGGAGAATATCTATTTCGACGCCTCCAAACTCGTGGCCAAATACGACCGCGAAGAAGCCCTGCGCCTCTACATGCAGTACGTGTATCACGATTTGAACTCGATTACTGTCAACAGCAAGCCCCTGGCCAAGACCATTCAGAAAAGCCTGTTCCCGCAGCCCGACCAGCTGCAGCGGTTCGAGGCACTGATAAGTCAGCTGGTGCAGGACAAAGACCTGGCGCAGGCCCTGGACCGGGTGCCAGCGGTGTACGCGCGGCAGCGTCGCAAAATCGAGCTCGACCTAGGTGCCATCCGCGAAGTACAGCACCAGCACGCCGGCACGGTGGAGTTACTCAACGAGTACCTGCAGGACGAGCCGGAGCAGGCCGTAGCCCCCGTGCCCAACTCCGTAGCAGGCCCGGCAGTAGCGGAAGCCAAGCCGGACGAGGAGATTCAGTTAAGCGTGGCAGCTCCAGTTCCCGCCGTGCCCACCGCGACTACCAGCGGCGCGTTTGCCGCCGCCTGGGGGCTGGGTGCTACCCAACAGGCCCTGCTGACCCGCTTCGGCGAGCAGGCGCTGACGCTGGCGCAGGCCGAAGTGGAAGCTTTTGCCCGGCAGCACGGGGCCCTGCGCAACCAGCTCATCGACAGCATCAACGAGCAATGCTACGAGCAGTTGGACGACGTGCTGATTGAAGAAGACGGCGACACCTATACCATTTACGCATCCTATTACCAGCAACTGGCGACCCCATGCTAGACAACATCAAGCCCAAAGAGGCCACGGCCATCATCAACTCCCTGCTCGGAGGCGTCGTGCCCAAGGTAGGCGTGCAACACATCACGGTGGGCCGCTCGCCCGAGATTGCAGCGTTCGTGAAGGCCCTTGACGATGTGAAGAATGGCCACAGCATGGTCAAGTTCTGGATTGGCGATTTCGGCTCGGGCAAGTCGTTCATGCTGCACCTGCTCAACACGGTGGCCCTAAAGCAGAAGTTCGTGGTGGCCAACGCCGACTTCACGCCCGATAACCGCCTGTACGCCAACGACGGCAAGGGCGTGGCCCTCTACTCGTCCATTATGGACAACATCGCCATCCAGACCAAGCCCGAGGGCGGGGCGCTGGCCACGCTGCTGGAGAAGTGGATTGAGCAGGTCATCACCAAAACGGCGCAGGAGCAGGGCATTGCGCTGGGCGACATGCGCGAGCCGCAGCACCTGCCCCGGATTCAGGCCGGCATCATGCAAACCATTCAGGAGCTGACCGACGTGGGGGGCTTCGACTTCGGCATGGTCGTGCTCAAGTACTACGAGGGCTACGTGACCGACAACGACCTGCTGCGGCGCAACGCGCTCAAGTGGCTCAAAGGAGAGTACCGCACCAAAACCGAGGCCCGGCAGGACCTGGGCGTGCGCGAAATCATCCACGACCTGAACTACTACGACATGCTCAAGAACTTCTGCCGCTTGTTCGTGAGCATGGGCTACAGCGGCTTCATGATTAACCTCGACGAGGCCATCAACCTCTACAAAATCTCCACCGCCGTGATGCGGGAGAAGAACTACGAGAAGATTCTCACCATCTACAACGACTGCTTCCAGGGCAAGGTCAGCAACTTCTTCCTCAACTTCGCCGGCACCCGCGAAGTGCTCGAGAACGACCGCCGGGGCCTGTTCAGCTACCAGGCGCTGAAGTCCCGGCTCGAAACCAACAAGTTTGAAACGGCCGGCGTGCGCGACTTTGCCCAGCCCGTTATCCGCCTGCTGCCGCTGACGCACAACGAGGTGTTCGTGCTGCTGCAGAAGCTCAAGGAAATCTTCGACTTCAACTACAAAACCCAGCTCGACGTGACGGCCGCCGACATCCAGGCCTTCATGGAGGAGATGTTCAACAAGCCCGGGGCCAGCGAGTTTCTCACGCCGCGCGAAGTCATCCGCGACTTCCTCAACATCCTGAGCCTGCTGCGCCAGAACCCGGGGCTGGACAAGCAGCGCCTGTTCGGCGACATCGAAATCCGTGACGAGCGCCCCAACGAATCGGCGGTTGATAGCCTGGTCGACCGCATCGAGGTGCTCTGATGTCCTTCGACCTGCTCGCCGAGCCCATCCGCCGCTACGTGCGCGACCAGCGCTGGGAATCGCTGCGCCCCATCCAGGCGGCCGCCATCCAGCACATCCTGGCCACCGACGACAACTACATCCTGGCCTCACGCACGGCTTCCGGCAAGACGGAAGCGGCCTTTTTGCCGATTCTCTCGAAGGTGAACTTCCGGCAGCCGGGCGTGCGGGTGCTTTACATCTCCCCGCTGATTGCCCTCATCAACGACCAGTTCCACCGCATCGAGCAGCTCTGCCAGTACCTCGACGTGAAGGTGACCAAGTGGCACGGCGAGGCGAGCCGGACCGAGAAGAAGAAGCTCGTGCAGCAGCCCGAGGGCATCGTGCTCATCACACCCGAGTCGCTGGAGGCCATGTTCGTCAACGCGCCCTACAGTGTGCCCGCGCTGTTTGCCCAGCTGCAGTACGTGGTGATTGACGAAATCCACTCCTTCCTGGGCACCGACCGGGGCATTCACCTGAAGTCGCTACTATCCCGGCTCGAAGCCGTCACGGCGGCCCGTTCCTTCGCCATTGTGGGCCTCTCGGCCACCATCGGCGACTACGCGGAGGCCAAGCGCTTCACCGGCCACGAGGAGCGCACCAAGGTGCTGCTCGACCGGGCCAGCAAGGACATGCTGACTTCGTTCCGGTACTTCCGCGCGGAGGACGACGGCAGCGACCTGCCGCTGGCCTTGTTGAAAGACCTGTACAAGCAAACGAGCACCAGCAAGGTGCTTATTTTCCCCAACAGCCGGGGCCTGGCCGAGGTCATCGCCGTGAAGCTCCGGCAGATTGCCGACCGGGTGGGCGGCCACGACAAGTACTTCTCGCACCACTCGTCGGTGGACAAGGAGGTGCGCGAATACGTCGAGCACTTCGCCAAGCACAACCAGCGCCAGCCCTTCTGCATTGCGTGCACCTCCACGCTGGAACTGGGCATCGACATCGGCTCGGTGGATAAAGTCGTGCAGGTGGACGCGGCGCACTCCATTGCCTCGCTCATCCAGCGCGTGGGCCGCAGCGGCCGCCGCGAGGGGGAGCAGAGTCACCTGCTGCTCTACGCCACCAAGCCCTGGAGCCTGCTGCAGTCGCTGGCGTGCTGGCTGCTCTACGGCGAAGGCTTCGTGGAGCCCCTGCGCACGGCCACCAAACCGTATGATTTGCTGCTGCACCAGGCCCTCTCCATTGTCAAGCAGCTGTCGGGCTGCTCCGAGGCCGAGCTGGTGGCCCGGTTGCGGGCCAACGCGGCGTTCAGCACCATTCCGGCCGCAGACATCGTCGAGATTCTGGCCGAGCTGCAGCGCATCAACTGGCTGGAGCGCATCGGCCCGGAACTGATTATCGGGGTGGAGGGCGAGTACACGGTCAATTCCCGCGACTTCTACAGCGTCTTCAAAACCGAGCCCGCCTTCAAGGTACAGCACGCGGGCAAAACCATCGGGGAGATTCCGCTCACGCCCCAGGTGCGGGAAAACGAGAACCTGCTGCTGGCCGCCCGCATCTGGAAAATCAAGTACGTCGACGAGCCCGCGAAGAAAATCGAAGTCGTTCCGGCCCACGACGGCAAGCGGCCCATCTTTCTGGGCGGCGGCGGCGTGGTCGACGCCAAAGTGCGGGAGAAAATGCTGCAGCTGCTCATCAGCGACTCCCCGCATTCCAAGCTGGACGCGGCGAGCCAGCTGGAGCTGCGGGAGCTGCGCCAGGAATTTGCCCGCTTTGGCCTGGTCGAAGCCCGGCACGAACGGCCCGTGCTGGTCAAGGAAGCCAAGCTCGTGCTCTACACCTTCACCAGCACGAAGATTAACCGCAGCCTGGCCTTCCTGCTCAACTGCCTGGATGTAACCGTGCCCTACGAGTACGACGACCCGACCAGTAGCTTTACGCTGACCCTGTCGGCTGCCCTGTTGCCGGATTTACTGGCGCAGTTGCAGCTCTATGCGCTGGACGTGGAGGAGCACCTGCTGGCGGCCATTGCCGAAAACCCCGGCTTGCTGGACTTTGCCAAGTGGGCCGCTTCGCTGCCGGTACGTTACCAGGCCGCCGTGCTGCAGGAACGCTACTTTGACTTCGCGGGCGCGGCCACCTTTCTGCAGGAGCTGCGGCCGCTCTTGTCCATGCAGGCAGCGGATGCTTCCACCAGTAGCGTTGGCTAATGGTCTTTTTAAGCGGTTAAATACCAATTAACTGGTATTGTTCTCTATACTTACATTTGAATTGTCCAGAACTGCTTTTATCCGCGCGACCGCATGCTGAAGCTTACCCGCCCGCTGGCCATCTACGACCTGGAAACGACCGGCACCAATCCGGTGACCGACAAGATTGTGGAAATTTCCGTTCTGAAGATTTTCCCGGACGGCACGCGGGAGGCGCGCACCCGCCGCCTGCAGCCCGAACGGCCGATTCCCCGCGAGGCCACCGCGGTGCACGGCATTTCGGATGCGGATGTGGCGGAGCAACCGCTTTTCAGGCAAATCGCCAAAGGCCTGCATGCCTACTTAGCGGATTGCGACCTGTGCACTTTCAACGGCAAGCGCTTCGACGTGCCGCTGCTGGCGGAAGAGTTTGCGCGGGTCCGGCTGGACTTTCCGGACCGGGACGTGGCCGTTGTCGATATTTTTGACATTTACCGCCTCCTCAATCCCCGGAGCCTGTCGGCCGCGGTCGCACAGTACCTCAACCGGGAGCACACCCAGGCCCACTCGGCCGAAGGCGATACCACCGTCACGTTTGAGTTGCTCGAAGCCCTCATTACCGGCCCCCTCACCGCCTTTGTGGGCGAATCGAAGAAGGTGAGCGCCGAGGACTTGTTCTGCCCCAGCGGCCTTTGCGACTTTGGGGATGGCCTGCACCATGGCCGCTCGCGCTCGGCGCGCATCGACCCCTCCGGCAAGCTGGTGCGCAACGCGGACGGCGCCATCGTGTGGAATTTTGGTAAGCACGCGGGACTGCCGGTCACCGAAACAGACACCGGGTTTGTCAGCTGGCTGTTGAATAACGACTTTCCGGAAACTACGAAAATGACGGTCCGCAAAGTCGTCGAAGGCGTGCTGGTGTAGCGGTTTTCTGAGGTGGTCGGATAAACCTGGACAGAATAGGGCCT
>JAQBNT010000051.1 GCA_028288445.1 Hymenobacter sp. | reverse complement strand
TTTGCTTTTTGCGGGTGCGGCTAATTAAGCTACTCAATCACCACCTTGCGCGTGATGGGTGTGCCTGCGATATCGAGGCGCAGGTTATAGATGCCGGGGGGCAGGCGGTGCACGTCAACTTCCGTCTCCACGGCGCGACCAGTGGTGGCGGGCAGATTGCGCACGAGTACCAATTGACCAATACCATTGAATAGGCGCAGGGCGATGGGCTGCTGGGCGGCCGCGCCACTCAGCTGCGGCAGCTGCAGGTGGAAGCGGCCAGCGGCCGGGTTCGGGTAGAGTTGCACCTGGGCGGCCAGCGCCTGGGCGGGCGTAGTGGCCAGCACGGCCTGGGCTGCGCCTTTGAAGCGCACGTTTTTCAGCATGCCGTAGCGTGGGGTGCCGGTGCTGCCGCAGGCAAAGTACAGGCGCACGGTCAGCGTCTGGCCGCCGGCCACCGCCACGCCGCCGCTGGGGTTGGCGGTGCTGGGGCCATCCAGGGCCGCGCGGTACAGGTTGGTAGTGCCGGACGTTTGGTTCAGCAGCGGGAACGAGCGGTTGAAGGTGCCGCTGGCGGTGAGGGCCAGACTCCCGCCGGGGCCGGTTACGCCGGTAATCTCCGTGGAATCGGCGGGCGTGGTAAAGCCGTTCAGCGAATACACGATGCCCATCTTGGTATTCGAGCTGGTGTTGTTGAAGGCGGCATTGAAAATCAGCGAATCGACGCGGGCCGACGAGCTGGCGGCCAGCGTCAGCGTGAACTGCTCGTAGTACGCCCGGTTGAGCGTGCCGCCCACCAGGGTCCAGGTGCCGTCGCCGTTGGCCGAGGGGCCGAAAGCCTGTCCGAACTGGTTGGAGTAGGCCGGCACGGTTGCCAGTGTGGTGCCGTTGGACAGGTACAAACGCTTGAGCGTGGGCGTGGTGGCGGCCAAGCGGGGGTTGCGGGCCTGGGTGCTATCAGCAGCATTAACGCGCAGGGGCCAGTATTGCAGGATGTTCGAGGTAACGGTGGGGGCTACGATGGCCGTGCCGTTCAGGGTGAGGCGCACGGTGGCGGCGTTGGTGCTGGTGACGGTGAGCGTGCCGGGGTAGGCACCGGCCGTGGTGGCGTTCAGGCGCACGTAGACCGGGGTGCTGGCCACCGCGCCGGTGGTGGGGTTCAGGCTCACGCTGCTGGCGTAGGTGCCGCCCGAAGTCAGCGAAACCTGGTAGTTGGCCGAGGCCGTGACCACGATGGACGCGGTTAAATCAGAGCCCGAAACGGCCACGCTCTGGGCGGGCGAGCCGGTGCCCAGCTGCTGGGTGAAATTGCCCAGCGTGCCGGCAGTAATAACGGTCGGGGCGCTGGTGATGGTCACGGTGTCCGACGAAAGCTGGCGCGGGGTGGCGCTGCCGCGCACGAAGTATTTGTACAGGCTGCCCGATGCGGGAATGGCATCGGAATACGAGTAGTTAAAAATCGTGTCGCTGGGCTCGGTCTGGGTGCCTACCACGGCAAACGCGCTGAGGGCGGCGGGCGGCGTGGCTGTGGCGCGGTACACGCTCAGCACATCGCCCGAAATCGGGAAGCTGGTGTTCCAGGTGAAGGCCGACGTGGCAGCGCCCTTCACGCCTCGGAAGTTGTTGACGATGACGGATTTCACAAACGGCGTGGCGCAGTCAATCAGTGTGCAGGGGTCCCAGGTGCCCAGGATGTTGGCTTTGGTGTATGTGGCGGCTTCGGCGGCGGTGAGCTGCGAGGAGGGCTGCACGGGCGTGAGGCCCTGGCCCGACAGCACGCGGCTGCTCACGTTGATGGGGCGGCCGTTGAAATGGGTGTTCTGGTATTCCACGAAATAGGAATCGCGGATGGTGGCCGTGCCGGCCGAGCTGGTGGGCGCCCAGCCCTCGTCCAGAATGATGGGCGTGGAGAGGTTGCAGTTCAGGAAAGCGGCTTTGGGGTTGGCCTGCCAGGGGCGGCCGAGGTCGTAGCGGGTGCCGCCGGCCACCGAGTGCCCGGTTACGTTGCAGTTCTTAAACACGAGGCCATATGCCTGACCAACCGGCGTGTTGGGCACGGCGATGTAGGAGGTGCTGGTCGTGGTCTTGTTCTTCGCGTAGATGTTGCAGTTCTCGAACAGGGCAATGGCGCTGCCGAAAATGAAGTCGGTGTTGCCCTCGATGTAGCAGTTCACGAAATACTGGCGCGGCGTGCCGTTGCCCTTGAGGTACATGGTGTCCTGGTTGCCCAGGAAGCGGCAGTTGCGGAACGCCGCCCGGTCGCTGTTCACCAGAATGGCCACGGCCTGCCCGCCCGAAGAAGCCTCGCCAAACGAGTTTTCGAAGGTGAGATTGAGAGCCGAGAAATCGGAAGCATTGATGGTGACCGAGGCCGAGTTCTGGGTGCCCAGCGCTACGCCGTTCACGAGCGTGCCGGCCGAGTTGTTGTAGGTGAGGACGGTGTTGCCCACGCTCTCGCCCACCAGCTGAATGAATGGCTTGGTGGCGGGCACCACGATAAGTTCTTTGTACTTGCCATTCTTGATGAAGATGGTGAACGGCGCGGTGCGGCCGGCGGGGGCCGCGTCGATGGCGGCCTGCACGGTGGTGTAGTTGCCGGTGCCGTCTTTGGCCACCGTCAGGTCGTAGGCATACAGCCGGGGGCACAGGGCCAGCAGCAGTAGCACGAGTGCGCCGGTAAACGCGGTGCGCAGGGTAAATAATCGGTTCATAGATGAAGGGTTGGTGTTGGGTGGGAGTCCCGTGAGTTGCGTGTAAGAAAGGTACGCTCCCAACCCACCGGGACCGTGCTGTTTCGGGCCACTAAATCCTCGCAATCGATGCCGGGAACGTTCCCAGCGCGTCAGTTTGCGCACCGCTCCAACCCGCCGAAATCAAAACCCAAACCCGCCCTACCTTAACGGGTGAAACCACGCCCGCCTGCGCATGAGCACCTCTCCTATTCTGAAGAAAGCGCTGACGCCGCTGCACCTGTGGGCCATTGCCGTGGGCCTGGTCATTTCGGGCGAGTATTTTGGGTGGAACTACGGCTGGGCGGTGGCCGGACCGGTGGGCTTTTTGGTGGCTACGCTGGTGGTTACGGTGCTCTACGTCACGTTCGTTTTCAGCTTCACCGAACTCACCACGGCCATTCCCAGCGCGGGCGGGCCGTTTGCCTACGCCCACCGGGCGCTGGGGCCGATTGGCGGATTTGTGGCCGGCTACGCCACGCTGGTCGAGTTTATGTTTGCGCCGCCGGCCATTGCGTTTGCGCTGGGCAGCTACGGACACTTTCTGTGGCCGGTGGTGCCGGTGCTGGGCACGGCCATAGGCTGTTACGTGGCATTCACGCTGATTAACATGTTGGGCATTAAGGAATCGGCCAACTTCTCGTTGGTAGTCACAGTGCTGGCCGTGGGCGAGCTGCTGCTGTTCATGGGCCTGCTCGCGCCGCACTTCCGCACTGCTAATTTCCTGGCGCACCCGGTGCCGGTTACGCTACCGGGCGTGTTTGCGGCGCTGCCATTTGCCATCTGGTTTTACCTGGCCATCGAGGGCGTGGCCATGGTAGCGGAGGAAGTGGGAAACCCGCGCCGCACCATTCCGAAAGGCTACGGTTACGGCCTGCTCACGCTGGTGGCCCTGGCCCTAGGCGTGATGATACTAAGCGGCGGCGTGGGCGACTGGCGCCGCCTGAGCCACCTCGACTACCCGCTGCCCGAAGCCCTGGCCGTGGTGCTGGGCCCCGGCAGCCGCTGGACGAAGTTCTTCGCCAGCATTGGCCTGTTTGGGCTGGTGGCGTCGTTTCACGGCACCATCATCGGCTACTCGCGGCAGGTGTTTGCGCTGGCGCGGGCTGGCTACCTGCCCGCTTTCCTGGCCCGCCTCAACGGCCGGCAGACGCCGCACTGGGCCCTGGTGGCGGGCGGCGCGGTGGGGGTGCTGGCCCTGCTCACGGGCACCACGGCCCAGGTGATTATCCTCTCGGTGCTGGGGGCGCTGGTGATGTACGTAGTCAGCCTGCTCAGCCTGTTTGTGCTGCGCCGCCGCGAGCCGGATTTGGTGCGGCCCTTCGCGGTGCCGGGCTACCCGTATGTGCCGCTGCTGGCCCTGGCGCTGTGCCTGGTGAGCCTGGCGGCGCTGGTTTACTACAACTTACTGCTGAGCGGGATTTTCCTGGGCGGACTGCTGGGGCTGCTGGCGGTGTACCTGCTGCTGGGTCGGCATCGCAAGCCCAAAGAACGTCATGCTGAGTTTGTCGAAGCGTCTCTACCGCGCAACTAATTCAACCGAAACAACGAAGCGGTAGAGATGCTTCGACAAGCTCAGCATGACGTTCTAAACACCCGTTATCCATGCCCTATCGCCACACCATCGGCCAGCGTGCCTACGTTTTCGATGACCTGAAAACGCTGCTGGCGCGGGCCACCCCCCTGCGCTCCGGCGATGTGCTGGCCGGCGTAGCCGCCGCCACTTACGAAGAACGGGTAGCCGCTCAGTTCGCCCTGGCCGATGTGCCGTTGCGCACCTTTCTCAATGAAGCGCTGGTGCCGTATGAGCAGGATGAAGTTACCCGGCTGATTATCGACACGCACGATGCGGTGGCCTTCGCGCCCGTCGCCCATTTCACGGTGGGCCAGCTGCGCGACTGGCTGCTGTCGGAAGCGGCCAACGCGGAGACGCTACGGGCATTGGCCCCCGGCCTCACACCCGAAATGGTGGCCGCCGTGAGCAAGCTCCTACGCAACCAGGAGCTGATTGGCGTGGCCCGGCGCTGCGAAGTCATCACGAAATTTCGCAACACGCTGGGCTTGCGCGGACACCTGGCCACCCGCCTCCAGCCCAACCACCCGACCGATGATGCGCGCGGCATCGCCGCCAGCCTCGTCGATGGCCTGCTCTACGGCAGCGGCGACGCGGTTATCGGCATCAACCCGGCCACCGACAGCCCCAAAGCAGTGAGCCAGCTGCTGCACATGCTGGACGCCGTGCGCGAGCAATACGCCATTCCCACGCAAACCTGCGTGCTCTGCCATGTCACCACGGCACTCCAGCTCATTGAGCAGCAAGCGCCGGTAGATTTGACGTTTCAGTCCATTGCCGGCACCGAGGCAGCCAACGGCAGCTTCGGCATCAGCCTGAGCCTGTTACGCGAAGCCCATGAGGCCACGCTGGCCCTGAACCGGGGCACGCTGGGCGACAACGTGATGTATTTCGAAACCGGCCAGGGCAGCGCCCTTTCGGCCAACGCCCACCACGGCCTCGACCAGCAAACCTGCGAGGCGCGGGCCTACGCCGTGGCCCGCAGGTTCCGGCCGCTGCTGGTGAATACGGTGGTCGGCTTCATTGGCCCGGAGTATCTGTATGATGGCAAGCAAATCATCCGGGCGGCGCTGGAGGACCATTTCTGCGGCAAGCTGCTGGGCCTGCCCATGGGCGTGGATGTCTGCTACACCAACCACGCCGAAGCCGACCAGGACGATATGGACAACCTGCTCACGCTGCTGGGCGTGGCGGGCTGCAACTTCATCATGGGCATCCCGGGGGCCGACGACATTATGCTCAACTACCAGTCCACCTCCTTCCACGATGCGCTGTACCTGCGCCAGGTGCTGGGCCTGCGCCCCGCGCCGGAGTTTGAGGCCTGGCTGCGGCAGCAGGGCATTTTTGATGAGCGCGGCCGGCAGCTGCCCGCTGCCCAACACCCGTTGCTGGGCATGGGAGCTTTGAAATAACCGTCGTAGTCCCGCTTGTTCGTCTTCTGTTTATTTTGGCACCATGACTACCGCCCAAGACCTTATTCAGCAGCTGCAACTGCAGCCCCACCCCGAAGGCGGCTACTACCGCGAAACCTACCGTTCCGCCCTCCACACCACGGCCGCGAGCGGCGCGCAACGCAATGTGAGCACGGCCATCTACTACCTGCTGGAAAACGATGACCGGTCACACTTCCACCGGATTCAGTCCGATGAATTGTGGTTTTTTCATCAGGGCCAGCCCCTGGAGGTGTTGCTGCTGGAAAACGGCCAGCTCACCATCCTCACGCTGGGCCATGACGTGGCCCAAGGCGAATTGCCCCAGGCTATTGTGCCGGCCCATACCTGGTTTGGAGCCCGGGTGAAAGGCGGCAGCGGCTTTTCGCTGGTGAGCTGCACGGTTGCGCCCGGCTTCGATTTTGCTGATTTCGAGTTGGCTGACTGCGTACGGCTAACCAACGAGTTTCCGGAGCAGGCCACGATTATCGAACAATTCACTTAGCGCAATTTCGCCCGTCTTTGCCCATGAATTCCTCCGCCGACCCTTGGACCGGGCTGCGCGCCTTCACGGCCGCCCGCATTGCGCTGGGCCGCATGGGTACCAGTGTGCCGCTACAGGAAGCGCTGGCTTTCCGGCTGGCCCACGCCCACGCCCGCGACGCGGTTTACTCTACACTGGACACGGAACAATTGCTGGCCGACCTGCCCGCGCTGGGCCTGCCCGTGTGCCTGATGCAGAGCCGCGCCACCAGCCGCGAGGAATACCTGCAGCGCCCCGACTGGGGCCGGGTGTTGGATGAGGATTCCAGAGAGCGGCTGGCAGAAATGGCGAACGGGGATTGCGACATAACCATCGTGCTGGCCGATGGACTTTCGGCCACGGCCAGCAATACCCACGCCCGGCCCCTGCTGCAACTGCTGGTGCCCGAGTTGCGACAGATGGGCTTGCGCTTGGGGCCGCTGGTGCTGGCCGGGCAGGCCCGCGTGGCCCTCGGCGACGAAATTGGCCAGCTGTTGCGGGCGCGCCTCGTGCTGGTGCTCATCGGCGAGCGGCCGGGGCTGAGCTCGCCCGATAGCCTGGGGGCGTACTTCACCTACGCGCCCCGGCCGGGCCTCACCGACGAGGCCCGCAACTGCGTGTCCAACATCCGGCCGGCGGGGCTGGCGTACCCGGCGGCGGCGGCGCGGCTACTGCATCTCTTGTCGGAAGCACTGCGGCGGCAGCTTTCGGGCGTGGGGCTGAAGGATGAGTCGGATTTGCTGCTGAGCTAAGTGCGTTAGCCGGCCGTCATTGTGCCCCGGCTGGCGGCAGCAGGCGCGTTCGCCTGGCTGGTCACAGACAAAATCAACTGCACGGTTTCCTCGGGCTGGTCCCAGTGGGGAAAGTGGCTGCACTTGTCGAAACAATACAGCGTGGCATCGGGGAAAGTAGCCGTGGCGCGGCGGGCCTGACTGGGCAGGCACACCCGGTCCTGCCGCCCCCAGCCAATCACCAGCGGAGCCGTGATGCTGCCCCGCGGCGCACCTTCCTGCTTTTTGCCATAAGCCAACTGCCTCAGCAGCTCATCAAAATTGCTGATTTGGGCAAAGCTGCGCATTTCGGTGAGGGCCACTTCGGCCGGAATGCGCCACGGACGGGCCGAGAACTGCGCCAGCAGCACCGTGCGCCCCAGAGCGCTTTTGGTAATGGCGGGCATCACGGGTTGCAGCAGGCGCACGAGGCGCACCGAACCGGCCACGGTGTAGTAAAAAAACGGCACCTGCCACCCTTCCCAGAACCCGCCCGGGTCGAGCGATACCACCGCGCCCACTTTGCCGCGCCGGGCCAGTTCCAGCACCAGCCGCGCCCCCATGGACGAGCCCACACAATCCACGCCCAGCAGGTCGTTTTCTTCCAGCCAGGTCGTCACGGCATCGGCGAGGGTATAGATGGAGTTTTCGCCTTCGAGCTTGGGCGTCTGGCCGTGGCCGGGCAGGTCGAGGGCAATGACCTGACGCTTGGCCGAGAGGCCATTGAGGACGGTGTTCCAGGAGCGCCAGCTGCCCCCGATGCCGTGGATGAGCAGCAGCGGCTTGCCGTGGCCCAGCCGAATGTGGTGCATTTTCATAACGAATCAGGTGATGTTGGGCAGCAGCGCAACGCAGGGCTGGCCGCAACAGGAGAAGTAGCAATGGTTTCCAACGCAACAACCTGCCTACGCGTTGAGCGAAAGCCGGTTGCCGACGAGATAACCCACACTGTCATCAACAAAAAAGGCCGACCCTACCGGGGGCGACCTTCTTCATTATCAATGGAATACTGTTAATGGCTATTCCACCACCACTTTCCGCACCAGCAGGGTGCCGTCCACGGTCAGGCGCAGAGTGTACACGCCAGCCGCGAGGGCGCGCACGTCAAACTCCGCGTCGATGGCCTGGCCGGCGGGTGCGCTCAGCGAGCGGCTCAGCACGGTTTGGCCGAGGGTATTGGTGAGCGTGGCGGCTATCACGGCCTTGCTGCCCAGCACCGGCAGCTGCACCCGGAACGAGCCCGAAGCCGGGTTTGGGAACAGCTGGGTCTGGGCGCTCAGCGCCTGGGCGGGCGTGGTGGCCAACGCGCCAGCGGGCCGGAACTCCAGCGAGAAGCGGCCGGCGGCCGTGGTAGTGCCCAGGCTAAAGGCGTAGGTGGTGCCGGTACTCAGTACCGTGCGGGTGCTGGTCAGGGCATCTACCAGCGTCACGGTAGTGCCGGTCAGGTTAGCCAGCTCATCGGCCTTCAGCGAGTAGCTGCCGGCTTGCGGGGCATCCACGTTCAGGGGCACCAGCACGGTGGCGGCGCCCAGCACGGGCAGGCCGTTGATGGCGAGGGCTTCGCCGCCGGCCAGCGAAGTAAGGTTCAGGCCGTGCGAGTTGGGCAGCTTGGTGGCGTCAAACTCCACGTCTTTGCCAGCAGTGGCCCCGGCCTGGAAGTACACGTAGGCCGCGTCGGCCACCGAGGCACCTTGCAGCGTCAGGGCCACCTGGGGGCGGGTGTCGGCGGTGCCCCGGCCGAAGCTGGGCTGCGGGCCGAAGGTGGTCACGCGGTTCGGGTTGTCGAGGTTCACCTGGCCGCTGGGCTGGCCCGTAGCTACCCGCACGAAGTAACCCTGGCCCGCTACCACGATGGGCTGCGGGCTGTTGCCGTTGCCGCCCACGCCGTTCACGCTGGCGCGATACGAGCCACCATATTGGCCGGCGCTTTCAAACACGTAGATGGCAGCATCCATACCCGGCCGCTGGGGGGGCGCTACCGTGCTCCAGTCGAGGGGGCTCGGGTAGGGGTTGCCCAGCAGGTGCCAGCCGGCAGCGAAATTGGAGCCGCGGTTCAGCGTGCCCGAAGGCACCGGTCCGTTGTTCAGCGTGCCCACGAAGTCAATCAGGGCCGTGTTCGGCGCGTTCACGGTGTAGCCTTTGCCCACCACCATCGGGTCGGAGGGGCCGGCGGGCGAGAACCAGCCCTTATCGAAGAAGCTGAAGTTCGAAGCAACCGTGGCAATCCGGTCCTGGTTGTAGCCAAACACCGTGGGGAAGGGCCTCACGGCCCCCGGCGTCGCGCTGCTGTTGTAGCTCGGGTTGAACACCGGCGTGAAGCCCGGTGCGTTCAGGTCGGCGAACGTAGTGCCGCTCACCGGGGCCGAATAGTGGCGGTAGCCCAGCGAGTTGCTGCTGTTGATGTAGCGCTGCACGGTGGCCGCGCCCACTACCACGCCGCCCGCATTCACCACGCCCGCCGTGCCCGTGGCCGACGAAAGCAGGATAAACGGCTGGCCCCCGGTAATCAGGTTGCCGCTTTGCAGGTTCAGGCCCTGCGTCAGGCTCAGGGCCTGGCTCAGGGTCACGTTGGCCGGGTTGGCCACGCCTACTGCCAGCACCGTAGTGGGCAAGCCCAGGCCCGTTGCCTGGGCAGCGGTGCCGTTGTAGATGTAGTTGGCCAGCGGGCTATAGGTGTGGGTACCCGCCAGCAACACGGCTCCGGTGGGCACGCCCGTGGGCGCAATGCCGGCCGGGTCGCAAATAGCCAGCGTGCCGCCCGCCTGCAGGTCGAAGCTGCCGGTGCCGCTCAGCAGCTGGCAGTTCTGGGCCAGGCCCCCGCCACCCATAATGGTGAGCGTGCCCGCCGCCGTGAGCGGACCTGCCAGCACCGCGAAGGCATTGGAGTTGATGGTTACGTTGTTGTAGTTGCCCGCAATGGGCGTGGGCGCAGTCACCGTGCCGGAGGAAACTACCAGGTTGGACAGCGCGGCCGGGCTCACGGTGAACGTGGCCGCCGCCGAAGTGCCGCCGCCGGGCGCGGGGTTGGTCACGGTCACGTTGTAGCTGCCGGCCGTGGCCTGGTCGCCCGCCGTGAGTTGGATGGTGAGCTGCGTGGCCGATACGTAGGTAGTGGGGCGGGCGGTGCTGTTGAAATTCACCACCGAAGAGGCAATGAAATTGGTGCCGTTCACCGTCAGCGTCTGGGCCGCTGCCCCGGCCGTCACCGAGCTGGGTGAGAGGCTGCTGATGGTGGGGGCCGGGTTGTCGGGCAGCACGGTAAACGTGCCGGTGCTGGTAGCCGTGCCGAGGGGCGTGGTCACGGTGATGGTGCCGCTGGTGGCCCCCGTGGGCACGTTGAAGGTGAGGGACGTGGCGCTCACCACTGTAAAAGCGGTGATGGCCGCGCCGTTCAGGGTCACGGCCCTGGCGTTGGTAAAGTTGGTGCCCGTAATCGTAACCGGCGTACCGGTTTGCCCACTAACAGGCGCGATATTGGTGATGGTGGGTACCGCATTGGCGAAGGCCGCACCGCGGAAAGAATAGTTGGTGCCGGCAGTAGCAATGGATGCCGGCAGGGTAGCTATGCTGGGAGCGGCATTGTAGCCGCTGTTATCGTTGAGCAAGTATAAGCCGCTGCCGCTGGCCACCAGCGTAACTACGCCGGCAGTGCTCACCTGGCCGTCGAGGCCGCGAATGGACGAGCCCGTGCCCGAGCCCGTAATGGTGCCGTTGTAGGTCCAGGTACTGCCGACCAGGCTAAATTTCTGAATGCCCCCGCCGGTTGCGGTATTGCCGTCGTCGGCCACGTAGACTACATCAACTCCCGGTACCAAAGGGTTAAGGTCGGCGAAGTAGAAGGCCAGCGGGCTTACCGCGCCGTTGGCTGGAAAGCCGGGCAGCAGTACCGTCGTCTGGCCACTGGTAGTGGGCAGGCCGCTACCCACCTGGCTGACGCCAATGAAAGGCGAGGAGCCGCTGCTAACGTAGAGGTTGCCCCCGAACGTATTGACATAGCGCAGGTTGCTAGGCGTGCCACTGATGACGGTTGAAGTACCGTTGTTGCCGAATGGCACATAGCGCACCCCACCCGACGAACCTGCCGTGTAGAAGCTGGTGCCGTTTGCCGTAGTACCGGCGCGCAGGTTGCCCGTGGCATCGGTCAGGCGCGTACTGGTGTCGACGGAGCCATCGGCAGCCACGCGTCCTACTATGCGGTTGGTGGTAGCCGGGGCCGTACCAGCTACGGCAGTCACACCAGGCGCAGCGTCGTAGCCGGTTATCACCAGATAGGCACCGTCGGCTGAGCGCGTTAGGCCCGCATCGGTAGTCGACGAGCCCGCTACCGTCAAAATGCGATTGGTGCCCGACACCGTCGTGGGCAGGGGGATGGACTGCACCAATACGCCGGCCGGCGTGTATTCAAGTAAAACGACCACAGTGGCTGCGCTGGTAAGCCCCGCCGAGCCGTCGCCTACGCGCACGACCACCAGGTTGCCGGGGGTAAACGGGGCCGCCTGGCCCAGCACGGGCAGCAGCAGCAACAGGACCAGTAGCCGCGCCCAGCGTAGCAGTGGCATTTCCCTTAAGTAGCGTTTCAACATAAAAAAGGACTGATGAGTGAATGGATGGGTTAGGTGAGCGAAGGTATTAAAAGCTAATAAAACAGCCTTTAAAAAAGAAAGGTATGTAAAAAAGCCAGCCTTACAAGGGCTGGCTTTTTTACATACCTCTATGCTTTGGAATCCGCGTTTTTATCTAGCGCAGCGTCTTCAGCTGCTCCAGCGCGGCCTGGGTTTCCTGCTGCTTGCTGCCCTCTTTTTCTTCGGCCGAGGCCGGGGTTTTGGGCGTACTGCCGTAGAAGGCGAGGATGTTTTGCCGGGCCACGGGACTGAGGTTTTCGAACTTCTTGCCGGCCAGCTTGCGCACCCATTCGCCGTAGGTTTCGTCGGCCAGGCCGTACTCGCCGGCATGGGTGGGCTTGCCGGTATCGAAGTCGGCGTTGGACAGCGTGAGGGGCGCGGCGGCCGTATCGGCGGGCTGGCGGGCCACGTTGGCGCAGTAGCTGGCCATCACCTTGCGGAAGCTGGCCCGGAAAATCTTCTCCGCCTCCGGTGTCGGCAATTTGAAAGCGAAGGGTTTCAGCGGTCCAATCTTGGGCAACACCCGGATAAAATACGAGATGATGCGAGCCCCGAAACCCGGCCGCTTATATTCCTTGCCGTACTCCTTGCGGAAGGCATTGGGATGGTTGCGCGCCATGTAGTCGCGGCGCCGCGCTCCGGGGCTCAGCTTCACAATGTCCTTGCGCTTGTAGTGCCAGGCCGCCCGCGCCGCCGTCGGAATGAGCTGACTCACGGCAAAGCGGTAGCTGGCAATGCTCAGGTCGACGTTCACAATCACCTGGCCCAGTTCCAGGCCGTAAGTTTTCAGGAAGGCGCGCTCCAGCGGCGATTTGCTCACCTTGAAGCCGATTTTCTGGTGGTAATCCTGGCTGTGGTACTTGCCGCTGGCCAGCTGCACCACGTCAAACGAGAATTCCAGCTGCCCGTGCTGTTTGGGCCCCTGCTCATAAGTCACTACGTCGCCGAATTTCGCTTTCAGGTCGGGGTACACCAGCGGCACGGCGCGGTTGGTGCCTTCGGAGTGCCCATCCAGGTCGGCCGAATAATGGGCCAGCGCGCCCAGGGCAAAGGCGTAGTCGTTGAGGTCGCGGGACTCGTTGATGAGGTTGCGAATGAAGTCGCCGGAGCGCACGTAGTGTGTCAGATTCGTGAACAGCACCGAGCCGAAGGGGTAGTAGCCCATGTCCTGGATGATGGCCCCGCCATAGGCATACGCCTTGGCATCAACCAGCTGCTCGGGCGTGGAGCCTGGATAGCGCTTCAGAATGGCCGGCACCAGGCAACGCTCCCAGGTCGAATCGATGTTGGCTTGGTGCGTGAGCACGGCGTAGCCGGCCGCCGGGCGGCTGGTCAGCACCAGCAGCAAGACCAGCAGGAATGAATAAATGCGAAGCATGAAAGAGGCGCAGAAATAAGCAGGACGTTGGGTGCTTGCAACGGCAAACGGCCCGGCCGCGTTGCCGCGCCCGGCACTTGCACGGCTGCCTTTCATCAATTCCCTTTGCCGCGCCCACCACCGGGTGGTCGCCCTGCCAGAGCCGACGATTTATACGCACATTGCACAAACGATTGTTTAATCCGGAATAGTTTTCCATTTTGAATGTGACATGAAGCTGATTCTACCCGCGCTGCTCCCGACGGCTGCCCCGGCCGCCGCCCAAACTGCCCGCGCTCCTACCCCGGCTGCCAACCCAATCATCCGCAACAAGTACAAGGCCGCCCCCAGCGCGATGGTGCAAAAAGGCACCGTGTACACGGCAGGTTTTACTGGTACGCGGCCGTGGAGCACGGCCTAGATGAGGTAACCGGAGGTGTGCTGGCCGACGGCCGGGAGGGCGGCGAGGACCAGGAGGCAGAGGAAGGGCTTTTTCATGGCAGGTGGCGTTGGCGTTAACCTCATTCCGCCGTCGCTTCCATAATGTGGCTGGTGAGCGGCTGGGCGTCGCTGTTGTGAAGCAGCACACCCACTTTCATCAGGTAGTCGCCGGAGTAGGTTTGGCCGTGGGCGGGTAGCGCGGCTTTCTGGCCGGGCAGGAGATTGATTTCGGTGAGGCGGTAGCGCCGGGCGGGGTCCAGGCCTTGCAGCCGGGTGGGCAGCACGGTTTCGAGAAAGCGGGTGTGCAGGCTGTAGCCGTAGACCACGGCCTGTGCCTGGTTTTCAGCCACGTACATGAGCGCCACCTGGTTGCCCTCGTAGGGCGAGCGCAGGCGAAACAAGTCGCCCTGCCAGATGACGGGGCTCAGGCGCTTGTAGTCCTCCACAGCCTGCTGGCTGAATTTCAACTCGTCAGCCGTCATCTTATCCACCTCAATATCGTAGCCGAGCTTGCCCATCATGGCCACGTCGGTGCGGAATTTCAGGGTTTGCTGGCGGTTCCAGTTCGTGACGTGGCAGGCGATGGTGTTGGCGGGGAAAAAGTTGGAAAAGCCCCACTGAATGAACACCCGCTCGAAGGCGTCGGTGTTGTCGGAGGGCCAGAATTCGGTGAAGTACTTCAGGCCGCCGTACTCGGCGCGGGCCCCGCCGCCAGCGCACAGCATCATCGGAACGTGCGGATGCTTCTGGCGCACGCGCTCCAGCACGTTGTAGAGGCCGCGCACGTAGTCGACGTACAGGTGCGACTGGTCCTTGCCCAGGTATTGCGAGTATCCACTGCTAATCATGCGATTACAGTCCCACTTCACGTACGCTACGCCCTGGCTCAGCTGCTCATCCACGGTTTTGAACACGAAATCCTGCACCTTCGGGTTGCTGAGGTCGAGCACCAGCTGGTTGCGGTAGAGGTCCTCGGGCCGGTTGGGCTGCCGGAGAATCCAGTCGGGGTGGGCTTCGGCCAGCTCGCTCTTGGGATTCACCATTTCGGGCTCCAGCCAGATGCCGAATTTGATGCCCTCTTTGGTGGCCGTTTGCACAAGGTGGCCCACGCCGTTGGGCAGCTTGGTTTTGGTTTCCTGCCAGTCGCCGAGGCCCTGGGCATCCCCGTTGCGCGGGTATTTGTTGCCAAACCAGCCGTCATCGAGCAGGAACAAATCGACGCCGAGCCGGGCCGCGTCGCCCATCAGGCCGTCGAGGCGCGCCTCGTCGAAATTGAAAAACGTGGCTTCCCAGTTGTTGAGCAGCACGGGCCGCGGCTGGGTACCATCGAGGGTACCGCCCTGCCGGCGGGCCCAGCGGTGCAGGTTGCGCGAGGCCTGGCCCTTGCCCGTGGCGCTGTAAGTGAAAATAAATTCGGGCGTGACGAACGGCTGGTTGGCCGGCAGCGTGTACTCCGACGCGTAGGGATTGATGCCGGCCGAAAGCCGTAGCGACTCCTGATTATCAACCTCAAACGCCAGCCGGAAGTTGCCGGTCCAGGCCAGGGAGCCGGCCAGCACTTCGCCGCTGGTTTCGTCGGCGGGCTTGTTCAGGGCCAAAAAGAACGACGGCGTCTGGTACCAGCCGGCGCGCGTGCCGAGCTTGGTATCGATGACCTTGATGCCGCTGGTGAGCTGGCTGTCCTGCTGCTTGGCCTCCTCGCCCCAGTCGCCGTGGAACTGGCTGAGCCAGTATTGCCGGGCATCGAAATGCAGCATGGCGGAGGCATAGCTGGTGAGCACCACCGGCTTTTTCTCGTGATGAATAATTTCCGTCCAGGTTTTGATAACGTCCTCCCTGAAGTAGGCCGTGAAGTGCAACAGCACTTCCACCGGGTAGTGGGGGTCGCGCAGGCGGATGGTGGTGGTCGTGGCATCGCCAATCACGTTGCCGAGCGGCTTCTCGATTTTCACGTCGGCGTATTCCAGCGCCAGCGAGGCGTTGCCATCGGCGTGAATGACGCGCAGTGCGGGCTCAAACAGGTTGTCGGTGCCGGCCGGCACGTAGGCTTCGTGGCGGCTGTATAGCACCAGCTTTTCGCCCGCCGCCAGCTTCGGGCCGAGGTAGGTTTGGTAGAGTTTGAATTTATCCCCCACGCCCAGCACGAGGCTGACGTGCTCGGTTTCGATGGCAATGGGCGGGGGGTACTGGGCCACGGCGGCGAACGGAATGAAGAGCAGCAGCAACCAGCAGCGGCGTAGGCAATTTAACATTTGGGCAGGAAACAAGGCCAGCATAATCGGGCAGCGCGGTGGGAAATCACTTCGCTGTTTTTCGCGCCGAAATTCGGTAGAGCGCCGCGCCGTGGCGGCGGATATAGGGCGCAAAATTCGTCGTGAATTTACCAACTTTCCGGCCGGTCCACAGGTCGGTCACCGTTGCCCCGACCCCAACGCCCAGCTCTTTCAGCGTCACCGGCACGCGCACCGAATCGGCGGGCGCGGGTTGATAAGGGCTTTGGGTGAAAACCAGAAACCTGAGCGTACCGCCCGTATTCTGCACGGCGGCGGCGTTGTCCAGTCCCACTGTGGTAGTGAGGCGCGTGGAGCCGGCCGGCAGGTCGTATTCGATGATGGAATTGGCGTGGGTGCCGATGCCGGTTTCATACGTCTTTCCCAACACAGTTAGCGGCGCACCCGACACGCTTTTGTTCACGGCGGGCTTGCCCCAGCCGGCGGTGGCGCTGCGCCACGGAAGTTTGGCAAGCTGAAAATTTGTATCGCCTCTGTTGCCCAGCACCGGATTCAGCCAGTCGGCGTGGTCCCAGGCAGTGCCGTCGCCGCCGTCGCGTACATTCAGGTAGAGCTTCTTGGCACCGGTGAGGTTGATTTCAGCGGCTTTGGCCGGGGTTTGGCGGTTTATCGGGCCGCTGGCCCAAACGGCTTCGCTTGCGGGGGCCAGCTCCTGGTCCTGGGCGTTGAACAGGGCCAGGAATTTGTCGCCGGTGGCGGGGTCGTCGGCAGTCCAGGCCACCAGGTCGCCGCGGCGGAACAGCTGGCGGTTGCGGGTGCTGTTTCGGCTTACGGCCAGCACGTTTGGGTTGGCAATCAGGGGCAGCGTGGCGGCGTCGTTGCTGGGCAGGTCGCCACCAAACATCAGCGGCGAGCGGAAGATGCACCACAGCGTCATCAGCGTGCGCTGCTCGTCGGGCGTGAAACGGGTCATGCGGTCGTCGCCCCGCTCGGCCCGGATGCCCAGGCGGCCCAGCGGCAGCATATCCGCATCGGGAAAAGCGCCGGGCCGGATGTGGGGTGCCCACCGCGCACACACCTCAAAATGCTCCTTCAGCTGTTCCCAGCTGTCCCAGAAGTCGCCCACGGTGCGCCACATATTGGCATTGGCCGCTACGTGCGCGGCCTCCGCAATCGGGGTTTCGCCGGGCGAGGTGCTGAACACGATTCGGCGGCCCGACTTATCAATGGCCCGCCGAATCATTTCCACTTCCGGCTTGTGGTAGGGTTCTGAAAGGTCGTCTACTTTCACGAAATCCAGCCCCCACGCGGCGTAAAGCCTGAACAGCGAATCGTAGTACTCCTGCGCGCCCGGCCCGGTTTTCACCGTGTACATGTCGTGCAGCCAGGTGGCCTGGCCTTCCTTGCTATAAATGTCGGCGGCCGTCAGCTTCGTGCCGAGGATGGGCAGCCGGCGCTGCACCGCCACCACGGGCACGCCGCGCATGATATGAATGCCGAATTTCAGCCCTTTGGCGTGCAGGTAATCGGCCAGCGGCTTGAACCCTTTGCCCCCGGCGGCCGATGGAAAGCGGTTCACGGCCGGCACGAAACGGCCGTGGGCATCGATGTTGAAATCGGGGGTTTTCTCGTTGTAGCCGTGGGCCGTGTCGTTGCCCACATACCAGCGGATGTCTACCACCACGTACTCCCAGCCGCTGTTTTTGAGGTTTTTGGCCATGTAGTCGGCGTTGGCCTTCACCTCGGCTTCGGTCACGGTGGGGCCGTAGCAGTCCCAGCTGTTCCAGCCCATGGGGGGCGTGGCGGCCCACTGGTGGAAGTCCGTTTTCGGTGGCGCTTTCTGGGCATGGGCGGCGGTGCCGCTGCCGAGAAGGGCAGCCAGGGTCAGTAGCCGGCGGGCAGTATTCATGAGTAAACGCTGATAAATCAGGACTTGTAAAGCGCGTCATGCTGCGCTACGCGCTGCATGACGAACTGCTTGCCGTTTAAAATCGTCCCTACCGCCTGCCCGGAATGCGCAAAACTGTGAGCGAGTTTGGGGCCAGCGTGTAGCTCACCACCGAGCCGGCCACGGCGAATTTCGACTCCTGCGGCGTCAGCTTCTTAGGCTCCTGGAGGCTGTTTTGGGTATTGAGGTCGGCGCTGGCCATCACCAGGGCGCGGCCGGTTTTGCCGGGCTTTTTGGCCCCGGCCAGGGTCACTTTCACGGCACGGGGCGCGGGGGAGTAGTTCACCAGCTTCACCACGATGTCGCCGGCCGCGTCGTCGGCCACGGCGCTGGCGAAGAGGTTGTCAGTGCCATTTTTAGCCCCGGCGGGCCGCTGCACGGGCAGCATGGTGGTGCCGTTGTTCTGGCTGAAAAGCTGCTGCACGTAGTAGTTCACCGTGCCGTAGGCGTTCAGGTTGTCGAACCAAATGAGGTTTGGCGTCCACTGCCAGGCATCGACGTGGGCGAAGAGCGGCGCGTAGGAGGCCATGGCCACCACGTCGGCGTTGCGCTCCAGGCCGGTCATGAAGGCGGCCTCGGAGAGGGCGCAGTCCCAATTGTTCTTGTTTTCCTGGTTGGCAATGCCGGCGCTCTGGGCGGCATACTCGCCGGCGAAGATTTTGGAGCCGGTGCGCGGGTAATTATCGTAGCGGTCCGCGTGCTGCCGGAACCACTCCGGTTTGGCGTAGTAGTGCTCGTCGGTGAACTCAGCCTTCAGCTCGCGCAGCCTGGCGGTGGCTTTGTCAAACAGCTCACCTTCCGGCGAAGGTCCGGCGCTGCTCACAATCTGCATAGCCGGGTATTTGGCTTTCAGCGCCTTGGCAAACGGCTCGTAGCGCTCCAGGTACTGCGGCCCCCACTGCTCGTTGCCGATGCCAATCATCTTGAGGTTGAAGGGCGCTGGGTGGCCCATGGCTACACGCTTCGCACCCCAGGTGGAGGTGGCCGGGCCGTTGGCAAATTCCACCAAGTCCAGTGCGTCCTGAATGAAGGTTTCCAGCGTGGGCTCGTCGTCCGGGCCGGCCGCGCTCGGGCCCTCGGCCGCGCTGCTGATGGGGGCCAGCTCGGCCGAGTTGAACTGGCAGGCCATGCCCACGTTCAGAATCGGCAGCGGCTCGGCCCCAATGTCCTCCGCAAGCTGGAAATACTCGAAGAAGCCCAACCCGAACGACTGGTAATAATCGGGCGTGTAGCGCTGCTTAAATTCCTTATTCCAGCGGTTTATCATGGGCTGACGGCTGGCCACCTCGCCAATGGTTTCCTTCCACTGGTAGCGGTTGTCCAGCGTCATGCCCTCCACGATGCAGCCGCCGGGGAAGCGCAGAAAACCGGGTTTCATGTCCTTGAGCAACTGCACGAGGTCGGGCCGCAGGCCGTTTTCGCGCTTTAGATAGGTGTCCTTCGGGAAGAGGGAAACCACGTCGATGTCGGCCGTGCCGGTGCCTTCCACGGTCAGTTTGAGGCGGGCTTTGGCCACGGTGGCCGAGGGCCGGAGCACCACGCTGTACTTCTTCCACTCGCTGGTGAGGCCCGTGATTTGGGCCTGCGCCAGCGCCCCGCCCGACTCGGCCGTTTCCGGCCCGCCGCCGCGCCGGCCGGGCTCTTCCAGCGTCACGTTCAGCGCCGAAATGCTGCCGGGGCCGCGCCGCAGATAGACCGAGAAGGTGTATTCCGCGCCCTGTTTCAGGCCCATGCCGCGGAAGCCTTCGTTCACAAAGCCCGCATCGGGGCCGGCGGTTTTCACGCTCAGGCGCAGGAAGTGGCGGTTGGTGCTGCCGATGGGCTGGTCGCCCGACACCCGATAGTCGGCCAGGCCGGCCGCGCCCCGAATGGCCTTCCAGCCAATGAGGTGGTCGTCGGTTTCAAACGACTTGTTCTTCACCAACTCGGGGTACAACCCGCCATCGGCGGCGAAGTTGATGTCCTCGAAAAACAGGCCGAACATGTTTTTGGGCACGGCCGCAATCGGCTTGTTCACCTGCACGGTGATGGTGGCCGGCGCACCGGTTTGGGCCAGAGCGGCCGAGCCGGGCAACAGGCCCAGCAGGGCCAGAAATGCAGGAAGGCCCACGGGGAGAGTTCGCATGATGATTGGGAAGAGCAGCGGGGAATCGAAATGAGCAAAAAGAACAGTCATGCTGAGCATGACGGGCCATTATCCACAACTACCCGCGAAAGGCTACCTCGTTGTACCGCAGCTCGTTCTTGAAGGTGCGCAGCTTGGTGTCAGCATCAATAATCACGAACTCAATGCCCGCCATCTCGGCGAAATCTTCGAGGTATTCGGCGGTCAGGTTCTGGCTGTAGCCGGTGTGGTGCGCACCACCGGCCAGAATCCAGGCGGCCGCGCCGGTGGCCATGTCAGGCTTGATTTTCCAGAGCACGCGGGCCACGGGCAGCCTGGGCAGGTCGGCGGCGGGGAGCACGGCTTCCACCTCGTTCACAATGAGCCGGAAGCGGTTGCCGAGGTCCACGATGGTGGCATTCAGGGCCGGGCCGGCGGGACAGTTGAACACCAGGCGGGCCGGGTCGGCCTTCCCGCCGATGCCCAGCGGGTGCACTTCCACTCTCACCTTGCCGGCGGCGATGCTGGGGCAGATTTCCAGCATGTGCGAGCCCAAAACCTGCTCGTTGCCGGGCTCGAAATGGTAGGTGTAGTCCTCCATAAAGGAATTGCCGCCGGGCAGGCCCGCGCCCATCACCTTCATGGCCCGCACCAGGGCGGCCGTTTTCCAGTCGCCCTCGCCGCCGAAGCCGTAGCCCTCGGCCATCAGCCGCTGCGTGGCAATGCCGGGCAGCTGGGCCAAGCCGTGCAGGTCCTCGAAGGTATCGGTAAAGCCTTTGGCACCTTTGTCCTGCAGAAACTTGCGCATCCCGGCTTCGATGCGGGCGGCCTCGCGCAGGCTGTCACGCTGGGTGCCACCGGCTTTCAGGTCGTCGGCCAGCTCATATTCGGTTTCGTAGGTAGCCAGCAACTCGTCAATTTGCGCATCGCTCACCTCGTTCACCACGGCCACCAGGTCGCCGATGCCGTAGGTGTTCACCTCGTAGCCAAACTTGATTTCGGCTTCTACCTTGTCGCCTTCGGTCACAGCCACATAGCGCATATTGTCACCGAAGCGGATGAATTTCGCAGACTGCCAGTCGGCCCAGGCCGCAGCCACGCGGCTCCAGATGCTGAGGCTATCATGCACCGCCGCGCTCCGCCAGTGACCCACTATCACCTTACGCTTCAGGCGCATCCGAGCGCCGATGAAGCCAAACTCCCGGTCGCCGTGCGCCGATTGGTTGGTGTTCATAAAGTCCATGTCGATGTCGGCCCACGGAATGTCGCGGTTGAACTGGGTGTGCAAATGTGCCAGCGGCTTTTGCAGGATTTTCAGGCCGTTTATCCACATTTTAGCGGGGGAAAACGTGTGCATCCAGGCAATCAGGCCCACGCAGTTTTCGGCGGTATTGGCCTCCTGCATGAGCGTATAAATTTCCTGCGGGGTTTTCAGAATGGGCTTGTAGACGATTTTGATGGGCAGTTTCGTGCCGAGTTCTTTCGCGATTTCCTGCGAGTGGCGAGCCACTTCCTCCAGGGTTTCGGGGCCGTAGAGGTGTTGGGTGCCGGTGATGAACCAGGCTTCGTAGTGGGTGAGGTCAATCATAGTTTTGGCTGGTATTGAGTCAGTTGAAAGGTTACTCTTGCCACTACTGCCCGTAGTAGGAATTCACGCCGTGCTTGCGCTCGTAATGCTTGCGAATCAGCGCATTCTTCAGGCGCGGCACTTCCGGCCGCAGGGTGCAGCTGAGGTAGGCCATGCGGGCTATTTCCTCCAGCACGGCACTGTTATACACGGCCTTATCCACGGTCTTGCCCCAGGTGAAAGGGGCGTGGTTGGCCAGCAGCACCATTTCCACTTCGGTGGGCGAGAGGCCGCGGCGCTGGAACTCGTTCAGGATTTGCCAGCCGGTCTGGTGCTCGTAGTCACCGGCAATCATGGCATCGTCCATGGGCGGGGCGCAGGGCACATCGGCGGTGAGGTGGTCGGCGTGGGTGGTGCCGAGGATGGGAATGTCGAGCTGCGCCTGGGCCCAGGCAGTGGCGTAGGTGCTGTGCGTGTGCACGATGCCACCGATGTGCGCCCAGTTCTCATAGAGCACACCGTGGGTTTTGGTATCGGACGACGGCCGCTTGCCGCCTTCCACGGCCTGACCTGCGAAGTCCACAATCACAATGTCCTCCA
>JAQBNT010000003.1 GCA_028288445.1 Hymenobacter sp. | reverse complement strand
AATAGAAATTTTGCCATGTTTCTATGTTATGTATAAAGGGTCGATTTGACGAGGCATTTGGTTTGCGAATTAAATCAATGGCCTGATTTAATGATTCTTAATAGAACCGGCAGCCACTTAGAAACCGACAGCGGAAACCGGCGCAAAAAAGACTGAGGTGACTAGTAGGGGTTTTGTCCCACCTCCGCTATCCTCATGCAGGCCCTAAGTTATGGCCCTTCTTCCGGCCGCGAAAACCGGCACCGCGCCCTCGCTGTGTCACCGCTTCGCGCGTGGTGCCCCCCGTGACGATGCGGGCTCCCTCCTGCTCGGTGCGGCCCTTCCCGGCCCGGCACCCGGCGACCCCACTTTTTTCTGGCTTTAACCGCGGCCTACTACGGCTGCTTCCCCCTATGTCCCTCCAATTGCTATTTTCCGAACCGGTGCTCACGGCACTGGCCTTGTTCGGCCCCTTCCCGCCGCACCTGCTCAACTGGGTGGCCCGGCACGCGCCCATCCAGCCGCATCTGCGGCCGCCTGCTTTGCCAGCCGCGCCGACCGAGTTCGCAGCTTGCCCGGTGCGCCTGCCCCGCGCCGGCTCGCTCGATCTGCCCGCGCTGTGGGCGCAATTGCCTGAGGTGGAAGACGGGGCTACTGACTTTCCGTTCGCCTTCCCCGTGGGCACCTGCCTGTATCAGCTCGAAGCCGCCGCGCGCATCTGCCAGTTGGGTACGGCCACGGGCGGGCGCGTCGTGCGGCTCGTGCCCCAGCCCGCGGCACTGGAAGGCTGGCTGCGCCTCGGCCCCGACTACGCGCACCTTCGGCTGCACCTGCACCCCGACGGTCGGCCTTTCTGGGCCGAGGTCGTGGCGGCGGGCACGCCGGCGGCGGCCGCGCGGGCCGGGGCCCTGCTCGCGCGAGTGTAGCCACGGCACCAGTACCGGCACACCCAGCGCCAGCGACCGAAAACGCCAACCCCAGCCTTTGCTCTTTTTTCATTCAACTCCTCTAATTCCTCCCCTATGCCCATTCAGCCAACCCTCCGAAACGACATCTATTTCGTGCTCCTCCAAGTAATGGACCGGGCGGAGACCGTCACCTTCGACGACCTGTGCCAGCGCCTCAACGACTTTGGCGTTACTTTACCCTCGGTCCTCCTCCGGGAGGCGATTCGCGTGCAACTCCTGCAGGAGTGCCCCCGTGAAAAAGACGCCACCGGCCAGTTGCAGGCACAGCGGGTGGTCTACGGGCGCCAACTACCCCAGAGCTGCCCCGCCCCGCTGTTCTACAAACCGCTCCGGCGACGCGCGGGCCATCCCCTCTACTACGAAGCCCACCCGAAGGCCCCCAAGTGCGAGGCCGCCCGGCCTGCCACCGAGCCCGTGTTCGCGGCGATGTGGAAAGCCCCGGACCTTCCCCGGCACCGCAAGGCGGACGTCGAATTCAGCTACTTTTTACTGGACAAAACCACCCCACACGCGGCAATCACCCTGCGGCAGCTGTACGACTGCATCACCCGCGCCCCAAGCCAATTGCAACAATTCACGCAAGTGGCCGCCTTGCTGGCGGGCACACGGTACTACCCGGCGGCGTGCCGACTCCAGGACTCGGTCACCGTGGGCGGCCTCTGGGAACCCGCCCGCGGGGTGACAACGGCTTCGCACCTGGGCGTGCTGTGCGTCACCTTCGACGCCGACTGGACCCGGGACACGGTACAGCACCTCTTGCAGCAGGATGAATTCCTGAAAGACGGGCTGCTGCTGCTCTATGCCGACCCGGAAGAAAAGCACCTGTATTTGGTCGTGGAACTGAACCCCGAGAACCCCGACTACGCCGAGGCCCTGCAACAATACTTCGACTATTTCAACCAGCGCTTCGGCACGTCGGGCATTACCTGCGACCAGACCGCCGAGAGCCGCAGCATCGGTCAGCCCGTCTTCGTGTGGCACGACCCCAAGGCCATCCTAAACAACGCCCTGTCCCTACGAGCCGGAGTGCGCTAAGCCCCGGGCTTCCTCATCCCCCAGGTCATCCAAAGGCCGAGGGTGGGGAAGCCCCCGGGCCTGGTGCGCCCGGATTTCAACTTTGACCGGCAACAGGTGCCTGACGTGAACGCGCTGGCTCAAGGAAGAGCACCTCTGGGTCCAGCACCCCCCCCATGCCGACTGCCCCATCTACCACGGCGATGAGCGTACCCGGCGCCGGCAAACCGCCGAAACGGCTGCCCAATCCACCCCCTATCCCCTCGGTCCCGCACCCCCTTTGCAAAACTTTGCCTTACCCCTCCATGCGCTCCCCTACTCTTTCGTTGCCGCCCGTGCAGCGGCTGCTGCCGCCCAACTTTGACCTGGCTGCGCACCTGGCCGCGCACCCGCCTAACTTTCGCCCCTTCCACCCGGACTACCTGGTGCAGGTGCTGCACCTCGTCGGCGAGCGGCTGGCCGACCGCAAGCTGGCGGCCACGGCTGAAGCGCCCCCCGACCGCGCCCCGACGGCAGCCGGGAAACAGCGGCGGCGGGGCTTTGCGTCTTTGAATGCCTCCCGCCTCCAAAAATTTTTGCGTAACTATCGCGCCTACCTGGACTACTTGGTAGCCACCCACGTGCTGGAGGAAGACCCGCGGTACTCCAACGGCCGCTACTGCCGGGCCTTTCGCTTCGCCGCCCCGTACCGGCGTCCGGCGCCCGGCGGCGGGCCCGGCCAGCTGGTGACGGTGAGCAAGCTCTGGCTGCTGCGGGCCCTGCAGGTGCAGCGCCAGCAGCCCGGGACGGTCACGGCGGAAAAGTCCGCGCAGCACGCGGGCCTGCTCGGCTGGCTCGACCCGCGGACCACGCCCCTGCGCATCGACGCCGCGGCCGCCCGCGCCGCTGCGGAGGCGCTCTACCACCAGCGCCAGCAGACGCCGGAACCGAAGCTCACCCGGCGCGGGGTGGCCTACCAGCGCCCGCGCTACAAGGACGCCGCCCTGCAGTACCGCCAGGACCTGCTGTACGTGGGCCGGCTCGAGGAGCGCGATTTGCGCCCGGGCTTCGACCGGCAGGGGCGCCTTTACACGGCCCTGGCGGGCATGTCCAAACGGATGCGCCAGTACGTGAGCGCGGAAAACTACGGTCAGCTCGTTTCGCTCGATATCAGGAATTCGCAACCTTTTATCTGTAACCTCCTGCTGCAAAGCGCCTTTCTGCTACCGCCGGAGGCAGTCCCGCCGGAGCGCCTGACGCTGGTCAGCCACGGCGGGGAGGCCAGCCGGCAGCTCCTGCAGCACGATCCGGGCCTGGTGGAACGCCTCCGCCGGTTGCTGGCGAACGCGCCGCCCGACGTGGCCGAATTCGGGGCCTGGACCAGCGGCGGGCAGTTTTACGAGCGCTTGCAGGCGGCCTTGGCGGCGGCCGAGCCGGAGCGGGTGCAGCCGCGCAGCCGCGAGGCCCTGAAAGGGCTGCTGTTGGGCATCCTTTACGGGCGGCTGGATCACCAGCTGCCCGCGGGCCTGGTGCGCGAGGACACGGCTCGGCGGGCCGCCCGGCAGGTATTCGCCACGGCGCTACCCACCGTGAGCGCCGTGCTAGACGAGTACAAACGGCACAGACACGAGCTCTTGCCACTCCTCCTTCAGACCTTGGAAGCCGAGCTGGTCCTCGGGGTGGTGGCGCAACGCATAAGCCTATTACATAGCAACATCCCTTTATTCAGCATCCACGACGCGCTGGTAACGCCGAGCGAACACGCGGATCAAATCGAGGCCCTGATGCGTCAGGAGTTGAAACGGGCGGTGGGCTACGAGCCGCAGATAGGCCGCACGGTGTACTCACCAAAGCCGGGCTGAGAGAACAGAAAGGGGCCGAAAGGGAAGGACCCAACCAAGCCCATCAAGCCCATCAGGCGTACCAGGCCGACAGGGCTTATATTATGTTAGTAGCTCTGGAGGTTCCACCCAAGTACGTAAAAGCTACTAACATAATATAAGCCCTGTCGGCCTGGTCTATTCTTATCTCCCGCTCCTCCCCCCCTGGTCTCTTTCCTTCTACGGTCGCCTTTCCTGCTTGCTCCTGTTTCTTCTCGTGCCGGCCTGCCTACCTGCGGGTTTACGTTCCTCGTCCGCCCCGCGCCCTGGTGGTCGGTTTCCCCCAGCTTCCTTTCTGTTGTCCTCCAACCCGCCTCCTCTCGGCTGTAGTTCCGAACCTCCCTACGCCCGGTAACCGCTGCCGGCTTCCTTGAATACTCCCCTCACCTGCCTCCGCTTCCGTGCCTTGGCCCCTCTAGCCTTGGTGCAGTTGCCGCCCATGGCCTCTCTCCTATTGCCACTTCTTCTTCTTTTTCATCTTCTATGGCTCATCCCTTTCTCGACCCTGCCCCTGACCTCTCGTACGAGCTT
Organism: Hymenobacter sp.; assembly: GCA_028288445.1. Taxonomy (GTDB): domain Bacteria; phylum Bacteroidota; class Bacteroidia; order Cytophagales; family Hymenobacteraceae; genus Hymenobacter. The sequence goes on along the minus strand of JAQBNT010000003.1, from coordinate 7,297 downwards.
CCGGAACCGGCGCTCTCGGCCGAGCAAGACCGATTGCTGCGCGTGGCTCACCGGCTTTTGTCTCCGGCCGGCATTCAGATTCAGCGCACCCAAGCGCTGGCATTCGGACTGCGGCTGTACTTGAGCCGGCCCCTCGAAGCCGGCTCCGAGGCCGGCACGCTGGTGCTTTACCATAATCAGCTCGGTCAGTGGACCCGCACCGTCGTGGAGGGCCCGCCCAGCTCTCTGGCCCGGGCGGCGGCCGAGCGCTTGGATTCGGCCGGCCAGGATACCCCACCGGCTATGTGGTGAGCAATGCGCGCCGCGGCCGCTCGCTGGGCTTTTGCTTCGGTTACGATTCACGACCGGGCCGGTTGAGTGTACCATACCGCGGAGACGTCGCCCGAAAGCTCCTGCAAGAATCGACACCAGTTGGTCGCCAGCGCGCTCACCGGACCGGTCCTGGAGCGAGGTGAGCCCAAACGCATTGCCTCCTTCGATCGCGGCTGGTTAGGTTTTGTTCCGAACCCAGGCGATATGCATCACGAGCGAGCCCGGCTGGCCGCGGTACGCCCGCTGTCCCGCCGCCAGTGGCGAGCCCACAGGGCAGCTTCCCCTTCATCGCGTCGGTTCTTTCTTGGGCGGTAGCGTGGGCCGTTTTCGTCTTAACGGGATTTTAACTGGACCTTAATACTGGGGTCGGCGCTCGTGACAAGCACCGACGCAGGGCCGCTCGCACCTTCACCGGCCGCGGAGGCCCTGTCGGGCGTCTATAAGCCCCGAAACGCCTTCTCATGACCCGCAGCTTACCGTTTCACGGTCGGGGGTAACCCCACCGGTTGTCTGCAAGCCGAAGCCCGCGCCCGGCCGGTAGCGCCATGGGGGTGAATGCGCTGACCGGCAGCATTTCCCTAATAGCCGACCTTAGCTTAGTGCGGACACCAGCGTGACCACCCGGCGGCCACTACCATAACCGGTCAACGGCCACTATGTGCGCAACGTCCCGCTGGCACGTTAGGCGCTCAGCAGCGGCGCCCACGTCAGCCGACGAAGTTGGCCGGGCCCGCGGAGTTCTACGGCGCACCTCCTGACGGCCATTCGAGTCCAAAATCCGGACCTATAAGACGCCGACCGACGGGCGCGACCCACCGGACTGGTTCGGTTTAGGGCAGCGGCACGACCACGATTAATCGTAGGCCTCGCTTACGACGGGCCAGGCGCAAAGCGTGGGCTGTGCCTTTGCTTTTGCCATCCCACAGGGCCAAGCATATATCCGCCTCATTTACAATTTGTTGATTCCTAACGAGCGGCGCAGCCCGCCCATACGATTGGTAATCGGGCAAAAAAAATTGGATGGGCAGGCCGCGCTCTCTAGCGTAGCGTTCACCCATTTTGTCGACCCCGACGGCCGATCCGCTGATAATCAATGAGATATCCTGGGATTCGGCAATAACCAGCGCATCCAATTCCTCAGACAATTGCTTGTAGCGGGACTCATCAGTCAGCGTCCTGCTGCCAATAACGGCGACTTTCATAGGAATCAACTTAAGGGTAAAAAGAAGGGTATTGGGTTTAGATCGCAGGCATCAGCAACTGGTAAGACCACACAATAAGCTGGACTATAACCGGCGAGAAATAAACATCAAGGGAATTATTCCGAGTTCCAAAATTATGCATCAACTAACTGATGTTCAATAGATTGATAGAAATCTTAGGCTGCTGTTATTCTCGGGCTTCAAGGAGCAGGCCGCGAACGAGACAATCAGGTCAAGGCAGTTGCCGGGCACCGGGCCTTCGGAAGATTTAGGTGGCCCCGCCCGGGCTTGGACGGAGCCGTCTAACTACCTAGGGTTAGCCGAGCAAATCACGCCGCACGTGCGTTTCGGGGCTCCAGTACAGGGAACAGAGGCGGCCCGGGTCCTGACACTGGTACAGCTGGCATTCCAGCCCGGAGTAGCGCGAGCACCGCTCGAAGCGGTCGACCAGGCACGCAATCTTCTCACCGTAGCTTGCCGGCCCCGGTGGCAGAACCACCACGGCTGTCAGGCCCCGGCGGGAAGGCCAGGGGTTCAGCAGCAACGGTGGGCTGATGCCGCAGAACCGGTCCTGAATAAAGGCCTGGCGGGTCTTGCCCTTGAATTTGCGAGGGTCCACGGCAAAGTAGATGACGCCCAAGCCGGACAGCTGGGCCTTCCCTTTGCCCTTGCCTTGGGCACCTAGCCCAAACAATGCGCCTTGCTGGCTGGGCACCTCGAACATTTCCTGCCCCCGGTCCTGCGGTTGCTTGCGGAGTTGCTTGCGAACGAACCGGGTATCCTCTTGCAGGGGGCTAACTACACTGGTCAACAACCACTGCAATTGCCGGAAGGTGGCCGTCACCGTTGGGGGGTCGCAATCGGAGAAGAGGTACTCCCCTTCCACGTGGAGGCCAAATTTTAACCGGGCGATTTGCCGGTCCGTGGGCATCACCGACTTGCGGTCGTAGCGCCGGTCCATGTTGGCCAGATGGTCTGCCACGCTTTGGGTTAGCTCCTCCGAGCAAGAATCGGCCGCTCGCCCGGGGTCCAGGGCCTGGAGAAGTTTACCCAACCTGGTCAGCACTTGGTCCAGCCAGGGTGCCTGCCAGCCCAATTCGTGCGCCCAATACAGATGATTTAGGTTGTACTGATGCCACAGCAGCAGGCGCCTGCGTTGCATGCGGTGACGGGCTTTTTGCCGCAGTTGGAGCCGGTTCGGGTGGGACGCCGGGGCTAGCGGCGGGGCCAGCACGGGAGCGAGTGCGGGCGGAGTACCTGGCAGCCCTTCCATTGGGACGGGAACCTGGGTGGGCTGGTTCGAATTGGGGAGGTTTTTCATAATAATCGGTAAGCGGAAGCAATGAGCAGCCGAGCAGGCCGCGGATAGTGGTTATTGAATGGAAGACCGGGCACGAGGCAGTGACCGGGGGTTGGGGACGGGCGCAGCGCGGGTGGTCCGCGGGGCAGGGCGAAGGCTTCGAAAACTGGCGGGAAGGCGGGTCCACTTCCGTGACCGGCAGCGCGGAGAAGGGCTCTCGCGGAGGGCCTCGGGAAACGGCAGCAGGCCTTGGTGCCGCGGCATTTGGCTCACCGGTCGGCTCCTGCCATGCGTGGCGAGGGCTGCTCATCTTCGGCGTGGGGTAGAGCGACGACCATCAAAGGCAGGCTGTGGCTTGGCCGCTTCGAGCACGGCAGCGCGCTCGAAATAGGTTCGAGTCGAAACCTTCCTATAAGCCAGTAATCCCTTGCTTTTCCATTGATGGATGGTCGCGACGCTCACGTGCAGCAGCGCGGCCGCTTCGCGCACGGTCAGCAAGGTGGGCACCTCCGCGGCGCGGGCAATCGGGTGCTGGACTCCTGGATGCTGGGCTAAGGCTTGGTGGATGGCCTGGGTGATTTCTTTGCGGAATTCGCGTTGTAATTCGAGCAACAGAGCATAGATTGGCGAGTCGGTCATGGGTTAGGCCAAGAAGAGGGGATGAATGTCTATAGTGTATAGTCCCCCTCGAGCCCAAATAGTACCGAACTATCAGCCAGGTTTTTAACCTGTTTTATGGTTACGCTTGGGTCCCGTCCGACGTCGTCAACTAAGCATTTCGGCCTAGTTGGCCTCGTTTGCCTCTCTGCTGGCCGAAGGCTGGCTTGCCTCTATTCAGGCATATTGCCAGCCTTCGGCCAGCAGCAGTATCATGCCAGCTGCCCGTTTCGCCGTTAAAAACCCAAGGTCATCGTGCACACACCCAGCTCTTCGCGGTCGTCACGCCCAGACCAATCGAGCGGAGCTTTTCTTCTATCTGAATAGCTATTAACGAGGGCTTAACCGGGACTTAACAGTCGAGCTTGCGGGTTACCAGCGCCATCAGCGGGCCATCCACACCTTTTCCGGGTTCTCGGAAGCCCCGCCGGAAGCCTTCAATACCTCGGCACGCCCTCCCCTACTCGGTAACCACTCGCTTCACAGTCGGGGGTGACCCGCCTGGCGGTGTTCAAGCCGGAGCCCACGCTCGACCATTTGCCACCGTGATGTTAACGCACCGGCGCAAGGCCCTCCAGCGAGAGAGTTTTAATCCGAATGGGCCGTGGTCAGCAAAGAAGAACCTCCAATAGGGCGCAATTTCCCACCCCCTGGACACGCGAGACCCGCGGGGGCGGAAAGGCACCGGGATTTGAATTGGTGCTTGCCTTAATCGTCCTCTCCCATTGTGGGCAACCCCACTGGCCGTAAGCGGTCGTGCGGCACCGCGCTCGGGCCTCGAACCGCAAGCCAAGCTCTTCCCGGCTAGCAGCGGTTATCCCCCGCCCGTGCGGGCGGCCATCCGTGGCGCTTAAGGATGGACCGGACGATACCGAAAGCATCCACAAGAGCAGGCTACTTCTCCACGCAATAGCTCCTGCCAAACCTTCGCAAACACGGCTTACAACTATACGAAACCAAAACTAATTTATGAGATAAAATACTGACAGTTAATTAGTTGGAACTGGGAAATTTATCTAGAATGTTTTCGAGGTTTCGCCCATTCCAACCCCTATTCGCCTGCTTTATGGCCAGCATTACCCTGTTCCTCAAAAACCCCACTCCCATTGACAAAAAGACCCCCATCATTGCTCGCCTAGCCCACGGAGGAAATAAAACTAAGATATACTTGGGTATTACTATTGAACCTCGACAGTGGAATCAGGAAGAACAACAAGTGAAAACCCGGGGCAACGCGCAGGCCGGGCGCCTCAATCTGGCGCTAGCCGCCATGCGCACCCGCCTGGAGAACTGCTTTCTGGACGGCGTGGCCGCGGGCGCCCTGCCCACCGCCGAGCAGCTGCGTCAGGCCATCGAGCCCGCGGAAGCTGAGCCCGAACCGCAAGTCAAAGCCATCACCGAATTCATCATTGCCAAACCGACCCTGCTCGAAGAGTTTGCGGCCTGGAACGAGCAGCTCCGCGGCCGCATGAGCCCGGCCACCCTGCAAACGAACACCACCGTAATCAATCACTTAATAGGGTTCGTTGCCCGCACCGGCTACCCGCTCGCCTTCGATACCCTGACACCGGCCTTCGACGCCAAATTCTGCAACTACCTGCTCACGGTCCCCAAGCTCACGGACAACGCCATTGCCAAAAACCTCATCCGCCTCAATTGCTTCCTACGCTACGCCCATGCCCAGGGGTTGACCGACCGCCGGGACTTTGAACGGTTGAAATGGAAAAATCAAACCCCTGACATATTGGTACTCACTAGGCACGAAGTGCAAGCCCTTGAGCAGGTCGAGCTCACCGACGCGCCCGCCCTGGCCAACGCCCGTGACCTGTTCCTATTGGCCTGTTACACGGGCCTGCGCTACTCGGACTTGGTGAGCGTGCGACCCGAGCATCGCCAGGGCAATTCGCTGCGACTGCGGGCCGTCAAAACCCGCGAGCTGGTCACCATCCCGCTGCGCCCCGCGTCGGGGGCACTGCTCGACCGCTTGTTTGCTGGCCAAGTCCACCCCATCTCCAATCAGAAGCTCAACGACTACCTGAAGGAGGTCGGCCAACGGGCCCAGCTCAACGCCCTGGTCGAGCGCGTGCGCTACCGCGCGGGCCGGCGCGAGGCCGAGACCTTCACCAAGTGGCAACTGCTCACCTGCCACACAGCCCGGCGCACCTTCGTGACCCTAGCGTTGGAGCAAGGCATACCCAACCAGATAGTTATGCAAGTATCTGGCCACAAGACATTTAGTGCTTTCTCGCGCTACATCAACTTGGCCCAATCTGCCGTGGCCGATGCGTTCGAGGCCGTGTACGGCAGCGCCGTTATTTCTTCAACCGGCAATGCCAGCACGGAATAGTAATTGAGAAACCTGTAGCCGTTTACTGTCCGACCATCCGCGCAGTATGCAGCGAAAGTTACTTAATCACCAGCGTCATGATGGAATGCGCCGCGCTGGTGGCCGGTGCGGCGCGGCCCGCCACCCACAGCTGAAACTGGCGGGGCTGGTCGGTGCGGTTGAGGACCACCACGGCCACCGAGCCATCGGGGTTGCGGAAGGCCGTGGTTTGGAGCCAGTCGCGGTTGGGGGCGCAGCTCAGGCGCTTGGCCCCGGGCCGGATGAACTTGGAGAAGTGGCCGATGTAGTGGTAGGCGTTAGTGTAGATGAGCTGGCCGGTGCGGGTGTCGGCAATGACCGGCGCGAAGCAGTAGTTCTGCACGTGGTTGGGTCCGCCCTTTTCGTCGAGCAGCACGTTCCAGTCGGTCCAGCCCACGGTGCCGGCGTTGAAGTCGTTGATGATGGAGTAGCCGTAGCGCTCGCCCAAGGTCCAGTCGTTAAGGCGCTCAAACTTAAAGTTGCCGTTGCAGCCTTCGGTGAAGAGCAAGTTCTTGTCGGGGAAGGCCTCGTGCACGCGGCGCACGTTGTCGAAGAGCATGCCGGTGTTGGTCCAGCCTTCGTACCAGTGGTAACCGATGCCCCAGAGGTATTTGCTGGCCTCGGGGTCGGCGTACACGGTTTTGGCCCGCTCGTACATCAGGTCGCGGTTGTGGTCCCAGGCAATGAGTTTTTTGCCGCCCAGGCCGCGCTTCTGCATCGTGGGGCCCAGGTAATTCTTCACGAAGTCGCGCTCCTGCTCGCCAGTGAACACGCACGACTCCCAGGTTTGGGTGGCCATCGGCTCGTTCTGCACCGTCATGCCCCAGATGGGGATGCCCTGCTTTTCGTACTCCTGGATGAACCGGGCGCAGTAGTCGGCCCACGCCTGGCGGAACTCGGGCAGCAGCTCGCCGCCGTGTAGCGGGTCGTGGTTGGTTTTCATCCAGCCCGGTGGGCTCCAGGGCGAGGCATAGAGCGTGAGGTGGCCGCCAGCCATCTGCATCGCCTGCTTGATGAAGGGAATGCGGAATTCCTCGTCGTGCCGCACGCTGAAGGTTTTCAACGCCTTATCGTTCTCGGCCACGTAGGTGTAAGGCGCACTGCTGAAATCGCAGCTGTGGATGCTGGTGCGGCCCAGCGAGTAGCCAATGCCCTCCGTCGGGCTGAAGTAGGCCCGCATAAACTCCGCTTGCCGGGCTTTGGGCAGCTTGGCAAACACTTCGGCCGAGGCATCTGTCAGCGCCCCGCCGATGCCCAGCAGCGTCTGGAACGAATGGTCGGGGTCGAGCAGCACGTAGAAGTCTTTCTCCAGCGGCTGGCCCACGGGCTGAAACGCCAGCGGCTGACCGGCCGCCAAACGCAAGTCCGTATTGGCCGCTGTGGTGTACACGGCGGCCGTTTTGCCTGCCGCCGAATAGGCGGCCGCGGGCTTCGAGCGCGGCGTTTGGGCCGGCGCTGCGT
>JAQBNT010000093.1 GCA_028288445.1 Hymenobacter sp. | reverse complement strand
TGAACATCCTGCGCGGCGACCCCGACAAGAAGTACTTCTTCGACCTGGCCACCGACCGCGTGGCCGAGGACATGGCCCAGCAATTGGGCCAAATCAAGCAGGCCATGCGCTACTCGCAGGAGTTCGTGAAGGAGATGGACATCCAGAACGGCGTGATGAGCGAGAAGGGCCAGCGCTTGCTCGACCAATATCAGAAAGGCGAATTCAACGCCGTGCTCAACGAAAAGCCGCAAGCCCCCCAGTCACTTTCCACCACCAAAAAAGCCTCCGATGATGCCTATTCTAGCCTGCTTGATTAGCTTTTTGCTGGCGTGCGGCCTGGTGGGCCTGCTAGGCCAGCTCGGAGAATCAGCCTCCTCAGAACGTCATGCTGAGCCTAGCCGAAGCATCTCTACCGCAGTGGTAATCCAAACAGCCCATAGAAGCGGCAGCAATGTTCAAGTCGCGCGCAGCATGACGAACCGAGCAGCTACTAGCGCTACGGCCAGCCGCTAATCAACCCTACCAAAACCGAAAAAACCTTGCGCCCCAAACCGGGCGTACCACCCCTCTTTTGCCCATACTAAAATGACTACCCGCGGTAAATTCATCATTGGCCTCCTCCTCGTAGGCCTCCTGTACTTCGGCATCAACAAGCTGGTTTCCAGCGGTGCCGTCTTTAAGAAAGCCGATACGCAATCGGTGCTTTTGAACTCGATTGAACTGCCCACGGCCACCGGCGGCAGCCGGGCCAACATCGTGGTACCGCTGGCCCCCATGCCCGGCACCGCCCCGGCCGATAAGGGCACGCCCCTCACCTGGGAAGTGATGGCTTGGAACAGCCAGATGGCCGGCATGCTGGCCAACGGCGGCCCCCGCTCCACGATGGGCTCGGCCGCTGCCGCCAACGGCCTGGATATGCAGATTGTGCGCCAGGACGACGTATCAAAGATGCAGGCCGACCTGGTGAAAAACGCCCTCGACCTGCAAAACAACCCCGCCACACCTGGCCTGATTGTGAGCATCATGGGCGACGGCCTGCCCGGCTTCTCGGCCGTGCAAACGGAATTGAAGAAGGCTGGCACCCAACTGCAAATCATCCCCTACTCGGTGGGTAAGTCCTTCGGCGAAGACAAGCTGATGGGGCCGAAAGAATGGCTCGACAACCCCAAAACCGCCTTGGGCAAAACCGTGGCCTGCTACCTGCGCGACGGCGACCAGAACATCGCCCTGAAATGGTGCGCCGACAACGGCCTGAAGGTGAACCCCGACGAAACCACTTACGACCCCGAAGCCGTGAACTTCATGGCCGCCAGCGACTTCCTGGTGGCCGCCGAGAAGTACATCCTCGGCAAGCCCGAGTCGCGCACCAAAGTGGTAAACGGCAAAAACACCGGCGTGAAAGTGGACGTGGTGGCCGATGCCGTGGCCACCTGGACGCCCGGCGACGTGAACATCGCCAAGCAGCGCGGCGGCCTCGTCAACATCGTGAGCACCAAAGATTATTCCAACCAGATGCCCAACATCATGGTGACCACCAAGCGCTGGTACGACGCCCACCCCAAGGAAGTGCTGGGCCTGATGACGGCCTTCGCCGTGGCCGGCGACCAGGTGAAAAGCCACCCCGAAGCCCTGGCCCGCGCCGCCGACATCGAAGCCACCGTGTATGGCGACCAGGACAAGCCCGGCGCGTACTGGCTGAAGTATTACAAGGGTGTGAGCGAAGCCGACCGCAACGGCGAAGTAGTGGAGCTGGGTGGCAGCAAAGTATTCAATTTCAGCGACAACCTGAGCCTGTTCGGCCTCGATGAAGGCGGCACCAACATCTACGCGGCGGTATACAAAACCTTCGGCGACGTGCAGAGCAAGCTCTACCCGAAAGAGCTGCCCAGCTACGTGCCGCTCAATGAAATGCTGGACCTGACGCCGCTGAAGAAACTCCAGCAGCAGTACAAAGGCAAAGCCGTGGCCCCGGCCGAAACCCAGCAATTTGCCGCCGATGACGAAATCCGCCAAAGCGTGAGCAAGCGCGCCTGGAACATCGAGTTCAACAGCGGCCAGAGCAGCTTTACCCCCGCCGCCGAGCATGACCTCAGCCAGCTATTCAACGACCTCGTGGTGGCCGGCCGCCTGAAAGTGGCCGTGCACGGCCACACCGACAACTCCGGCGACCCCGGCCGCAACCAGCAGCTTTCGGAAGACCGCGCCATGGCCGTGCAGCACTGGCTCGAAACCAAGAGCCACAGCGCCTTCCCCGACGGCCGCGTGCAGGTGTACGCCCACGGTGCTACCGAGCCGGTAGCCAGCAACGCCACCCCCGATGGCAAGGCTAAGAATCGCCGCGTAGAGGTGGTGTTAGGCAATTAAGCCTTTCGCACGAAACGAAAAAGAACGTCATGCTGAGCGCAGCCGAAGCATCTCGCGTGAGGTAATAACTCAATCGTTGCAACGTCACTGGTTAGTGGCGGCACGCGAGATGCTTCGGCTGCGCTCAGCATGACGTTCTGGTTTTCTCAATTTAAAAATGAAATCCCTATTCGCCCCCAACGCCCAGCCTGCCCGCCTCGTGTTCACCACGATGGTCATCGGCCAGGCCTCGATTTTGCTATTGCTGTGGCTGTTTTACCCCATGCAGCTCTTCCCCAGCCTGGGCGAAGTCGTCCGCTCGCTCGGCGACCTCATTACCACGCAGGGCCTCATTCAGGAGCTATGGGCCAGCATGACTACAGCCATTGAAGCGTTGGCCGTGGCTACGGTGCTGGCACTGCTCATCTCCTACCTCACAGCGCTGCCCTTCTTCCGGCCCATCGCCTACGCGGCCTCCAAGATGCGTTACCTCACCCTCACCGGCCTCACCTTCTTCATGGCCCTCATGGTAAGCTCCGGCCACCAGGTGAAGCTCTCGGTCCTCATTTTCGGCGCTACCGTGTACCTGGTCACGGGCATGACGAGCGTGATTCTGACCACCACGCAGGAGGAAATGGACCACGCCCGCACCCTGGGAATGAGCGAATGGCGCAGCTTCTACGAAGTGGTGGTGCTGGGGAAATTGGATGAAATGCTCGAAGTCGTGCGCCAGAACTTCGCCATCATCTGGACCATGATTACGCTGGTCGAAACGCTTTACCAGTCGGAAGGCGGCATTGGCCTACTGCTCTATAAGCAGAACCGGTATCTGCATCTGGATGGGGTACTGGCCATTCAGCTGGTGATTCTAGCCACTGGGGCGGCGCAGGACTATGTTTTCGTGCTGTTACGGCGGGTATTTTTCCCTTACTCAAGCTTGGGGGCTGCCTAACCTCACCCCCGGCCCCCTCTCCTTGGGGAGAGGGGGAGCCACATCAGCGCTGTCACTCAATATTTAAATTTAAAAGCAGCCCAAGGCCACCCACGCCTACTCGGCTCCCCCTCTCCCCCCAAGGAGAGGGGGCCGGGGGGTGAGGTGAACGCGGGCGAACGAAACCCCATGACTGCCCACTCCTACGCCTACCGCGACCCCATCCTGACGCTCAACAACGTCTCCATCACCCTCAACAACGAGCAAATCCTGCGCGACATCAACGCCCAAGTGCTCGACGTGACGCGGCCCAACATGCAGCAGGGCCAGGTCGTGGGCTTCTACGGCCGCTCGGGCATCGGCAAGTCGGTGCTGTGCCGCATCATGGCGGGCCTGGTGGCGCCCGGCACCGGCACCGTGGAAGTAGGCCTCGCTCAGCAGCCCGTGACGCCCGGCATGGTGGGCTTCGTGCAGCAGCGCTACCCCCTCTTCGACCACCGCACCCTGCACGACAACCTGCTGGTGGCCGCCCAGCGCAAGCACGCCCCCGCCGACGCCCGCCAGCACGTCGACGCCTACCTCGAACGCTTCGGCCTGGCCCCGCACCGGCGCAAGTACCCGGCCCTGCTCTCGGGCGGACAGCGCCAGCGGGCGGCCATCGCCCAGCAGCTGCTCTGCTCCGACCACCTCATCCTGCTCGATGAGCCCTTCTCCGGCCTCGACGTGGCCATGATTGACGAAGTGAAACGAATAATAGTCGAAGTCACCACCATGGACGAGCTGAACACCGTCATCATCGTCTCGCACGACATCGTGACCACCACCGCCCTGGCCGACCGCCTCTGGCTGCTCGGCTACGAGCACGACGCGGCCGGGGCCCTCGTGCCGGGCGCCACCATCAGCCCCCAGCACCAATACAACCTGGCCGAAATGGGCCTCGCCTGGCACGAAAACGTCGAAGCCGAACCCGAATTTGCCCAGTTCGTGGAGCACATCAAGCAGGAGATTCGGGGGAGTTAGGCGATATCTTCAAATCTCACAGCTAAAATATCTCCGTCGTTCGGCGTATTGCCATTTCTCCAATCTTCCATATCAAAAGCCGGCAATACTTTTTCCGGCTTGAATGAATTACCTAGTATTTTAAGCTCAATAATTTCTTTATTATCGAGTCTTCTAATTACCTCGAAATCAGTAGTCGGGAATAGTCCCTCTTCAATTTCATCTAAATACTGACCTTGCAGATATAAAACCTTTGCTTTGCCATTAGCAAGCACTTCCAGATAGAAAGCAATTCCAAAATCTTCCGGGTCTTTCCTCTCAATGGCACGACTAGTTTTTACGTGGGTGACTTCAACTTGACCTGCAAGAATACTTCTAATAGCACCTTCTCTTTTCTGATGCTTCGTTATTATTCGAGAAATAACTAGTGAAATAACCAAAGCTGCTACGCAAAATATAATCTGCGTACTCGAATTAAAATGGAAGTATTTATTAAATAGCAGGAACGGAAGTAGCAGAGCACCCAATGCGAAAATCAACGTCATCACAAAATTCTCAAACCGCTTATAACGGCTTGGAAGCTGCGCAATGAGCTGCTGTTTTTCAACCTCGGAATATGGCCTAATTGTCGTCGCAATCATATTTCACTCAATCTATAAAGGTGGAAATACCAGCTTGGCAGATGGTCGGCACAAAGCTACTCTAGTTGATTAGTCACCAAATTGCCGCCCCATTCATACTGCACTCAAATAATGCCCACCGGTACCCTGCTCATCATCGACGACGAGGCGCGCTTGCGCCAGCTGCTGGCCCAGGTGCTGGAGCTGGAAGGCTACACCGTGCTGCAAGCCCCCGACGCCCGCCGCGGCCTGGAGCTGCTCCAGCAACACGCCGCCGACGTGCTGCTCGTGCTCTCCGACGTGAAGCTGCCCGATGCCAACGGCGTCGACTTGCTGCCCCGCTTCAAAGCCGCCGCCCCCGATGCCGAAGTGGTGCTGCTCACCGCCTTCGGCACCATCCCCGACGGCGTGAAGGCCATGAAGCTCGGCGCGTTCGATTACCTCACCAAGGGCGATTTTGAGCAGCAACTGGTGGTGGTGGTCGACCGCGCCGCTGAGAAAGCCCGCCTGCGCCAGCGCGTCACCGAGCTGGAGCGCCGCGTGGGCCAGCAGTACCGCTTCGAGTCCATGATTGGCGACTCGCCCGAGCTACGGCGCGTGCAGCAGCTGGCCCGCCAGGTAGCGCCCACCGACAGCACCGTGCTGCTCGAAGGCCCCACCGGCAGCGGCAAGGAGCTCTTTGCCCAGGCCATCCACCAGGCCAGCGGGCGGCAGGGCAAGGCCTTCGTGGCCGTCAATTGCAGCGCCTTCCCCAAGGATTTGCTCGAATCCGAGCTGTTTGGCTACAAGAAAGGAGCCTTCACCGGCGCGCTGGCCGACAAGAAGGGGCTGCTGGAAGAAGCCAACGGCGGCACCCTGTTTCTGGACGAAATCGGCGAGCTGGAGCTCAACGTACAGGCCAAGTTCCTGCGGGTGCTGGAAAGCCAAAGCTTCACCAAGCTCGGCGACACCAAGCCCACCAAGGTCAACATCCGCCTGGTAGCCGCCACCAACCGCAACCTCAAGCAAGAAGCCGCCGAGGGCCGCTTCCGCCCCGATTTATACTACCGCCTCTCGGTCTTTACCATCCTCGTGCCCAGCCTCAAAGACCGGCCCACCGACGTGCCGCCCCTGGCGAATTTCTTCCTTCAGCATTTCGCCGCCCGCCTCAGCAAGCGCCTCCCCGGGCTCTCGGCGGAAGCGTTGGCCATGCTGCAGCGCTACCCCTGGCCCGGCAATGTGCGCGAACTAAAAAACGTACTGGAGCGCGCCGCTATCCTGGCCCCCGCTGGGGAGATGCTGGCGGCTGATTATTTACCCGATGAGTTCCACGCCCTGGGCCGCCCCGTAAAACCCGGCGCGGATGCGACTGATGAGAGCCTGCGGGCGCTGGAAGCGCGGCACATCGGCAAATTGATGGGCGAATTGGATGGCAACAAGCCGGATGTGGCCAAACGCCTGGGCATTGGCCTGACCACACTGTACCGCAAGCTCGAGGAATACGGGTTTTAGGGGCAAGGGACGCATCTGGGATTCCACAAACCTGTTTTGCAGCGGAATCAGGGGTTTGTGGAGCTCCTCAAACCTGTTTTGCAGTGGAATCAGCAGGTTGTGGAGCTCCACAAACCTGTTTTGCAATGAAATCAAGGGGTTGTGGAGCTCTGGCCATTACCGCTCGGTCAAATCCAGCAGTAGCTGGCAGAGGGCGGTTTCCTCGTAGGGCTTGGTGAGGCAGGCATTCATGCCGGCGGCCAGGTAGGCGGCGCGGTCGGCGGCAAAGGCATTGGCGGTAAGGGCAATGATGGGCAGGTGGGCGCGGGCCGCGTCGGGGTGGCAGCGGATGGCCTGGGTGACTTCGACCCCGCTCAGGCCCGGCATGCGGATATCGAGCAGGGCCGCGTCGAAGGGGTGGGCTTGCAGCTGGGCCAGGGCCTCAACGCCGTTGGCCACGGCGTGCACCTGCACGCCCCAGTATTCAAGCACCACGATGGCAATGCGCTGGTTTACCAGGTTGTCTTCGGCCAGCAATACCCGCAGGCCGCGCAGGGCTTCGTAGGAGGTATCGGGGGGTGCGGGGGCCAGCAGCACGGCCGGCTCCGGGGCGCGGGGCAGCACCAATTGGAATGAGAACGTGGTGCCCGCGCCGGGGGCGCTGCTCAGGCGCAGGGTGCCGCCCATCTGCTCCACCAGCTGCTGGCTAATGGCCAGGCCCAGCCCCGTGCCGCCGAAGCGCAGGCTTGTTTCGGCGCTGGCCTGGCTGAAGGCGTCGAAAATATGGGCCTGCTCGGCAGGGTCGATGCCAATGCCGGTGTCCTCCACCCAAAAGCGCAGCACGATTTCCTGTGGGGTGTCGCGGCGCACCTCGGCCCCCAGCCGGATGTGGCCCTGCTCGGTGAATTTGATGGCGTTCGAGAGCAGATTGAGCAATACCTGGTGCAGGCGGTAGGCATCGCCCACCACGCGGGGCACGGCGGGCGGCTCAATCTGGAGCACCAACCCTTTTTGCGCGGCCAGGGTGGCCACCATCTGGCCGGCTCCCTGCAGGGTCACGGCCACGTCGAAGGGGCCGTGGTTGAGCTCCAGGTGGCGGGTGGTGATTTTGGCCATGTCCAGTACGTCGTTCACCAGGGCCAGCAGGTGCTGGCCGGCTTCCTGCATGGTGCTCAGGTAGTCGAGCTGCGGCGCGGTGAGGGCCGTTTTGCGCAGCAGGGCCGCCATGCCCAGGATGCCGTTGAGGGGGGTGCGGATTTCGTGGCTCATGCGGGCCAGGAAGGCTTCCTTGGCGCGGGCATTTTCTTCGGCTTCCTGCTTGGCGTGCTGCAGGGCGCGCTGGGCCAGCACACCGGGCGTCACGTCGTAGCCGGAGGCCACCACGTAGCCAGGGTAGCCCTCTTCGGTCACTTTGTAGGTGTAGTAATTGAGGTAGCGCAGCTCGCCGGCCTGGGTGCGCACGCTAATTACGCGGGGCTGGGGCAGGCTGGCCTCGTCGCCATTGAGGTAGGCTTGCAGGGTGGCGCGATGCTCGGGCGGCAGCACTTCGCGCAGGTCGCGGCCCACCAATTGCGCGGCCGGCACGCCCATCAGCTGCTCAATGGCCGGGTTCACGGAGAGGAGCTTGCCGGCCAGGTCGTGGGTACAAATCAGGGCCTGCGAGTAATGCACCAGGTCGTGGTACTGTTTTTCGCGGCGCTCCAGCTCGTGGCTGGCCTGCCGCACGGCCGTCACGTCGGTGCTGATGGTGAGGATGTCGACCTGGCCATCGGCCCGGAGCATGGGCCGCTTGTGCATCTGAAAATACAGGATTTCGCCCGAAATCTGGGTGAAGGGCAGGTCCACCGTCAGGGCCTGCTTCGTGGCCCGCACCTGCTGGTTCAGGCCCTGCACCTGGGCCCGCTCCTTCAGCACCACCGGGTTGTCCACATCGGGCTGCTGGTGCTGGGCGTGCCGCGTGGCCTCATTGTACGCATTGTTTGAAAACGAAACCTTGCCCTCCGCACTCACCACATAAATCACATTGGGCAGGGTATCCACCACCTGCCGGATGAAATCCTGCTGCTGCTGCAACATGGCCTGCACCTCGTGCTGCAGCTTTTCGGCCGCGTAGCGCGCCGTGATGTCGATGCCCGAGCCCACCACCAGGCGCAGCGCGCCATCGGCCCCGAACACGGGCCGCAGGTGGCGCAGTATCAGCTGCGGGCGCTGGTTGCGGCCGGTGCGCATTTCCTCCCAGGTCACGTCCTGGCCGGTGCGCACGGCCAGGTCGAAGTACTGGTTGCGCTGCTGCACCAGGCCGGTGGGATGTTGCCGCTGGCGCAAGGCAAAATACTCGTCGTTGGTGAGGCCGACGATTTGCCGGCGCACGGCCGGGTCCGAAACCGACGACGGATTGACGAACAGAAAGCGGTGCTCGGCATCGAACACGGCGATGTCCACGGGCAGCAGGTTCAGGATGGACTCGTAGAATTCCTGCTGCCGGGCTATTTCCAGCTCGGCCCGCTTGCTGGCCGTGATGTCGGTGCCCGAGCCGATGACCAACGGCGTGCCGTCAGGCCCCTGCACGGGCCGGTAGCTCCGCTGCAGGTACTGCGGCCCCGGGTAGGTTTCTTCCCAGGTGACTTCGGCCCAGGTGTGCAGGGCTTTGGCAAACGCGGCGGTGCGCTGCGCGATGATGGCGGCCGGCCGGCCCCGGTGCGCGCTGGCCGCCTCGCTGGTCTGGCCCAGCATCCAGGCGCGCAGGACCGGGTCGGGCTCCACCACGGGGTTCACAAACAGGTAGCGGTGCAGGGTATCAAAGACGGCCACGGCCGTGGGCACCTGCTCCAGAATGCTTTCGTAGAAGGTGCGCTGCTCGGCCAGCTGCTGCTCGGCCCGCTGCCGCGCCGTGATGTTGGTGAGGTAGAGCGTGACGTATTTTTCGCCCGGTACGGCCACCGCCGTGCACAGGTAGTGCTGCCCGGCCACGGTCAATTCCTGCTGCTGCGCGGGGGTGCGCAGCGCTGCCTGCACCAGCGCGTGCAGCAGCGGCTGGACATGCCCCGCCATGTCGGCCGTCAGGGCTTGTAGCAGCGGCTGAGCGGCGGGGTTGGCATAAAGCACTTCGCCCGTGGCGGCCAGGCGCAGGGTGGGGTTCGGGTTTTGCTGCGGAATGAAGGAGAGCGTCCGAATCTCGGCGTCGCGCCGGTGGCGCTCGGTCACGTCGCGGTAGCAAATCAGGCGGCCAGCCCGCACGGTGTCCAGCACCAGATAATCGAGTTCGACCACCCGCCCGTCGGCCAGCTGGAATTCCTCTTGTAACGCGGTTTGCCCCGCCGCATTCAGGGTCCTGGCCCGTGCCGCGAAGGCCGCCGGGTCGGCAAACGCATTGCCAATGAAAACGGCCGAGGGCGGAATCGGCGGCCCGCCTTCCAGCGGCCCCGCCACCGGGGGCAGACCAAACAGGTCCCAGAACTGCTTATTAACAAACTGAATCTGGCCCTGATGGTCCACCAGCACCAGGCCGGCCGGCAGGTGCTGCACCAGGGCCGTGAGCTGATTATAGTAGCGCTGGGCAGTGGCTGCGGCGGTGCCCAACTGCCCTTCGAGGGCGGCGGCCTGGGCCTGCGCCACGGCCAGCGCCGCTTCGGCCTGCTCGCGGCGGGCGCGCTCGGCGGCCACTAGCGCGGCCCAATCGGTGTCGGAGCGGGGAGCAGCAGGCATGGCCGTTGGGAAAAGGTGGCAGAAGGACGGGGCCGCTAGCGGTAGCAGCGGCCCAGAGGACGGCAGCCCAAGATACGCCCGGGCTTTTGGCAAACAAGTGCCACGGCCTTATTCCGTCCCGGCTGGGGCCGCGTTAATTCAGTTTTTAATCCATCATTCTGAGCATTTTTGAGTCACGAAACAGCTTCATTTGTGTCGTTATGTCGCTCAAACTAAAAATTCGCCTCAGCGTCTTCCTGCTGCTGGTGCTCCTGCTGGGGCTGGGCGGCTACGCCTTCCTCACCATCCGCTACCTCGAAAACGGCGCGCACGGCATCGAGCAAGCCGATTTTAATACGGCGCGCTTTGCGGTGCTGGCGTTTCTGGCGGCCGGCACGGCGGTGGGCGTCACCATGATGGTGCGGCTGCCGCGCATTGTGGTGCGCCCGCTGCACCGCCTCACCGCCGACATGGAGCGGGTGGCCGGCCCCGGCCCCGCCACCCGCGTGGCCGTGGGCAAGCGCGACGAAGTGGGCACCGTGGCCGCCGCCGTAAACCTCGTGCTGAGCCAAGCCCAGGACGAGCGCCGCGCCACCCTGGCCGAGCTCTTCACCGAGCGCAACCGCATGGAAAGCCTCGTGCGCAGCCTCGACGAGGGCCTGCTGCTGCTCGATGAGCACGGCACCATCGTGCTGGCCAACCCCGTGGCCTGCGACCTGCTGGGCCTGCCCCAACCCGAGCTGCTGGGCAAAGCGGCGCAAGCCATAGCCGCCACCAACGAGCTGCTGCGCGACCTGCTAATCCCCTTGGCCGAGGCCAACCTGGCCGGCGACGCCGTGCCCGACCCCGTGTTCACGTTCCCGCACAAGGGCGACGCGCCGCACTACCAGCTCAGCATCAGCCCGATTGAGATGGCGGCCGGGCCGGGTGGCAAAACGGTGTCGGGCGGCTATATTTTTTGCCTGCGCAACGTGTCCGATTTCAAGAAGCTGGACGAGGTGAAGTCGACTTTCCTGGCCACCATCTCGCACGAGCTGAAGACGCCGCTGGCCAGCATAAAACTCAGCCTGATGCTGCTGCAGAACGCCCGCACCACCGATGCCGAGCGCCAGACCCTGGCCACCGGCATCGGCGAGGAAACCCAGCGCCTGCTCAACATGGTAGGCCAGCTCATCGAAGTGTCGCGCCTCGACGCGGGCGCGGGCATCAAGCTCAATGTGCAGCCCATGCACCTGGCCGACGTCATCCGCTACGCCACCCAAACGGTGCACCCGCAGCTCCACGACAAGCAAATCCAGCTCGACCTCCAGCTGCCCGAGGCCCTGCCCGAAGTGCACGGCGACGTGGAAAAAACCACCTGGGTGCTCATCAACCTGCTTTCCAATGCCATTCGCTACTCGCCGGCAGGGTGCCCGCTCATCATCCGAGCGTTGCCCTGGGGCGAAATGGTGCGCGTGAGCGTGGAGGACTGCGGCCCCGGCATTCCGGCCGAGTACCACAAGCGCATTTTCCAGCGTTTCGCGGGCGTGCCGGGCCAGGGCGGGCACGGCAGCTCGGGGCTGGGCCTCAGCATTTCGCGCGAGTTTATCGGGGCGCAGGGCGGGCAGCTGTGGGTGGAAAGCCAGCCGGCGGCGGGCAGCCGGTTCCTGTTTACGCTGCCGGTGGCGTAGGCAAAGGGTTGTAATTGTCATCCTGAGCGTAGCGAAGGACCTTGTCACGCTAGCTTCGATTTGGGTTACGGCAAACCGTTCATCGGTGATAAGGTCCTTCGCTGCGCTCAGGATGACAGACTCCCACATTTCCGGTTGTTTGCCGCCCCCCTGCGTAAACCCAACCGTACCGGCGGCCCCGTGCTGCCTTTCTCCCTCGAATTATATGCTGACCCCCAATCCCAGATTCACCGTTGAGCGCCTCACCTTCGCCACGCTAACCGAGCTGCCGAATACCTGGCAAAACTCCGATTACAAGGCCCTGCTGGTTAAGATGAATTATGACAATCCGGATGCCATCAGCGAAGCCGAATTGAAGGAAATGTGCCTCATGTCCTTCACCGATTTGGAGCCGCGCGAGGCGGCCGAAGTGGTGCTGGCTTATTTGTATCCTGAACAACTGAACGCCGGCCAGATTGAAAACCTCGCCCACCAGATGCTCACCGAAAAGCTCTGGGAAGAAAACCCCGAGCTGCCGCTGCACAAAGGCTTCTACCAAGCCACCCAGCTGCTGCACGATGCCTACAACGGCACCTTCCCGGCCACCAAAGCCGTGGAATTTCAGGTGAAATGCACCGCCGAAAACCCCGCCGACCTGGCCGTATTTGCCGATGAGCCGACCGCGCCGCTGGTGCGCCTGCTCGCGCCCGGCCTGCCGGATAATGCGCTGATAAACCGCCTGTTTTCGTCGCAGGTGGAAGGCGACAAATTTGAGGAAGCCAAGTCGATGCTGTGGCAATTGACCACGAAGGAAAAGACGGATAATTCCATCACCTTCGACGTGGTGAGCTCGGCCTACTGGCTGGAGGATTTCAAGTACGCCGACACCTACGAAGCCACCACCCACGCCGACGCTGTAGCGCCGACGGAAGAATAAGCAACTTTTCCACCCGGCCGGGCCAGCGTACGCGGAAGCAACTTTCGCGTATGCTGGCCTACATTGGCTCCTTAGCACGCGGCGACCCAGCTGCGACCCTGGCATTCTATGAGATTTTTTACCCTGCGACGAGTATTGGCATTGGTGCTGCTGCTGGCCGTGTTAGGGGTAGGAATAGCCGCGTGGATACTGGGCAGTGACTACGGCCGCCGCTTGGTGGCCCGCAAAGTGCGGCAGGGCCTGACGCAGAATTCGGAGCTGGTACTGGCCCCGTTTCGAGTCGAAATGTCGCCCTGGCGCGACTTTCCGCACCTCACAGCCTCCATCCAGCACCTGGCCCTGACCGATACTTCGTTTCAAAAATCGGTGCCGGTGCTCAGCATTGGCCGGGTCGATTTGCGGGTGGAACTACTGAGTTTGCTGCACGGGCGCGTGGAAGTGGCGCGGGTCGAAATAGATGATGTGGACTTTCAGGAGCGGGTCGATTCGCTGGGCCGTTCCTGGGGCCTGCGCGGCAAGCGCCGCAAGGGCACCGGCAACGCCCCCAAGCTCAACCTGAAGCTGGACGAGCTGGTGGTGAACAACTTCCGGTTCAGCTCGCACAATGGCTACTCCCGTGGGGCCTTTGGAGTGCAGGTGCGGCAGGCACAGCTGCGCGGGCGGCTGCGGGACGGCGTGCTGCGCTTGGCCGGCACGCTGGAGGGGGAATTGAGCTACCTGCGCACCCGCGCCGGCACCCTGTTCGAGCGCGAGCCCGTGACGGCCTGGGTGAACTACAAATACACGTTCGAAAACCGCCAGGGCCTGATTTACCGCACCCGTGCTACCCTCAACGGCGACACCATCCGGGTGAGCGGCACCCACACCGTGGCCGCCGACCAGCCCACCGGCACCATGATGGCGCTGCGCTTTGTGGGCAACCAACCCCTCGTAGACGTGCTGCACGCCGCCCTGCCGCCGCGCCTGGAGCCCTACCTGGCCGGCACCACCAGCCCCAGCAAGGCCCACATCCATTACACCATCACGGGCCTGAGCGGGCCGAAAGTGTCGCCACGCAACGTGCTCACCTTCGGCCTGCGCGGGGCCAGCCTGCAATGGCCCGAGCCCGCCCGCCACATCCGGCGCTGGGATTTGGTGGGCACGTACGACAATGGCCCGCAGCATAATATCCGCTCCACGGTGCTCACGCTGCGCCGCTGCCGGGTGTATTCGGCCGCCGGCCAGCTCGACGTGGCCCTCACCCTGCGCAATTTCCGCCGTCCTTTCCTCAACGGCCACTTCCGGGGCCGCACCGAATTGACCGAGCTAGGAGCATTGCTGGCCTCCAACCGCTGGCAGGCCCGCGGCGGCACCGCCGACCTCGACGTGCACCTGCGCGGCCTGCTCCCACCCCGCCCCGACCGCCCCGCCCCCAAAACGCCCCAGCGGCCCATGTCGCTACGCGGTACGGTCACGCTGCACCGGGCCTCGCTGGTGCTGCCCGCGCGCGGGGCTGATATCTCGGACCTGGACGTGCAGGTGGGCCTGCGCGACAGCCTCTGGAACCTGGCCAACGCCTCCGGTGTACTCAATAAGATGCGGTTTCAGGCCTCGGCCACTACCGTTAACCTGCTGGGCTACCTCAATGGTCAGCTATCCACGGCCAGCATCAGTGGCCGGTTTGCGGTGGATGAGCTGCGGGTGCCCCAGCTGCGGACGCTCATGCAGCCCGTGCCCCGCACGGCGGGCGAGGGCTTTGCGCCCACCAGCCTGCCCAAGCCTAACCGCGTACCCCGGGATAAGGCGCAGCTGGCCGCCACGCTGGGCAGCGCCCTGATTCCGCCGGGCCTGCTGCTCGACGTGAGCCTGCGCTGCCAGCGCCTGCTGCTGGCCACCGATACCCTGAGCAACCTGGCCGTAACCATTCGGCACGACGGGCAGCGCGTGCAGCTTGAGCACCTGGCCGGCCGCGTGTGGGGTGGCGACGTGCGCGGCGATGTGCAGTGGCCCACCGACCCCGACAACCGCGTGGCCCCCGTGCAGTACCGCGTGGGCGTACATTTCGCTACCCTCAACTACCAGCAGTTTCTGGCGCGCCTGAGCCGGCCCGCGCCCCCGGCCGTCCGGCCCAGGCGCGCCACCCGGCGCAAAGGCAGCGGGGCCAGCCCCGCCCTACGCGACCTGCTCCTCTCGGCCAACGGCCAGCTTACCCTCGAAATTGACCGCGTGGACCTGCCCGAGGACGAAACCATGCGCCGCGTGAGTTTGCAGCTTGAAAAAAGTGGCCCCACCCTGCGTATGCCCTATCTGCGCTTCCTCACGCCGGAGGGCGGGCGCGGCGAAGCCTCGGGCACGGCCCAGGTAGAGGGCTTACACCTGACCGCCGCCGATGCCGACCTGACCCTGCGCTACGGCAACCTCGACGTGCAGCGCCTGCTGGGCCTCATTGCCAGCCTCACCGCGCACCCCGACACGGTGCCCACCGCCCGCACCCTGGCCCGCGCCGAACGCCGCGCCGAGCGCCGGGCCCAGCGGCTGCGCCTGCCCGGCAACCAATCCCTGTTTTCCAACGGTGTACTGAGTGCGGTGTTGCGCGTGGAGGCCGATAACGTGCACTATGGCGCGTTGCGCGGCGGCCGGTTCCGGCTGGTGTCGCACCTGCTCGACGGCGAGGCCCGGCTCGATAACTGCTCTTTTGATGGCTTGCAGGGCCACCTCAGCCTGAGCGGTTATATGCGCAGCACTGCCAACCGCGCCCACCACCCCACGCAGCTGCAGGTACGGCTGGAAGACATTCAACTGCCGGGCCTGTTTGCCACCGCTACCAGCATGGGGTTGAATGTGCTGGGCGGTGATAATATAAAGGGCAGCCTGCGGGGGGTGGCTGATATCCGCACCGACCTCGGGCCCACCTTCCTGCCGGGCTTGGCCCAGACCGCCGGCTACCTCAAAACCGATGTCCGCGACCTGGAGCTCATCAACGTGGAAGCGTTGATGGAAGCGCTGAAATTCATGAAATCCGAGCGCACCGGCCACCTGTATTTTGAGCCCGTGCGGGCCGAGTTCGTGCTGGCACAGGGCCAGGTCATCATCCCCGGCCTGCACCTGAACAGCAACCTGAGCAACCTAGAAGTGAGCGGGCACTACGGGCTGGACGGCGCCACCAATCTCTTCATCGGCCTCAAGCCCCTGCAAGCCCTGTTCGGCAACAACGACAAGCGCGTGGAACGCATCCAGAACGGCGAAACGGTGAGCAAATCCACCGGCAAGCTCACCTACGTGAACCTGCGCCGCACGGCCCCCGGCGAGAAATACAAAGTCCGCCTGTTCCAGCGCGACGAGCACCGCGACGCCATGACCCGCCTGCAGGAGCAGTACCGCGGCTTCCTCCGCACCCAGCGCCTCGATACCACAGTGCGGATGCTGCGATGATGATAGCGGGGAGCGGGTTGGACGGAATAAAAAGAACGTCATGCAGAGCGCAGCGAAGCATCTTTACCGCACAACGCAATCCAATCGACAGAATTAGTAGTGGCGATAAGGATGCTTCGCTGCGCTCTGCATAACGTTCTTTGCCTGGCCACCAGTTACCAGTATTTCCGCTTCCCATGCCCCGCCTGCTCCTCGCCGCCCTTCTGCTCGCCGCCACTCCCACCGCCCAGGCCCAGCCCTCGCCCCGCGCCCAGGATTCCGCTTTCGTCAAAGCCAACTATACCAAGCTCGACCGGCAGATTACCATGCGCGACGGCGTGAAGCTTTACACCACTATTTACGTGCCGAAAGATGCTTCCACAGCCACGCCCTATCCGTTTTTGATGACGCGCACGCCGTACTCGGCCGGGCCGTATGGGGAGAGCAAGTACCGCCTGCGCGGCCCCGGCCCCAGCCGGGAGCTGTCGGAGGAGAAGTACATTTTCGTGTATCAGGACGTGCGGGGGCGGTATATGAGCGAAGGTCAGTTTGAGGAAATGACGCCGGCTCTGGGCGCGAAAGCGGTGGCCGGGCAGCCCACGCCCCACGACGAAAGCACCGACACCTACGACACCATTGAGTGGCTGCTGAAAAACGTGGCCGGCAACAACGGCCGCGTGGGCATGATGGGGATTTCCTACCCCGGTTTCTACGCCTCGGCGGCGCTGCCCAACGCCCACCCGGCCCTGAAAGCGGTATCGCCCCAGGCTCCGGTCACGGATGAGTTTATCGGCGATGATGCCCGACACAAAGGCGCGTTTTTCCTGCTGGACAACTTTGAGTTTACCAACTATTTCGACGTGCCGCGCTCCAAGCCAGTGGCGAATTATGAGCCGTTGTTCAAGTTTGAAACCAAGGATGCCTACAAGTTTTTCCTCGACCTCGGCCCCATCAAAAATGCCAACGGCCCGAAGTATTTCAACAACCGCGCCCGCATCTGGAACGAGTACCAGCAGCACGAAACCTACGACTCCTACTGGCAAAGCCGCAACATCCGCACCGCCCTCACGGGCGTGAAACCGGCCGTGCTGGTAGTCGGCGGCTGGTTCGATGCCGAAGACCTGTACGGCGCGCTGAACACCTACAAAGCCATCGAAAAGCAGAACCCCGGTACCACCAACCGCCTCGTGATGGGCCCCTGGACCCACGGGGCTTGGGCGCGGCCGGAATGGAGCAAATTCGGCCCCCTCAGCTTCGGCTCAAACACTGCCCAAACCTACCGCGAGACGCTGGAAACGCCATTTTTCAATTTCTATTTGAAAGACAAAGGCACCTTCAATCCGGCCGAAGCCACAGTATTTAACACCGGTACGAACGAGTGGAAAACGTATCCGGTCTGGCCGCCAAAGGCCGAAACTCGGACGGTGTTTTTTCAGCAGGCGAATGCCCTGACTTTTACCGCTCCATCTGCCAGCCAAAAGCCCAATGAATACCTCAGCGACCCGGCCAACCCCGTGCCCTACACCGACGGCATCCACGGCAGCCGCAACAACGAATACATGATTGAGGACCAGCGCTTCGCCGCCAAGCGCCCCGATGTGCTCACTTTCCACACCGAAACGCTGCCCGACGACCTCACCCTAGCCGGCCCGCTCACCGCCGACCTGTGGGTGAGCACCTCCGGCACCGATGCCGACTTCATCGTGAAAGTCATCGACGAGCAGCCCGATGGCACCCAGCGCCTCGTGCGCGGCGAGGTGATGCGCGGCCGCTTCCGCAACAGCTTCTCGAAGCCCGAAGCCTTTGCGCCCAACCAGCCCACCGAAGTAAAATACGAGTTGCCCGACGTGCTCCACACTTTCAAAAAAGGCCACCGGATGATGGTGCAGGTGCAAAGCACCTGGTTCCCACTCGTAGACCGGAATCCGCAGACCTTCGTGCCCATTGCCACGGCTGAGGCGAAGGATTTTCAGAAAGCCACCATCAAGCTGTACCACGATGCCGGGCATCCGTCGGCCGTGCGGGTGGCGGTGCTGCCGTAGGGTGCTGGTGGGTTAAAGGGAACGTCATGCTGAGCGCAGCCGAAGCATCTCTACCGAGGAAGTAATCAGTTACTCTCGCGGTAGAGATGCTTCGGCTGCGCTCAGCATGACGTT
>JAQBNT010000261.1 GCA_028288445.1 Hymenobacter sp. | reverse complement strand
GCTGTAGCAGGGTTTGGCTCGATTTACCGCGCCATCTGTCATCCTGAGCGCAGCGAAGGACCTTATCACGTCCGAACAATCTATTCGGACGTGATAAGGTCCTTCGCTGCGCTCAGGATGACAGATGGCGTTTTGCGCCAGCCCGCCAACAACCCCGGCCCGCGCAACAGGGTATTACCCCCACCCATCCCCCCTCCCCTATGACCAAACACACCTATGACCTCGGCCTGATTGGCAACTGCGCCTTTCTGGGCCTCATCGGCACCGATACGGCCGTGCGCTGGCTCTGCTGGCCGCGTTTTGACAGCAGCTTCGTCTTCGGCAGTCTGCTCGATGACAACAAGGGCGGCGAGTTCAGCATCCGGCCCACGGCTGCCGGCAGCTTCACCTCCAGCCAGCACTACCTGCCCAACACCAACGTGCTGCGCACCGAAATCACGGCCGCCGATGGCGCCTACCGCGTCACCGATTTCGCACCCCGCTTCGCGCAGTACGACCGGTACTACAAGCCGCTCATGTTCATCCGGAAGCTGGAGCCGCTGGCCGGCACGCCCCGCGTGCGGGTGGCCTGCCGCCCCATGGGCCAGTACGGCGAGCTGGAGCTCACGCGCCGCCGCAGCTCCAACCACATTGCTTTTCTGGGTTTGGAAGAGGAAATCCGCCTCACCACCAACATCCCGCTCACCTACATTCTGGATGAGGAAGACTTCGTACTGAACGAAACCAAGTACCTCGTCCTCACCTACGGCGCCCCCCTCGAAGCCCCGCTGGAAAGCACCGTGGAGCAGTTTCTGCGCAACACCACCGACTACTGGCACAAGTGGGTGAAGAGCACCAGCATCGGCACCTTCCATCAGGATGCCGTCATTCGGTCGGCGCTGGCCCTCAAGATTCATCAGTACGAAGACACCGGGGCCATCATCGCGGCCAGCACCACCAGCCTGCCCGAGGCCCCCGGCAGCACCCGCAACTGGGACTACCGCTACTGCTGGATGCGCGACACCTACTACATCCTCACGGCCTTCAACAACATCGGCCACTTCGAGGAGATGGAGCGCTACTTTCACTTCATCGCCAACATCAGCGGCAAGGTGCAGGACAAGTACCAGCCGCTCTACGGCATCAGCGGCAAGGCCGATTTGGTGGAAACCGAGCTGCCCCTGGCCGGCTACCTCGGCAACCAGCCCGTGCGCATCGGCAACGATGCCTACACCCACATCCAGAACGACGTGTACGGCCAGGTGCTGGTGGCGCTGCTGCCGCTCTACGTCGACTGCCGCTTCGCCCACCCCGACCAGCTCCCCCCCGAAAAGCTGGCCACCGAAGCCCTGCGCCTCATGGAGTCTACACTCGACCAGCCCGACGCCGGCCTCTGGGAGTTCCGCCACATCGCGCAGCAGCACTGCTACACCTTCCTGTTCCATTGGGCCGGCGGCCACGCCGCGCAGCAAGTGGCCCGCTCCCTCGGCAATAAGGACATGGAGGCCCGCGCCACCCGCCTCATCGCCGCCGCCACCGACCGCATCGAGCAGTGCTACGACGCCGAGCGTGGCGTGTACACCAACGCCATCGGCTCCGCCAACCTCGATGCCAGCACCCTCCAGCTCATCCTCATGGGCTACCTCGACGGCAACTCCGAGAAAGCCAAAAAGCACCTGATAGAGCTGGAAAAGGAGCTAAAAACCCCCGAAGGCCTCTTCTACCGCTACCGCCACCCCGACGATTTCGGCACGCCCGAAACCACGTTCCTCATCTGCTCCTTCTGGTACGTGGAGGCCCTGGCCTGCGTCGGCCGCCTCGAAGAAGCCGCCGCCGAGTTTGAGAAGCTCATTAAGTATGCCAACCATCTGGGCTTGCTTTCTGAAGATGTGGACGCGAAGACGGGTTCGCAGTGGGGCAATTTTCCGCAGGCCTATAGCCACGTTGGGCTCGTGAATGCCGCGTATAGAATTGCGCACCGGCAGGACAAGCCGCGGTTTGTGGGGTGAGACGCGGAAGGCAAGGAATATAACAGACCGTCATGCTGAGCGCAGCATGACGGTCTGTGTTTCTAGCTACTTCCTCCTACTACCCAATCAACTTCCGCAACAACTGCCGCACCTCCGTGGGCGACTCCACATGGAACCGCGCCGACGAATGCGGAGCCGACCCCACCCGCACCGTAAACGCATCCGCAGGCAAGGCCCGGAAGGTGTCCTCATCGGTCCGGTCATCGCCCAGGGCCAGAATGAAATCGGGGCTGTAGTAGCTCAGCCAGCGCGTGGCCGCCGTGCCTTTGTTGATGCCGGCGTTTTTGATTTCCAGCACCTTGTTGCCTTCCATCACCTGTAGGTCGGTGTTCGAGGTCATGAAGGTGAGGTGGTTGAGCAGCTCGCGGGCGCGCACGGCTCCCAGCTCCTCATCCACGCGGCGGTAGTGCCACACCAGCGAATAGTCCTTCTCCTCGATGAAGGAGCCGGCGGTGCGGGCCACGTACAGCTCCAGCACCGGCCGCAGCTCGCGCTTCCAGTCGTTGCGCATGGCCTGAAAGAGGCTCCACTCGTCGCCCGCCGCCCGCAGCCACACGCCGTGCTCGGCGATGAAATCGACGGGCAGGTCGCCCAGCCATTTCTCCAGCGTATTTCGGTCGCGCCCGCTGATGATGACCACGCGGTTGTGCGGGTTGTCGCTCAGCGCCTTTAGCAGCAGGCGCAGCTCCTGGTCGGGCTGGGCATGCTGTGGGTTGACGTGGAAGTTCACCAGCGTGCCGTCGTAATCGAGCAGCAACAGCCGCTGCTGGCTGGCGTGGTATGCTTCGAGCAACTGGCCGGTGGGCGCGGGCGTGAGGGTTTCGGTGGCCAGGGTTTGCTGCTTCATTTTGGTATAGGCAAGCTGATTGAGAAAGAGCTTGGTCCAGGAAAACACGTTGTAGCGTTTCACCAGGGCCTGCATGGCCATCATGCGCTGGATTTGCTCGTCCTCGGGCATCACCAGGGCTTCGTGCATGGCCTCGGCCAATTGGTTGATGTCGGTGGGGTTGATGATGAGGGCATCGGACAACTCCCGCGCCGCGCCGGCCCGCTCGCTGAGGATAAGCACACCCCTGTGGCCGGCCTTGCTGGCCACAAATTCCTTAGCCACGAGGTTCATGCCATCGCGCATGGGCGTGACCAGCGCCACCTCGGCCAAGCGGTAGAGCGAGGCCAGCTCCTCCAGCGGCAGCGAGCGGTAGAAGTAGTGAATCGGCGTCCAGGCAATGGTGCGGTAGGAGGCGTTGATGCGCCCCACCAACTCGTCGATTTCCACTTTCAGGTCAGCGTATTGCGCCACTTGGTCGCGCGAGGGAACCACCAGCATAATCAGGCTCACATGCTCGCACCACTCCGGGTATTTCTGGAGCAGCAGCTCAAACGCCCGCAGCCGCTGGGCAATGCCCTTGGTGTAGTCGAGCCGGTCGATGGACAGAATGACGCGGGTATCACGCAAGGCCTCGCGGTAAGTGGCCTCGTGCTGAATAGCCATTTCCGAAGCCGCCGCATCGGCATAGCGCTGGTAGTCGATGCCCATCGGGAAGGCATCGACGCGCACGGCGCGGTGCGCCACCTCAATCTGGCCATTCACCGCCGTCAGCCCCAGCACCTGCGACACGGAGCTGAGGAAATGCCGCATGTAGCCAAACGTGTGAAAGCCGATGAGGTCGGCCCCCAGCATGCCGCGTAGCAATTCGGCCCGCCACGGCAGCACCCGAATCAGCTCGTAGCTCGGAAACGGAATGTGCAGGAAGAAGCCGATGGTGGCCTCGGGGCGGGCTTTGCGCAGCAGCTCGGGCAGCAGCAACAGCTGGTAGTCGTGCACCCAGATGGTGTCTTCCGGCCCGGCCTGGGCCAGCACGGCGGCGCAGAATTTCTCGTTCACGGCCACGTAGGCATCCCAATGGGACTGCTCGTAGGTGGCAAACTGCGTGAAGTAATGGAAAGTGGGCCAGAGCGTGGAATTGCTGAAACCCTCGTAGTAATCCCGGATTTCAGCCTCGGTCAGAAACACCGGCGACATGCTGTCGGCCTGGAGCTGCTCGGTGACGTATTTTTCTTCTTCCGCGTCGGTCACGAACAGCCCCGGCCAGCCCACCCACACGTTGCCATCGGCCCGATAGATGGAGCCCAGACCCGTGGCCAACCCGCCTTCGCTGGGCTGAAACGTGAGGCTTTCTTCGGAACGAATAACTTTAGTGGGCAGGCGGTTAGAGACGATTATCGTGCGGGACATAGGCAATGGGCAAGGTTGAACAACCTTATGGTTTACGTTAGTTAACCAAATTCAGCCCACATCCTCACGCTTAGCTCAGCCGTACGCCCGCCTGCTTTGCGTCAAAACCGCGTTTGGACTCTCGCCTTATCGGCCGTATCCTCAACCGTTTTTCCGCTTATTCCAGCGCGTACGCCAAGTCGCCCAGTAGCTCCTCAATTGGCTCAATGCCCACACTCAGCCTTACCAATCCCACGGTGATGCCCAAATCGGCCCGCTGCGCATCCGTCAGGGCCCGGTGCGAGGTGTAGAGCGGGTGCGAGCACGACGAATCCACGCCCGCCAGCGAGGGCGCAAATGGAAACCGCTCACTCCGCTGCATGAAGCGGTTTACTGCCGCCGCATCGTCCGGCAGCCGGAACGAGAGCATGCCGCCGAAGCGCCCGCCTCCCTGCACCGTGGCCAGCGCGTGCTGCGGGTGCGTGGGCAAGCCGGGATAATACACAGCCTGCACGGCCGGATGGTCGTTCAGGAAATCGGCTACCTGCCAGGCGTTTTCGCTGTGGGCGGCCACGCGCAGGCGCATGGTTTTCATGCCGCGCACGGCCAGCCAGCTTTCCATCGGGCTCAGCGTAAGGCCGAACACGATGCCAATTTGGCGCAGCCGGGCCACATCTTCGGGCGTGCGGGCCACCACGGCCCCGGCCGTCACATCGGAGTGGCCGGCCAAGTATTTGGTCACGCTGTGCAGCACGAGGTCGGCCCCGTAAGCCAGCGGACGGGTCAGCATGGGGGTCGAAAACGTGTTATCAACCACCAGTTTCAGGCCGTGGCGGTGGCATTCATCGGCGGCAGCGCGCAGGTCTACCACGCGCAGCAGCGGGTTGCTCATCGTCTCGCACAGTAGCAGCTTGGTGGTGGGCTGTACGTAGGCCGCGAGGTCGTACAAGCTCTCAAAGGGCACATACGTCACCGAAATGCCTAGCCGCGCCAGTTCCAGATTCAGCAGTGCCGCCGAGCCGCCGTAGATATCGGCTGCGCACAGCACATGGTCGCCGGCCTGGCAGTAGGTGAGCAGCGCCGCAAAAATGGCCGCCATCCCCGAGCCCGTGGCCACCGCGCCCGCGCCGCCTTCCCAGCGGGCCACGGCTTCGGCCAGCTCGTCGGAGTTCGGGTTGCCGTTGCGCGAGTACAGGTAGCGGCTGCCCGGCTCGTCGAAGTATTGCTGCACCGCGTCGAGGTCCTCAAACTTGAAAACCGACGTTTGGTAGATGGGGGTGATTTTGGGCTGAATGTTCGGATGGTCCATGAGCGCGGAAGCGGAGCGTGAGGCGCAAAGGTCGGCACGCGCCCGGTTTCGGCGGGTATTCAAATTGTCATTCCGACGCAGGACGAATCCGGGTAGAATCGAAGAACAATTTTACTCAGATTCCTCATTTGGTTCAGCTATTTCACCGGAGTCTGCATATGGTGGCGGTTCTCACGCCGAAACACTTCCATCAATACCATGAAATACGACACCAGCAGCGGCCCCACCACCAGCCCGATGATGCCGAATATTTCCACGCCCAGCACGATGCCCACCAGCGTTATCAGCGGGTGAATGTTGCCCATGCGCTTGGCTAGCACGATGCGCAGCACATTATCAATGTTCATAATCAGGATAAAACCCACCAGCAAAATCCCAATAGCCTGCCCTTTGTTCCCCTGCGAAAACTGATATAACGCGGCCGGGCCCCACACCAGCGGCGTGCCCAGCACCGGCAGAAATGCCGCAAAAAACGCCACCACGCCCCAGAAAATCGCATCGGGCACTCCAAAAATCAGCAGCGTAGCGCCCGTCAGCACGCCCTGCACCACTGACACCAGCACCTGGCCCAGCACGTTGGCATTCACGTTGTTTTTCAACGATTCGCCCAGTTCCTGCAACGTCTCGTTGCGGAACGGCAGGTAGCGGTGCAGCCCCAGCATAAAAAACGTCTCCTGCATGAACATGTAGTACATCGTAAACAGCATCAGGCCCACAATTACCAGAAAATTGAGGGCACTACTGGCCAGTGAAGGCAGCCAGCCCGTCACCTTAGCGCCACCTTGCAACAGCAGCTGGCGTATGTTCACCTGCTCGGTCAGCTTGAAGCCGGTGGCTTTTTCCAGCTTATGAATCACATCCAACAGCCGTTCGGGGTTCTGCGCGAACTCAATCAGCCGGTCGAGCAGCAGCGAAGTCAGCGCATAAAATGGAATCACGAGTACCACAACTGTCACCAATAGAATGCCTACCGCCACCAGCCGCCGGTTCCAGCGCCGCTCGTGCACTAGCCCTATCCACCACGGCCGAAACACCACGAACAAAATGCCCGCCGCCAGAAACCCCGTGAGGTACTGCGCCAGCCCAAACACCATGAGGGCCGCGATGCCCACCAGCGAGGCCACCAGCAGCACGTACCGTTGCCGGGGTGTGTAAATATTCTCAACGGCAACAAACGGGTCCGAAGATTTCATAAAAAACAAAGGCAAATGGTTCTGCGCGCAATATGGCTATACGGCATTCTACCGGCTCGGCCGGCTAATATCAACAAAAAAGCCGCTCCTGCCAGGCAGGAGCGGCTTTCAGCCAGCTACTAAAGGTTGCGGCAGCGTTACGCCACCGCGCCTTCGGCCAGCACAATCACGTTGTTGCGCAGCACTTCCACCACGCCGCCTTCGATGCGGATAACCTCGCGGCCACCTGCGCCGCCAGTCAGCGTCACATCGCCAGCCTTGAGGGCGGCGATGAGCGGGGCGTGGTTGTTCAGCACTTCAAACGAGCCATCGGCCCCCGGAAATTGGGCCGACGTCACTTCGCCTTCGAATACCTTGCGGTCGGGGGTGATGATTTCTAAATGCATGTTTTTAAATGAATTGTCAGGCTAAAAAAGAATGTCATGCTGAGCTTGTCGAAGCATCTCTACCGCAGCAGTAACTAATTACTTGCGCGGTAAAGATGCTTCGCTGCGCTCAGCATGACGTTCCGCCGGACGTTCTCAATTACTTGGCTTCCGCAATCAGGCGTTCGCCTTTGGCCACGGCATCCTCGATGTTACCAACGAGGTTGAACGCCGCCTCGGGGAGATGGTCGTACTTGCCGTCAATGATTTCGTTGAAGCCTTTGATGGTGTCCTTAATGTCAACCAGTACGCCTTTCAGACCGGTGAACTGCTCGGCCACAAAGAAGGGCTGCGACAGGAAGCGCTGCACCCGACGGGCACGGTTTACCACCTGCTTATCCTCCTCCGACAGCTCGTCCATACCAAGGATGGCGATGATGTCCTGGAGTTCCTTGTAGCGTTGGAGCAACTCTTTCACGCGCTGGGCGGTGTTGTAGTGCTCGTCGCCGAGGATGTCGGCCGACAGGATGCGCGAGGTCGAGTCCAGCGGGTCAACGGCCGGGTAGATGCCCAGCTCGGCGATTTTGCGGCTCAGTACCGTCGTGGCATCCAAGTGGGCAAACGTGTTGGCCGGAGCCGGGTCAGTCAAGTCATCGGCCGGCACGTAAACGGCCTGTACCGAAGTAATTGAACCGCGTTTAGTCGAGGTAATACGTTCCTGCATGGCACCCATTTCGGTGGCCAGCGTGGGCTGGTAACCTACGGCCGAAGGCATCCGGCCCAACAGAGCCGATACTTCCGAACCCGCCTGCGTGAAGCGGAAAATGTTGTCGATGAAGAACAGGATGTCGCGGCCGGCACCGGTGCCGTCGCCATCGCGGAAGCTCTCGGCAATGGTCAGACCCGACAGGGCCACGCGGGCACGGGCTCCGGGGGGCTCGTTCATCTGGCCGAACACGAGGGTCGCCTGCGATTTTTCCATCGCCGCCATATCCACCTTGGTCAGGTCCCAGCCACCTTCTTCCATCGAATGCTTGAAGGCATCGCCGTACAGAATGATGTTGGATTCGATGAATTCGCGCAGCAAGTCGTTGCCCTCACGGGTACGCTCGCCCACGCCGGCAAACACCGACAGGCCTTCGTAGGCCTTGGCCACGTTGTTGATAAGCTCCTGAATCAGTACGGTTTTGCCCACGCCGGCACCACCGAACAGACCAATCTTGCCACCCTTTACATAAGGAGCGAGCAAGTCGATAACCTTGATGCCGGTGAAGAATACTTCCGACGACGTAGCCAGTTCCTCAAACGCCGGAGCGTTGCGGTGAATCGACAAACGCTGGCCGCTTTTGGGCTGTGGAATGCCGTCAATGGCCTGACCAATAACGTTGAACAGACGGCCTTTCACGCCGTCGCCGGTGGGCATCGAGATGGGCGTACCCAGGTCGCGCACTTCGGCACCGCGGGCCAGGCCCTCGGTCGAGTCCATGGCAATGGTCCGAACCCGGTCCTCGCCCAGGTGCTGCTGGCATTCCAGCACTACCACTTGGCCGTTCTCTTTGGTTACTTCGAGGGCGTCGAGGATGTTGGGCAGCTTCGTGTTTTCACCCGCGAAGCTTACGTCCACGACGGGTCCGATGACCTGGGTGATTTTGCCGGTATTGGCCATTTGGTTGTATTTATGATGAAGTTAATGCTCTTTTCAGGCCGCAAAATTACGGTAGAACCCTGGCTTTTCCAACCATAACGTTTGCGGCAGCCGGCACAATCGGAAACAAACGCAAAAGCCCCTACCCGGTGAAAATCAGGCACCAATGAATGGAAAGCCGGTTTCCAGGCCCATGCCGCTGATTTTTTCTTCAAATATTTTTCAAAAAATCCTTGCGCCGAATTTTTCCGGTAGTACATTTGCACTCCCAAACGGCACGTAGCCAACTGGGAAATTGTCCGATGGTGTAACTGGCAACACGCTTGATTTTGATTCAAGAAAGTCCAGGTTCGAGCCCTGGTCGGACAACGACAAAGCTCGAGTAAATGCAAAGGCGCTGGCTTCTCCAATTTCCGGAGTGGTCAGCGCCTTTCGCTTTT
>JAQBNT010000260.1 GCA_028288445.1 Hymenobacter sp. | reverse complement strand
ATGGGCAGCGCCTCGATGAAACGATGAAGCCGGAATGGTATTGCAGCCAATGCGCCGGGGCCGGCGCGTGCCGGCCCCGTGCGGCCTTACTTCGTTACGCCTTCTTGCAGGCGCTCAGCGCTTTCGGCGATGCGGAGCTGCTCCACAAAGTCGTCCACGTTGCCTTCCATCACGCTGGCCAGGTTATACACCGTGTAGCCGATGCGGTGGTCCGTCACGCGGCCCTGCGGGTAGTTGTAGGTGCGGATTTTGTCGCTGCGGTCGCCGCCGCCAATCATGCTTTTGCGCACAATGCCATCGGCTTCGTTTTTCTTGGCCAGCTCCATGTCGTACACGCGGGAGCGGAGCACCGCTAGGGCTTTGTCGAAGTTTTTGAGCTGCGATTTCTGGTCCTGACACTGGGCCACGAGGCCGGAGGGCAAGTGGGTGAGGCGCACGGCCGAGTAGGTCGTGTTTACCGACTGGCCGCCGGGGCCGCTGGAGCAGAAATAGTCCTTGCGGATATCGCTCATGTTCAGCTCCACGTCGAATTCCTCCACTTCGGGAATCACCACGATGGAAGCCACGCTGGTGTGAATGCGGCCCTGGGTTTCGGTGGCCGGCACGCGCTGCACGCGGTGCACGCCACTTTCAAACTTCAGCTTGCCGTACACGTCCTCGCCGCGCACGGCCACGATGATTTCCTTGTAGCCGCCGGCGGTGCCATCCATGGCATCAATGAGCTCCATTTTCCAGCCCTGCTTCTCCGCGAAGCGCATGTACATGCGCTGCAAGTCGCCGGCAAAAATGGCCGCTTCGTCACCGCCCGCACCGGCCCGGATTTCCATGATGACGTCTTTCGAGTCGTTGGGGTCCTTGGGCAGCAGCAGGTCTTTAATCACTTCTTCGAGGCGCTCCTGTTCGGGCTGCAGCTCGTCGAGCTCGGCCTTGGCCATCTCGCGGAAGTCCTGGTCCTTTTCGGTGGCAATGACTTCGCGGGCGTTTTCAATGTTGCTGAGTACCTGCTGGTAGTTGCGGTACTGCGCCACAATCTTGCCCAGCTCTTTGTACTCCTTGTTCAGGGACTTGTAGCGCTTCAGGTCCGACATCACGTCGGGCTGCATCAGCTCTTCGTTGACGTTTTCGTAGCGCTGGTTGATGGCTTCTAGTTTATCGAGCATCGGGTGTTCGGGAAATAATCAGATAGTCTGCAAAGATACGGATTCTAAACACCGCTATTCAGTACGTTGGTTCGCTGACTTATCCGGGCGAATACCACCGGCGGGCCAGCGTGCCAAACAAACCGCCGAACGGATGCGGAAAATGGCCCCGGTGCGCCCT
This sequence comes from Hymenobacter sp., assembly GCA_028288445.1. Lineage (GTDB taxonomy): Bacteria > Bacteroidota > Bacteroidia > Cytophagales > Hymenobacteraceae > Hymenobacter. The sequence goes on along the minus strand of JAQBNT010000260.1, from coordinate 19,107 downwards.
ACATTGCGCCCGTCTGTTTGGGCGCGGCGGGGCCGGGTAGTGGCGTAGCACAGCTATTTCACTCCGGTGCTCACCCCGCCAAACAGCTTTTTTTACGCCCCAAGCGTCCCCGTTCAGGCTCTCAAACTCTTCTGGTTTCGCACTTCCCACCCAAGCGGCACCGCAACTTCACCAACCAGAAACTGCAATGCAAGTGTTGAAATTCGGAGGCACTTCGGTGGCCTCTGCCAATAATATCCGCAAGTCGCTGGCCATCGTAGCCACGGCTGCCGAGCGCGGGCCGGTCGTCATGGTCGTATCGGCGCTGGGCGGAACTACCGATGCCCTGATTGGGGCGGGCCGAACCGCTGCCGCGGGCGACGCGGGCTACCGTGACACCTTGTTGCAACTGGCTGCCCGCCACCGCACGGCCGTGCAGGAATTGCTGCCCACCGCGCACACGGCCGCCGAAGGCCAGCTGGTAACCCAGTTTGGGGAGGTAACCAGCCTGTGCAACGGCATTTTTGCGCTGGGCGAATTGTCAACCCGAACGCTGGATAAGCTGATGAGCTACGGTGAGCTGCTGTCGTCGCACCTCATCGCGTCCGTGGCCAAAGTGCAAGGCCTGGAGGCCGTGTGGGCTGATGCCCGGCAGCTCATTCGCACCAATTCCCGCTTCGGCACGGCCGAAGTGGATATGACCACCACGGAGAAGCAAGTAGCTGATTTCAAGGCTAACAATTCCGCGAAAATCTGGGTCGTGCCCGGCTTCATTGCCGCCGATGGCCACGGCACCACCACCACCCTGGGCCGGGGTGGCTCCGACTACACTGCCGCCCTGCTGGCCGCCGCGCTCGATGCCGAGGTCCTCGAAATCTGGACCGATGTGAGCGGGATGATGACTGCCGACCCGCGCCTCGTGCGCAGTGCCCGGCCCATTGCGCACATCTCGTATCAGGAGGCCATGGAGCTGTCGCACTTTGGCGCGAAGGTGCTGTATCCACCTACTATTCAGCCGGTGATGCAGCGCGGGATTCCGCTCTGGATTAAAAATACCTTCGCCCCCGACGACTACGGCACGCTGGTGGAAGTGGAGCCGCCGCGCACGCCGGCCGTGGTGCAGGGCATTTCCAGCATCGGCAACCTCACGTTGCTGAACCTGGAAGGCAGCGGCATGGTGGGCATCCCCGGCTTCTCGAAGCGGCTGTTTGAGGCCCTGGCCCGGGAGCGCATCAACGTGATTCTCATTACCCAAAGCTCCTCCGAGCATTCTATTTGCGTGGGGGTGAACGCGCAGGATGCCGCGCCCGCCCAGGTGGCCGTTGATGAGGAGTTTGCCACAGAAATTGCGGGTGGCCGCATCGAGCCGCTGCGGCCCGAAACCGACCTCGCCATCGTGGCGCTGGTGGGCGAGAATATGAAAAACCACCCCGGTACCAGCGGCAAGCTGTTTGGGGCGCTGGGGCAGAATGGGGTGAATATCCGGGCCATCGCGCAGGGCGCTTCGGAGAAAAATATCTCGACCGTGATTCGGGCCGCCGATGTGCGAAAGGCTATCAACGTGCTGCACGAGGCCTTTTTCGAGGCTACCAAGAAGCAGGTGAACCTGTTCATCCTCGGTCCCGGCAACGTGGGCAGCAAGCTGCTGGAGCAGCTGGCGCGGCAGCAGTCGCACCTGCTAGAGAAGCTCGGTTTGCAGGTGCGCGTGGTGGCCATTGCCAACAGCCGCCACTGCCTGATAAACGAAGAAGGCCTCGACCTCACTGCCTGGCCCGAAGAATTGGCGCAGGCCCCGGCCCAAACGCTGGAGGAATTCACCCAACTCATCATCGCCCGCAACCTGCGTAATTCCATTTTCGTGGACGTGACGGCCAATCCGGCCGCCGCCGGCATCTACGCCGACTTACTGGCGAAAAGCGTGGCCATCGTGGCCTGCAACAAGGTGGCTGCGTCGTCGGACTACGCGCATTATGCCAAGCTCAAAAGCCTGTCGAAGGAATTCAACGCCAGCTACTTGTTTGAGACGAACGTGGGCGCAGCCCTGCCCATCATCGGCACGCTGAATGACCTCACGCGCAGCGGCGACGTGGTCCGGCGCATGGAAGCGGTGCTTTCCGGCACGCTCAACTTTGTGTTCAACAATTACGACGGCAGCCGGCCCTTCGCCGATGTGGTGCGCCAGGCCCAGGCCGAAGGCTACACCGAGCCCGACCCACGCCTCGACCTGAGCGGCTCGGACGTGGCCCGCAAAATCCTCATCCTCGCCCGCGAGGCCGGCCAGGTAATGGAAATGAGCGACATCGAAATCGATACCTTCCTGCCGCCTGCCTGCCTCGAAGGTGATGTGGAAGCCTTCTACACCCAGATGGCGGCGCACGAAGCGCACTTCCGCGCCCTCTACGACGCGGCTACAGCGGCCGGCAAGCGCCTGAAATTTGTGGCCCGCTACGCTGATAGCCGCGCCGCCGTGGGCCTGCAAACTGTAGCGCCGGGCCACGACCTTTACGACCTGCGCGGCAAGGACAACGTGGTACTCTTCTACACCGACCGGTATGTGGCCCAGCCGTTGGTGGTGAAGGGGGCGGGAGCAGGGGCGGAGGTTACGGCGTCGGGGGTGTTTGCGGATATTATTCGCGCCGCGAGGTTGTAGCGTGGTCGTACCCGGCAGGGACTCTTAGTTCGCGAGTATTATCGTCTGGTGCTTCGGGACAATTCTTAACTATTCTGACTCGCGGACTAAAAGTCCGCGCTACTATGCCTGATTCCGTTCTCGTTCACTCCCCCGCCACGCTCTCCAATCTGGGCTGCGGCTTCGATGTTTTTGGCCTGGCCCTGGCCGCGCCTTTCGATACCATTCGCCTTACGCGCAGCGCCGAGCCAGGCATCCGCATTCAGCACCACGACCCGTACAACCTGCCCACCGACCCCCTGCACAACGTGGCCGGCGTAGCCCTGCTGGCGCTGCTGAAGCACGTGCCGGAGGCAGTGGGCTTTGAGTTGGAAATTACCAAAGGCATAATGCCGGGCAGCGGGGTGGGCAGCAGTGCGGCCAGCGCGGCCGGCGCGGTGGTGGCGGCCAATGCGCTGCTGGGCAACCGCTTTACCAAAATGCAATTGGTGGATTTTGCCATGGAAGGGGAGGCCGTGGCCTCCGGTGCGCGCCACGCCGATAACATCGCGCCGGCCATTTTCGGCGGCTTCACCGTAGTACGGGCGCTGGAGCCGGCCATTGACATCATTGCCCTGCCCGCGCCGCCGCTGTGGGTGGCCGTGGTGCATCCGCAGATTGAGGTGAAAACCAGTGATTCGCGCAAGGTGCTGCCGGCTACCGTGCCGCTGGGCCTGGCCGTGCGCCAGTGGGCCAACGTGGCGGGCCTGGTTTCGGGCTTCCTGCTGGCCGATTATGACCTCATCGGCCGCTCGCTCGACGACTACATCGTGGAGCCGGCTCGGCTGCCGCTCATCCCCGGCCTGGCCGAGGCGCGAATGCGGGCGCTGGCGGCAGGGGCCATTGGCGGCGGTATTTCGGGCTCGGGGCCGTCGATTTTCATGTTGAACCGGACCGAGGAAACGGCGCAGGCCGTGGGCGCGGCGATGGGCAGCGTGTTCACGGAGTTGCAGATTGAATGCAACGTGTACGTGGGGCCGGTGGGCACGACGGGGGCGCGGGTGGTCGAGGAGGAGTAGAGAAAATCGTCTGTCATCCTGAGCGTAGCGAAGGACCTTGTCACGGCAGAATAATAGTCGTTCAGGCGTGATAAGGTCCTTTGCTGCGCTCGGGATGACAGACGATTATATAGAATTAGCAAACAATAAAAATGAAATACTACAGCCTCCGCCACCAGTCGCCGCTGGTTGATTTCCGCACCGCCACCATCACCGGGCAGGCCCCGGATGGCGGCCTGTACTTCCCCGAAAGCATTCCAAAGTTCTCACTTGGCTTCCTGCGCGAACTGGGCCACCTGAGCAAGGCCACCGTGGCCTTCAATGTGATGCGGCCCTACGTGGGCAGCACTATTGCCGAGGCCGACTTGCAGCGCATCTGCGCCGAGGCGGTGGATTTTGCCTTTCCGCTGGTGCCGGTGGCGGCGGGGGTGTCGGCGGGGGTGTCGGCGCTGGAGTTATTTCATGGGCCGACATTGGCGTTCAAGGACGTGGGGGCGCGGTTTATGAGCCGCTGCCTGGGCTACTTCGCGCAGCGCGGCGACACGCCGCCCGTGACCGTGCTGGTGGCCACGTCCGGCGATACCGGCGGGGCCGTAGCCAGCGGCTTCCTGGGCGTGCCGGGCGTAGAAGTGGTGATTCTCTACCCCTCGGGCAAAGTGAGCCCCGTGCAGGAGCAGCAGCTCACCACGCTGGGCCAGAACATCACGGCGCTGGAAGTGGACGGCACCTTCGACGACTGCCAGGCGCTGGTGAAACAGGCCTTTCTGGACCCTGAGCTGGCACGGAAGCGCTTCCTGACTTCGGCCAACTCCATCAATGTGGCGCGGTGGCTGCCGCAGCAGCTGTACTATTGCTTCGCCATGCAGCAGTGGCCGGCCGGGGCCGCCGCGCCGGTGGTGTCGGTGCCAAGCGGCAACTTCGGCAACCTGTGCGCGGGGCTGCTGGCGCAGGCCTCGGGGCTGCCATTGGGGCATTTCATCGCGGCCTGCAATGCCAACGAGCCCGTGCCGGTGTACCTGCGCACGGGCACCTTCACGCCCCGCCCGGCCGTGCCCACCTTCTCCAACGCCATGGATGTGGGCAACCCCAGCAACTTCGTCCGTATTCTGGAGCTGTTCGATAACGACCTGAACAAGCTGCGCGCCGCCCTCAGCGCTGATACCGTGAGCGACGCCGATACCGTAGCCGCCATCCGGCAGGTGTGGGAGCGCGACGACTACCTGCTCGACCCGCACGGCGCGGTGGCCTATACGGCCCTGCGCCGCTACCAGGCCCAGCACGCGGGCGCGGCCGGCCTGATTCTGGCCACGGCCCACCCCGTGAAATTCCCCGACGTGGTGGAGCCCATCCTGGGCCGGGCCATTGCGCTGCCGGCCGTGGTGCAAGCATTGCAGGGCCGCGCCAAACGAAGCGTACCGCTGGCGGTTAACTACGAAGATTTGAAGGCCTACCTTATGTAATTCGGTAGCTTTAAAAAGAACGTCATGCAGAGCGTAGCGAAGCATCTTTACCGCGAAACTAAATCCATTGATAGAGGATTAGTGGTGGCGGGCAAGATGCTTCGCTACGCTCTGCATGACGTTCTTTTGTGTCGTTCTAAATGCCCGCATCCGTGAAAAACCTGCTGTATAAAATTGCCCTGCCGGCGCTGGTCCTGGCCTTCACCGCCTGCCGCCCCGACCAGGTGGAGCACCTCAAGGACAGCAAGCGCATTGGCATAGAGGCCGAAAACTGGGAGGTGAAGCGCATCATGCCCAAGGACCTGCTGCGCGCCACCCGCTGGGCCGGCGACTCCCTCACCGCCACCGCCGACTCGCTGCTGCGCCGCACCCTGGCCCGCGAGTTGTCCGCCGGTGGCGTGGCCCGCGCAATAGGTTTCTGCAAGCCCGAAACCTACGGGGCCATCGATTCCCTGGCCGGCGTGCTCAAGGCCACGGCCCACCGCGTGAGCGAGCGGCCGCGCAACCCCGCCAGCCAGGCCCCGCTGCTGGCCGAGGAAATGCGTCCCGATGCGGTGCGCACCATCAAGCGGCTGTCGCAGGAGGTATTCTTCTACCAGCGGCCCATTGTGCTGAGCAACCAGCTGTGCCTGCGCTGCCACGGCGAAGTGGGCAAGGATATTTTGGCCGCCGATTACGCCCTTATTAAGCAGAAATTTCCGCAGGACCAGGCCACCGGCTACCGGCTGGGCCAGCCCATGGGCGCGTGGCAGCTCAGCCTGCAACGCCCCGGCGTGGCCGAATTCTGGACGATGAAAACCCGCAAAAAATGGCGGGAGCACAAGATGCCAAAGCTGTTCTAGTCACGCTTCGGCCGTTTCCGTATGGGGCCCCAGCGCACGGGTGCCGGCCCCCGGCCCGCGCCCCATCAATGCGCAATCGCCCGCATGAAAAATAACGCCCTCGCCGCCTGTCTGAGCTTTTTTGCGTTAGTCGGCTGCTCCTCGCTAAAGCCCGAAAGTTTCAGCAGCACCACCTCAACCACCGACCCGATAACATTCTTCGGCGGCCACACCCATTCCACCGGCGTCATCGAATCCCCCAGCGGCCAGCCTGCCGAACGCATTACCACCCAAACGGCCGGGGTCCTCGCCAACGGCACCCTCCGCATGGAGCAGGACCTCCATTCCGAAGACAGCAAGCCCACCCACCGCACCTTCACCTTCAACATCATCGACGCCCACCACGTCGACGCCACCGGCAGCGACATCGCCGGCACGGCCCACGGCAAACTATACGGCAATTATTTCACCTGGAGCTTCCGCCTGAAAGTAGCCGACAAAGGCCCAATCCACCGCGTGAGCATGACCCAGCACATGTACCTCATGCCCGATGGCAAAACGCTCATCATCCGCAGCATCATCCGAAAATTCGGAATCACCGTCAAGGAAATAACCGAACAGTTTCACAAAGACGACTAACAACTCAATAGCAGTAGGGCGCGGCGCTGTCATCCTGAGCGGAGCGAAGGACCTTATCACGTTTGAGCAATTGGTGCTAACATGATAAGGTCCTTCGCTCCGCTCAGGATGACAACCGCCTTTCTAAACAGCTTCATTATAAAAGGAGCGGCCAGCAGCCCAAATCGGGTTGCTGGCCGCTCCTTTTTCTTTCTAAAACGCCCATACACTCCACCCACCCCGCGCCCAATCTCACCCTGGCAGCGGGTGCCTCCCCAGCCGCAATAGCGGCAAAGGGCTACCAGAACGTGTCAGCAGGGCCACTCCCTGTGAGGCGCAGCTTCATCTATTCAAAAAGCCCTGTCATCAACCAAGTGTTTGCGCCAAAATGGCTTTACTCGAATGTTATCAGTCACCCCCTTGAAAGTGTTCGAATACCATTCGCTGAATTCCTCGTCACTTTCCGACAACCATTGGCTCAGAGAACCTAACTTTTCTATAGCTTCCAAAATATCAGTGTCTGATTCATTTGGTCTAACGCCATTCTCGTCCGAGTTTTCAAGCAGTAAACCTTCGTTAATTTCCTCCCTAGCTTCCTCCCATTCTTCATCTTTTGGGAAGTAGTCGTCGCCTTTAAACTTGGCAAAGATTGTTTTAAGAACAACTGTAGAAAAATCCCTTAAAGCAGCTTTACATTCTGAAACCAGATTCTCAAATTGAGCCGGAATTTCCGTGAATTCCGCAATAACTTCAGCGAAACCTGCTGAATCTTTGACTGATTTCAGGCGCTCAATCTTCTTATTGAGTTTATCAATTTCTTCTTGCTGACTTAAAGCCTCTTCTTTATAACCTTTAAGCTGAGTAAGTGCATTCTCGTGTTCACTTTTAGCGATAGGACTGCTATCTGGCAGTTTCGTTATCACGCTTTTTAAGCTTTTCAAGAATTTATCTCGTCGTGTATTCCATCGTGCAGTTTTTGATGCATTAGCAAGGCTGATAATGCTTACTATATCATCCCTCATTGTATCGAGGTCAGTTTCATCAGCTATTTTAAGTGCTTGCACGCCTACTAAAACCGCCTTCAAGTCTGCAAAATTCAGAGGGGAAGCGATAAGGGGGATAAACTCTTTTGATTGCAGCCAGACTCCTCCTAGTTCGCACATTGAAAACGCGCTATTATAATAATTGGGGGTAATTAGCGCAATCACGAGTTGCGCTCCTTCTAGCGTTTCCTTGATGTAGGTTTTAAAGTCCTTCCCAGTTGGCACTCGCTGCCCTGGCTGAGAAACACAAAAAATACTGTTTTGAGGCACTCCTATACCCCCTTCTATCAGGGCAATAAGTTCGTCAACAAGAGGCTTGTCGGCTACGGCATGACTGATAAATATTTCGTTCATGTTTATGTTTTTAGTTAGTTAGAGAATCAAACACCCACTTACCCCACCTTCCCCATCACCCCATCCACCCGCTTCTTCACCCCCGCTTCCACCGTCACCGGCAGCTCCTGCCGCGCCCAGCCGCCGCTGCCGCCATTGCCGCCCAGCACCACCGTGTAGGTGCCCGCCGCCACGGCCAGCGCAAAGCGCCCGTCGGCATCCGAAACCGTGTCGGCTAGGCCCGCGATGGCTACCGGCACCCCGGCGGCCGGGCCACCACCGGCCCGCGTGAGGGTGCCGCGCACCCCCGCCTGCGCCCCGCCCCCCACCAGGCCCCGCAGGTATTCCACCTGAAACAGCCGCGCCACGTCGGGCTGCCGTAGAAACACGCGCTGCGCGTCGCGGCTCACCCCCATGAATTCTTCCAGGCAGGCCAGCAGCGCCGTCAGGCGGGCCGACGTGCCATCCGTGGCCGCCTGCGCCTCGCGGGCCATGCGCAGGAGCAGGGTTTCCACATCGGCCGCCTCCGCCGTCACCCGCGCCGCGAAGGTGTCGGGCATGTCCCCTTTTTCCTGTAGCTCCTTGTCGTGCAGCTTCACAAACTGCTTGGCCGAATTCATCAGCGCCGTCATCGCCGACCAGTCCGAGCCCGCCGCCGCCGCGTAGCTTTTGTAGCCCGCCGCGTCGCGCATGGCCTTGTAGCTCGCCGCCCCCGGATACGTGTCCTCAATGTACCCCTCCAGCCACTGCCACACCTCCAGAAACTCGCGCCCCTGCGCCGCCAGCTCAATCCGCGTCAGCTCCGGGTCGGCGTTGCGGGCCTGCACGTCGGGCAGCAGCAGCGCCGCCTCAAAGCGGCCCAGCGCCGCCGTGGCCAGCTCCGGCGTATACCGCACCTTGTACTTGGCCAGCGAGGGTTGGTAGTCCAGGTAATTCTGCCAGGCCAGCGGCAGCACCCGCGTCAGGTCGCTTTGCGACATCGATAGATTGAGCATCCGTAACAGTAGAAAGGACCAGCCGAGCGCTGGTGCCGGCAAATGTATAGAGCGGTACTTCACCAAACGTCCACCCATCGCCCGCCGTTTTCTGTTTCATTAAAAAATACAATTTACCCTTTTGCTCCATACTCAATTTTTGCTATTTCTCCCTAAAATTCAGTCAAATAGCCCCCCGCCACCCGCCACCCTGCCGCCGCCCCGCCCCGTGCCCGTTCCCAAGCCCCCGCAGCCCGCTCCACCCCCGTTCTGGCCCCCTTCAAGCCCCTTTTCGCCTCCCCCAACCCGCCCCCGGCCGCCTCAAGTGCGGCAGTAGCCCGCTCCTCGCCGGCCCCACCCGCCTCGCATTCGCCGCCCGAATGGTACAATTCCCTGTTCGACAGCTCTTAATCGGTTCTCGATTGGTAGTTGAAAGTTCATAGTCTTGATTTCACAAGCCGGCCCCCACCAGCGCCGGGTCGTACCAGTCAGGGCTTTACCACATGCCAACGAGTAGGGGCGGAGCGGCGCTCCGCCCGTCGTTGAACGAAACCATCGCCTCGGCCCGAACCACCGCCGACACCCATCCCCGTCCCCACACCCACGCACTACCCCGCCACGCGCACCGGCGGCCCAGCGGGCCGAAGTCCGTTTTCACCCCACGCCGCCCAGCCCGGTGCCCGTGCCGAACATCTCCGCGCGGCCCCGCGTTACGATAAGCCAGGCATCCCCGAGCCTGCCGCCGATTGTGGCCGTAATCCGTATAGAGGGGCTTTCCGCGTATGACTTCCTCCCCCCAACCCATCATCATCATCGGGGCCGGCATGGCCGGGCTGGCCTGCGCCACCTGGCTGCACCGCGCCGGCCGCCCCGTGCTCGTGCTTGAAGCCGCCGATGCCGTGGGCGGCCGCGTCCGCACCGACTTCACCCCCGACGGCTTCCGGCTCGACCGTGGCTTCCAGGTGCTGCTCACCAACTACCCCGAGGCCCGGCGCATCTTCGACTACGGCGCCCTCCACCTGAAAGCCTTCCGCTCCGGGGCCGTCATCCGGTTGGCCGACGGCCAGCAAACCACCCTGCAAAACCCTCTGCAAGCCCCCCTAGCCGCCTTTTCAGCCCTCAAATCCCCCATCGGCACTCTACCCGACAAGCTCCGCATCCTCAGCCTGGTACGGCACGTCCTCAAATACACCCCCGAAGAGCTGCTGGCCCGCCCCGCCACCGATACCCTCAGCTTCCTGCAGCGCTACGGCTGGAGCGAGCCAATGATAAACGCATTCTTCAAGCCGTTTTTCGGCGGCGTTTTCCTCGATAGGGAGCTCACCACGGCCAGCAATTTCTTCGAGTTCGTGTTCCAGCAGTTCGTGACCGGCGAGGCCGCCGTGCCAGCTCTGGGCATGCAGCAGCTGCCCGAGCAGCTGGCCGCCCGCCTGCCCGCCGGCACCGTGCGCCTCAACTCCCCGGTGGCGGGCGTGGTAGACGGCACGCAGGTGCGCCTCACCACGGGCCAGGTATTGCCGGCCTCCGCCGTGGTGCTGGCCACCGACGGCCTGAGCTCCCTGCGCCTGCTGGCCGGCCGCAGCGGCAACCCCGACGACAGCCTCACGGCCCAGCCGGTCGGCATTCCCACGGCCGCCCGCCTCACCACCTGCACCTACTTCGCCACGCCCGGCGGCCACTCGCCGGGCCGCAACGACAAGCTGCTTCGCCTGAACGCGGCCCCCGGCGCGCTGGCCCACAACGTGGCCTTCCCCGCCGATGTGAGCGGCGCGTACGCCCCGGCCGGCCGCGCCCTGATTTCCGTGAGCACCCACGGCGAGCGCAGCCTCGGCGAAGAAGAGCTGACGGCGCGCCTGCGCGAGGAGCTGGCCGCGTGGTTCGGGCCGGCCGCCCGGCAGTGGGAGCACCTGCGCAGCTACCGCATCCCCACGGCGCTGCCCGTGTACCTGCCCGGCCAGCCCGTAGAGCAACCCCTGAAACTGGCCGAAAACCTCTACCGTTGCGGCGACTGGACTGCCTACCCCTCGCTGAATGCCGCCCTGGCCACTGGACGTGAGGTAGCAGAAATGATTATCAAAAGCTGAGTTATCAAATTCGTGAATCAATAAAAAGGCCCGTTTCTGTTGAAGAAACGGGCTTTTTGTTGAAAATAGAACGCTATACCTGCGGGTTGGCGGGGGCTAAGGCATCGTAGCCCAGACTTTCGGCGGGCTCCGGCTCGGCGGGCAGGCGGATGTCGTCGGCGTCGTGCACGCGCAGGGTCAAGAAGCCCGCGATTATCATGGATGCGCCGCCGAGTATCAATGTGAAGATGGGTTGGTCGTGGAAAACGTGTTTCGTCAGCGGCCCCAGAATCAGGCCGGCCACGCCCTGCGGAATCACGATGAAGAAGTTGAACACGCCCATGTAGTAGCCCATTTTGTTGGACGGCAGCGCGCCCGCCAGCATGGCGTAGGGCACGCTCAGGATGCTGGCCCAGGCAATGCCCACGCCCACCATCGAAACCAGAATGTAGTGGTAATCCTGAATGAAGTAAATCGAAATCAGTCCCATGCCGCCCAGCACCAGGGCCAGCATGTGGGTGAAGCGGCGACTGGTGGCGCGGGCTACTACTGGCAGCAGCAACGCTACCACCGCCGACAGGCCGTTGTACACTGAGAAGCACACGCCCACCCAGTCGCCGCCCTTGTTGTAAATGGCCGAGGCAGTGTCGGTGGTATGGAAAATGTGGCTGGTGACGGCCTGCGTGGTGTAAATCCACATCGAGAACAGCGCAAACCACGAGAAGAACTGTACCACGGCCAACTGGCGCATGGTTTTGGGCATGTGGAAAATGCCCTCGAATGACTCCTTCAGGCCGTTGGCGAAGCCGGCGGTACGGGCCTTCTCGGCCTCGAACTCGGCCAGGTTTTCGGGCGGGTATTCCTTGGTGCGCAGGATGGTCCAGAGCACGGCCAGGAAGAACACCAGGCCGCCCACGTAGAAGGCGTATTTCAGCGAAAGCGAGATGTGGCCGGGCTCGGGCGTGTTGGAAACGCCGAACCAGTTGGCGAACATCCAGGGCAGCGACGAGCCCACGATGGCGCCCACGCCGATAAAAAACGTCTGGGCCCCGAAGCCGGTGGTGCGCTGCTGCGAGGGCAACAAATCGCCGACCAGCGCCCGGAAGGGCTCCATCGAAATGTTGATGCTCGAATCGAGAATCCAGAGCATGCCGGCGGCCATCCACAGGGCCGTCACGTTGGGCATCACCATCAGCGCCAGCGAGGCCAGCAGCGCGCCCACGAAGAAGAACGGCCGGCGGCGGCCCCAGCGCGGACTCCACGTCCGGTCGGAGAGGTAGCCGATGACGGGCTGCACCAGCAGGCCCGTGATGGGCGCGGCCAGCCAGAGGAAGGCAATTTCGTCGGTTTTGGCCCCCATGGTTTCAAAAATTCGGCTCATGTTGCTGTTTTGCAACGCAAAGCCGAACTGAATGCCGAGGAAGCCGAAGCTCATGTTCCAGATTTGCCAGAAGCTAAGCCGGGGTTTTTCGCGGGTACTGGAGGAGGTGGCGACGGCGGTGGGAGCAGCCATGTGGGTGGAGGGAAGAAGGTGGAAGACGCTTTGATAATGAGCGTGCTACAATGTTTGAAGTTAATGATTTGCCGGCAAAGCCGGACGATGTCAGCGCGACTTTATCTCGAAAATATGGGCTGATAGCGGGGCCAGGGTCAGGTTGAGGGCGTTGCGCGGCTCACCCTCGGCGAGGAGGTCGGTGTAGGTGTAGAATTTCTTGGTGCTCAGGCCCATGGCCGTCATGGCTTCGGCCGGAATGGTGAGGACGGGCTTGTAGGTTTTGTCGGCGCTGAAATTGACCACGATGAGCAACTGCTGGGTGGCGGTGTAGCGCAGGTAGGTATAGAGATGGCGTTGGTTGTACTCCTTGCCCAGGTTGTTGGCGTCCTGCAGCTCGTAGAAGCGGCCCTTGCGGATGGCCTCGCTGCTGCTGGTGAGGGTGAGGAGGCGGCGGTAATAGTCGCGCAGGCTTTTCTGCTCGGGGCTGAGCTTGCCGCCGTCGAACTTGCCCTGATTCAGCCACTTCTGGTGTTCGGGTACGCCCCAATAGTCGAAGATGCTGCTGCGGCCATCCTCGCTGCTGAAGCCCTCGGTGCCGCGGGCGGGCTCGCCCACTTCCTGCCCGAAATAGAGCATCACCGGGCCGCTGGCCAGCGTGGCCGTCACGGCCATGGCCGGGATGGCGCGGCGCGGGTCGGTGGCGAAGTCCGGCGAGGCAATGCGCTGCTCGTCGTGGTTTTCCAGAAAGCGCAGCATGTGTGAGGAGAAGCCGTTGCTTTCCTCTTTCCACACTTTGGTGATGTCTTCGGTAGTGCCTTCCTGGCGCATCAGCTTGCGCAGGTCGTCGTAGAGGCCCACTTTGTCATACAGGAAGTCGAAATGGCCCTTTTCCAGGTAGGTCCGGTATTCCTTCGGGTTGTAGGCTTCGCCGATGAATACGAGGCCGGGCTTCACCTTTTTCAACTCTGGAATCACCCAGGCCCAGAACTCGACGGGCACCATTTCCACCATGTCGCAGCGGAAGCCGTCCACGTTCTTACCGGCCCAGAACACGAGGATGTCACGCATCTTCTTCCAGGTGTCGGGCACGGGCTCGAAGTAGGTTTTGCGGCCGTTCACGTAGTCCACGCCGTAGTTCAGCTTCACGGTTTCGAACCAGTCGTTCACGCTCGGCGCGTCCGAGAAAACGTCGTTGCCGGTGGCTTTGGCGGGGTTTTCGGCGTATTTGCCATCTTCACGCGGGCCTTTCAGCGGGCCGAGCGGGTTGTAGTTGGCGGGTACTACGAAGGCTTTGCCGGGTAGGTAGTAGAAGTTGTTGTTGGGCGCGAAAGCCTTGGTCTTGTCGTCCTGCGCGCCCAAATCAACCACGCCCTGAGGCTTAGCGTCCGACTTGTAGGAGCGGGCCACGTGGTTCGGGATGAAGTCCATGAGGACTTTCAGGCCGTGGTCGTGGGTGCGCTTAATCAGGGCCTCGTACTCCGACATGCGGTTTTTCACCGTCACGGCCAGGTCGGGGGCCACGTCGTAGTAGTCCTTGATGGCGTACGGCGAGCCGGCGCGGCCCTTCACCACGTCGGCATCGTCGGCCGGAATGCCGGCGGCGGTGTAGTCCGTCATGGTGGCGTGCTCAATCACGCCGGTATACCAGACATGGCTCACGCCCAGGGCCTTGATTTCGTCGAGGGCCTTATCGGTAATGTCGTTGAATTTGCCGCAGCCGTTCTCGCTGATGGTGCCGTATGGCTTGTTCAGCGCCACTTTGTTGCCGAACAGGCGCGTCATCAACTGGTAGATGACCAGCTTATTGTCCTTCGGAACCTCGGCGGTGGTATTTGGGTCGGTGGCTTTGGGGTGTTTTTTGTCCACGGGCGGGTTGGGCAATGCGAAAGCAGCCAAAGAGAAGAGGCCGCCGGCCAGCAACAGTTTTTTCATGATGCGGCAAGTTAACGCTTTGCTTAATGAGGAATGAAGAATGAGCAATGAAGAATTACGCACAGTCAAAAATTCCTCATTCTTAACTCTTCATTCTTCCTTAAGCGCAGCGTTACCACTCCTGCGTGAGCGGGTGCAGCATGAGCTCATCCACCACCACATGCGTGGGCGCTTCCAGCACGTAGCGCACGGCTTGGGCCACGTCGGCGGGGCGGAGGTGGGTTTTCTCGTTCTCCGCGCTGCCGGGGGTGGTGTCGTTGAAGTAAGTATCCACCAAGCCGGGATAGATGGTGCTCACCTTGATGCCGTGCGGCCGCACTTCCTTGCGCAGGCTGGCCAGCACGGCATCCTGGGCAAACTTGCTGGCCCCGTAGGCCGTGCCGTGGGCGAAGGTGCGTTTGGCTACATCGGAAGTAATGCCCACGATGTGACCCTTTTTCCGAGCTTTGAAATGCGGCACGGCGGCCTTGCATAGCAGGAAGGTGCCCTTTACGTTGGTGTCAAAAATCCGGTCCCACTCGGCCGCGTCGAACTGCTCCAGCTCGTTGAACGAGCCCACGCCGGCGTTGCACACCAGAATGTCGAGGCAGCCGTAGCGGCTCAGCGTTTCGGCCACGACGAGCTTAGCGTCGGCTTCGTCCGAAACGTCGGCCACGATGCACAGGCCCTGGGTTTTCTGGCCGAGGTCCAGGAGTTCGTCTTCGCTGCGGGCCACTGCTACTACTTTGGCGCCTTGCAGGGCCAGCAGCAGCGCAATGGCTTTGCCAATGCCCCGGCTCGCGCCGGTGACGATGGCAACTTGGTCGGTGAGGTCGGTCATGGGCGCGAAGAGTTAGGGAGAAAAAGCAAATCTGCCGGGTTCGACAAACGAAACAGTTTAAACGAACCGCCGGATTATTTCCGCAGTTCCACCACCCAAGCCGTGTGGGCGGGCACGGTCAAGTTTTTCAGGTCGCTGATGGTGGCCCCGCTCACCACCTCCGTGCCGGAAGTAAACCCGTCCGTCCGCTCCGCAAACCGCGTCCCGTCCACCTTCTTTTCATCCTTCGTGTTGTTGGCGATAATCATCACACTCTCACTGTCCGAATACCGGAAGTAGGTGTACACGCCATCCTGCGGGATAAACTGCATCAGCTTGCCGCTGCTCAGCACGGGGTGGGCCTTGCGGTAGTTGGCCAGCTTGCTCACGTAGTCGAACGCCTCGCCGGCCTGGCCGCTGGGGCGCGTGGTGAAGTAGTTGGTTTTGTCGCCTGGAAAGCCGCCGGGGAAATCCTCGCGCACCTTGCCGTCGGGGTTCGAGAAGTTCTTCATCAGCACCTCGGTGCCGTAGTAAAGCTGGGGCGTACCGCGCAGCGTGAGTAGCCAGGCAATGCCGGTTTTAAACTTGCCGAAATCCTCGCCAATCACCGAGTAGAAGCGGCTCATGTCGTGGTTGTCGAGGAAGGGCACGTTGCGGGTGGCGTCTACGTACAGCCAGTCGCCCTGCAGGGCGTGGTAGAGCTTGCTCAGGTCGCCGTTTTCAGTTTTCAACGCGTCCGAAATTGCGAAGCAAATCTGGAAATCCAGCAGGCCGGGCATGTTCGACTTAAAGCCGTTCACCGGCGGCAGAATGTTCTGGGCGAAGAAGGCCTGCTCGGCCTCCGTGCCCTCCCAAGCCTCGCCAAACTGCGCCAGCTTGGGGTATTCCTCGCTGATAGCCTTGCCCCAGGCCATCAGGAAGTTCGGCTCGGAATAGGGGTAGGTATCAACGCGATATCCATCAATTCCCGTCGATTCCACCCACCACAGAAAGTTTTGAATGATGTAGGTAGCCACCAGTGGGTTGCCCTGGTTCACGTCGGGCATCGTGGTATCAAACCAGCCGTCGTTGAACAAGATGTAGTCGCGCTTCGAGCCGTAGGGGTCGTTCAGCGCGAAGGCGTTGTAGTTGCTGCGCGTGAATTTGGGGAAGGCGTGAAACCAGTCGGCCGCCGGCTTGTCGAGGAACAGGTGGTGGTAGCTGCCCCAGTGGTTGAGCACGATGTCCTGCACCACTTTCAGGCCGTCGGCGTGGGCGGCTTTCACAAATTGCTGGTACTCGGCGTTGGTGCCGTAGCGCGGGTCGATTTTGTAGCAGTCCGTCACCGCGTAGCCGTGGTAGCTGGCCTTGGGCATGTCGTTTTCGATGACTGGCGTGGGCCAGATAGCCGTCGCGCCGAGCTCCTTGAAGTAGTCGAAGTGGTTCTGGATGCCCTTCAGGTCACCGCCGTGGCGGGCGTACATCGAATCGCGGGCAATGTGGTTCACGCGGGTGCCTTTCACCACGTCATTCTTCGGGTCGCCGTTCGAGAAACGGTCCGGCATCAGCATGTAGATGAAGTCTGCCTGCGTGAGGCCCTGCGTGCGCTGCGGGTCGGTGTTGCGGGCGCGCAGCTCGTAGGTGTACGTCAGGCTTTTGCCGCCTTTGAAAGTCAGTTTCAGCTGGCCCGGCTTGGTGTCGGGGCTGATGGTGAGGTTGATTATGAGGTAGTTCGCGCTTTCCAGTTTCTGCTGGCTGTCCAGCGTCACGCCGGGATAGGTGGCCAAGCTAGCCGTGCTGCCCGCGATGCCGGGCGCGTTCACCAGCAGTTGCAGCTTGGGGTTTTTCATGCCCACCCACCAATAGGTTGGGTCGATGCGTACGGCGGGGGCGGCTTTGGCAGTGGTGTTGGGAGTAGCGGCGGGGCCGGCAGCACCGGTGGCGGCCGGCGATAGCAGCGGCAGCAGCAGCCCGGTGGCAACCAGTATGAATTGTGGGAATTTCATGGCAAAAAGGGCGTAAGAATAACGGCAGGGCCAAAAGTACGGCTTTCCCGGAAGGCGCTTCATGCGCAACCGTTTCCATCTTGGGAATATATTTTTCGCCTGTCTCAAGCCCACGAAAAAGCCCGCCCCCAAACCTGGGAGCGGGCTTTTACTATTTGATTCAACCAAACGGCTTACTGCTGCTTGGCCAGCCAGAGCGAGGCGTTCAGGTGCAGCTTGGCGTGGCTGGCAATTTCGGTCCAGCCGGGGTACACGGTGTTGCCGGGGCTGCCGGTGCCGTCGTCGGCCGGCGACGAGTCGGTGATGCACACCACCCGGCCGGTGCCGTACGTGCTGCTCAGGCACATGATGTTGGTGTTGCCCTGCGAGGCCGTGCTCTGCCAAATCAGCGGCGTGGCGGCCGAGCCGGAGGTCTTGGTCATCGTCGCGCCGTTCGAGAACTTCAGCTGCGTCACCGCGCCCTGCGAGCCGTTCAGGATGGTGTTGGTGCCGCTGGCCAGCACGTTGCTGCTGGTTTCCGAGATGTTGGTGAGGTTGATGCTGTAGCCGAATGGGTTGGCCTGCACCGAGTTGTTGGCCATCAAATCATTCCAGATGGCCGGCGAATCGTAGCCGTCGTTGTTGCGGTCCGACACGTTGTGGTCCGAAATCATGAACAAGCCTCCGCCGTTTTTTACGAAATTGACGATGGCCGTTTTCTCGGTCGCCGTGAACAGCGTGTTGGGCTCATCCACCACAAACACGTTATAGTTGGCCAAGTCCTGGGGGTTCGAAGCATTGCCGTAGCTGATGGCCGTGCCCGAGGGCAGATTTTCCACCGAGTTGCCCAGCTTCACCAGGGCCACGCCCCAGGAGGATAGGGCGGCCGTCCAGTACGTTTCCGAAGTGCTGGCCGTGATGCCCGAGGCGGCCGGCGTGGGGTAGCGCGGCGTCACGCCACCGTCCACGTCCAAGGCCCAGTCGGCGTTGCCGGCCAGTTCAGCATGCGTGGCATCGAAGAGGAATTTCTTGCCGCCCGTGCCGCCGCTCCCGCCGCCGGTACCGTAGCTCTCCACCGTGATGTTATCGAAATTCAGGCGGTTGGTGCTGCCATCGGTTTTGCGTACCTGCAGGCGCACATTGCCGGCGATGTTCACTGTGAAGGAAACCGTGCTCAGACTCGTGCTGCTCGTGGTGATGGTGCTGCCCACTTTGGCGTAGCTGCTGCCGCTGTTGGCGCTGGCCCACAACTCCCAGGTGCCGCTGGCGTCGGTGCCATACAGGGCGTGGCCCACCGTGACCACGCCGGCCCCGCCGGCCAGGTCGAAGTTCATGCTCAGCGAGCCGCTGTTGCGCACCCGGGCCGACCAGGTGCCGGTGTGGGCATCGGCCGTGGTGTTGCCGATAAGGGCGTCGTTCAGCGTCCAGGAGCCCGAGCCGAGCGTGACGCTACCGGTGGTGTAGGATGCTTTGGTACCCGTTTCAAACCCTTCGGGGAAGCCCGGTGCCGAGACGTTTTGCAACACGGTGGCCGCCGCCGGAGCCTCCGGCGTTAGCTCCGATTTCGAACAGCTGGCAAGCAGGAGAGCGCCCAGCAAGGGTGCCACCAGGTAGCGAACAGAAAGTGTCATGCGCATGGTGTGAAATGGGTTAAAAGTTTGGGAGTGAAGCGCCAAAGCTAGAGTACTCAATCGGGGTAATTGCAATAGAACATGTTAAAAGATTGCGGCTTTTTTTGAATTATCATTAATTAAATGACTTTTCATCAGGTGTATTTTATTAAAATCAGAAAAATTATTATTATAATTAAAAAGTTAATTATTCCTTCATAATTGATATTTGCCCAGCAAATCCAATTGTTTGCAGCCGAGGCGGCAACGGTGCTGAGTGACTGAGCGATGCTCCCTTTGCGAGGGCCGCGAAGAAAATTTGGCAGTAACCCACTGGCTGATATTGGCTT
>JAQBNT010000299.1 GCA_028288445.1 Hymenobacter sp. | reverse complement strand
CGCATCGACTTTCGTGATGTCCGAGACTTGGCCCACGTCGAGCAGCGCGGCCACGCGCGGGGCGATGTTCTTGCCCGACGCGGTGGCGGGGAACAACAGGTGGCTGTAGCTGCCGGCCAGGGCCATCACCTGCGCGGCCACGTTCTCGGCCAGGCCGTGGGCGAAGTGCTCGCCCTCGACATGGATGACCTTGGTGACGCCCGCTATGGTGGAGGCCGCCTGCGCGGCGGCGGCGGCATTGAAGCCGGCCACCAGCACATGCACCTCGCCGCCGCACTGGCTGGCGGCGGTCACGGTGTTCAGGGTGGCCGGGCGGATGCTGGCGTGGTCGTGTTCTGCAATGACTAAGGCGGTCATGGTGGTTGGGCTCCGTGATTGGTTAGATGACTTTGGCTTCGTTCTTGAGCTTGTCGACCAGCGCGGCGACGTCGGCGACCTTGATGCCGGCGCTGCGCCTGGGCGGCTCGCTGACCTTGAGGGTTTTGAGGCGCGGGGCGACATCAACGCCCAGGTCGGCGGGCTTGACGTTTTCCAGCGGCTTTTTCTTGGCCTTCATGATGTTGGGCAGCGTGACATAGCGCGGCTCATTGAGGCGCAGGTCGGTGGTGACGATCGCCGGCAGCGCAAGCGACAGGGTTTCCAGCCCGCCATCGACCTCGCGCGTGACCTTGGCCACGCCGCCTTCCACCTCGACCTTGGAGGCAAAGGTGGCCTGGCCCCAGCCCAGCAGGGCAGCGAGCAACTGGCCGGTCTGGTTGCAGTCGTCGTCGATCGCCAGTTAGCACAGGATGACCAGCTGGGCATGTTCCTTGTCCACCAGCGCCTTGAGCAGCTTGGCCACGGCCAGCGGCTGGAGTTCTTCAGCGGTTTCGACGAGGATGGCGCGGTCTGCACCAATGGCCATGGCGGTGCGCAACGTTTCCTGGCACTGGAGCACGCCGCACGAGACGGCGATGACCTCAAGCGCCACGCCCTTTTCCTTCAGGCGCACGGCTTCCTCGATGGCGATCTCGTCGAACGGATTCATGCTCATCTTGACGTTGGCGATGTCGACACCGCTGCCGTCGCTCTTGACGCGCACCTTGACGTTGTAATCGACGACGCGCTTGACGGGGACAATGATTTTCATGGTTGTTCTTTGTTTATTCGACATTACCCAATGGGGCATGCCAATATTTGAATGTGCCCATGGCGCAGGCAATGATGGTGCCTGACGCGTCGCACACATGGGCTTCGCAGGTGCACAACGAGCGACCACTACTGATGACTCGCCCCTCGGCCACAAGCGGGCCGCGCCCTGGATGCAGGAAGCGTGATGACATTTCGACCGTGACGGCCGTGTTTGATGGCGCGCCAGGACGCGAGGTCGCCGAGCGCGCCATGGCGACGTCGAGCAGCGTCATGACGACACCACCGTGTGCCGCTGGCAACTGGTTGCACAGATCATCGCGCAGTTGGGGCAGGTGAATACGGGCTTGACCTCCCTCCGTAGGCTCCTGCACCGCACCGAGCAAGCGCAAAAACGGCACCCAGTCGGGCTGCAACGGCATAGGAACGCCGTCCTCAGTTGGAAGTCTGTTCACGCCCGGGCGGCACGCAACATGTTGCGGCCGATGATGATCTGCTGGATCTGGGTGGTTCCTTCGTAGAGACGGAACAGGCGCACATCACGATAGAAGCGCTCGATGCCGTAGTCGGCCAGGTAGCCGGCACCGCCCAGTATTTGTACCGCACGGTCTGCCACGCGGCCGCACATTTCGGAGGCGAACAGCTTGCAGCATGACGCTTCAGTCGAGACATTTTCACCATCGTCGCGGCGACGTGCAGCATCAATCACCATGCATTGCGCAGCATACAACTCGGTCTTGCTGTCTGCCAGCATGGCCTGGATCAGCTGGAATTCGCCGATAGGCTTGCCAAACTGCTTGCGCTCCACTGCGTAGCGTAGCGCGTCGTCCAGGATGCGCTGCGCCACACCCACACACACGGCTGCAATATGAATGCGGCCTTTGTCCAGCACTTTCATAGCCGTCTTGAAACCCTGGCCTTCCTTGTGGCCAATTAGGTTGGCAGCCGGAACGCGGCAGTTTTCAAAGATCACATCGCAAGTATGCGCGCCTTGCTGCCCCATCTTCTTGTCATTTTTGCCCAGTGTGATTCCCGGGGATTTGGCATCAACGATAAAGGACGACACGCCACCAGCGCCCTTGTCTGCCGGGTTCGTGCGTGCCATTAGGGTGAAAATGCCCGCATGGGGCGCATTGGTGATGTAACGCTTGGTGCCGTTGACGATGTAGTAGTCGCCATCGCGGATGGCGGTGGTACGCAGCGAGGCGGCGTCCGAGCCTGCATCAGGCTCAGTCAATGCAAAAGATGCCATCAACTCGCCAGTTGCCAGACGCGGCAGGTACTCTGCTTTTTGTTCAGGCGTTCCGTCCATCAAGATGCCCTGCGAGCCGATGCCAACCGTGGTTCCTATGATCGAACGGAACGCTGGCGAGGTCTTGCACAGTTCAAACAAGACACGCACCTCTTCCTCCATGGTGAGGCCAAGGCCACCGAATTCTTCGGGAATGGTGAGGCCAAACAGACCCAGTTGACGCATTTCTTCAACGATTTTGGGTGGAATTTCATCGGTTTCGCTGACCTCCTGCTCTGCCGGAACCAGGCGTTCGCGCACAAATCTGCTGACGCTGTCGAGCAGTGCATTGAGAGTTTCAGGGTCTCGGATCATGGTTCTTGTTCCTTGTGGTTCATGGCTGTTTTTCGGAATTTTGGCTTCACAGTGTTGCGGACGTGCCGAGGATCGCTGTCGCCTGACTCGAGAGGGTGCCACCGTTGGCGTGTGCCAGGGCAGTTTGTGCATTGCGCACCTGGCGATTGCCAGCCTCGCCCCGAAGCTGGCGTACGGCCTCGATCAAGGCAAAGATGCCGTACATGCCGGGATGCACGCAGGACAGGCCACCGCCATTGGTGTTCACCGGCAGACGCCCGCCGGGAGCGATGGCTCCGCCCTCGACAAAGGAGCCGCCTTCGCCCTTGGCGCAAAAGCCAAGGTCTTCTAGGAATAGCAGCGTGTTGATGGTGAAGGCGTCATACAACTGCACCACATCAATGTCCTTGGCTGCCAGCCCCGCCATCGCATAGGCCTCACGGCCGGACTGGCTGGCTGCAGTGACGGTCAGATCGTGCATCGCCGAAATCTGCCGGTGCCAGACGGCAGTGGCACTTCCCAGTACATAGACCGGAGGTTTGGGCAGGTCAGGGGCGCACTCGGCACGCACAAGCACAATGGCACCGGCCCCGTCGGTGACGAGGCAGCAATCGCGCACGCTTAAAGGATCGGACACCATGCGCGCGGCCAGCACCTCGTCGAGCGTGAGCGGATCGCGCATGAAGGCTTCAGGGTTCAGTTGTGCCCAGGAACGCGCAGCCACCGCCACCTCTGCCAGTTGGCGGCGTGTGGTGCCGAACTCATGCATGTGGCGCGAGGCGGCCAGCGCATAGGCCGATGCCGGTAGTAGTGGTTCGTAGGGATGCTCGAACGGCTGCGGATCCAGAAAGCGGCGCGCGGCAACGATCTCTTTACGGCCAAAGGCTGCCGTGCGCTGAGCGCTACCGTAGCAGATCAGCACCGAATTGCACTGACCGGCCTGCAACGCACGCATGGCCGGCAGGAGATGGGCGATGAAGCTTGATCCACCGAGCATGGTGCCGTCGATGTAGCGTGGGTTGAGTCCCAGATGTTCGACAACCGGCATAGGCCACATGGTGGCCGAAACACTGGCCGTGCACAGGCCATCAATATCACGCATCGTCAGACCTGCGTCCGCAACTGCCGCTTGCGCGGCGCGCGCCAGCAGTGCCATGTCGTCGAAGCCTGGCGCCTCACCACAGCCAAAGGTGGCCGCACCGGCGATAGCGACGCTGCCGCGCAGGGACTGCCAATCATTAGGTGCATGCACGGCGCTCATGGCAGGGACTCCTCAAGCGGGTCGAACACCACGATCGAACGTCCATCTTCAAGCAATACCCGACTTTGCACGCGCATCCCGATATATACGACCGAAGGCGCCAAGCCCTCGACCCGACTCATCAGTCGTACACCTTCGTCAAGGTCGATCAGCGAAACGTTGTAGTCGCCTCCAGATTCCTGCTTGCGCCTTACCGTCGTCACCGCATACACAGATCCCAGGCCACTGGGCTGCACCCATTGCAGATCGGAAAGTCCGCAGCCGGGACATACCTCACGGGGAAAAAAA
>JAQBNT010000090.1 GCA_028288445.1 Hymenobacter sp. | reverse complement strand
CGCGAGAAGGCCGTAGAAAATGCGGCTGGGCTGCCAAACCCCACCTGATAAGCTACTTCGGCCACCGTGCCCACCTGTGCCTGCAAGAGCACCAAGGCTCGGTTTAGGCGCGTGGCACGGAGGCTCTCGCCTGGCGATTGCCCCGTGAGGGCTTTCAGTTTGCGGTGAATCTGGGTGCGGCTCATGCCAATGTCGGCCCCGAGTTCGTCGACGCCGAAGGTTTCATCGGCCAGGTGGCGCAGCATCGACTCGCTTACCCGCCGCAAAAAATCCTGGTCGAGGGACAGCTGGCCGGCGGCGGCGGCGGTATGAGCGGCAGCCTGCGCGGGCTCCAGGCTGGCCCGCGGGGCGGCGCTGGGTGCCACCGGGGGCGCGGGCGCAAAATGGGCTTGCACCTGCCGGCGCAACGCGAGCAGGTTGCGCACCTGCGCCCGCAGCTCGCGGGGGTTGAAGGGCTTGGCCAGGAAACTATCGGCACCCGTTTCGAGGCCTTCGAGTTTGGCAGCGGGGCCGGATTTGGCGGTGAGCAGCACCACCGGAATGTGGCTGGTGGCCACGTCGGCTTTCAATTGGGTGCATACCTGGTAGCCATCCAGGCCGGGCATCATCACATCGCTCACTACAAGGTCGGGCACTTCGGCCCGAGCCAGGACCAGGCCGGCATCGCCGGTAGCAGCCAGCAGGAGGCGGTAGCCGGCCGGGGCTAGCGTCGCACGGATGAATTCGCGCACCTCGTCATTGTCCTCAATAACAAGGACAAGCTCAGGCTCGACGGCGCTTTGACCGGGCTCGTCAGTTGCGGGGCCGTCGAAACCGGACGATGATGCCGGCAGCGGATAAGTGGGGTACAGCGCTGTTGCGTCACTAATTAAAGCCGGCATTTCGCGGGCCGATGCGGCGGGCAGGCCGTGCGGCAATTGCACGGTGAAGGTGGAGCCGGCCCCCGGCTGACTGGCCACGGCCACCGTGCCCCCGTGCAGCATGGTGAGCTCGCGCACCAGCGCCAAGCCAATGCCGGTACCGGTAGGCCGGGCCTCGCTGCCGGGGCTGTGAGCCTGGAAAAAACGGTCGAACAGGTAAGGCACATCTTCGGGCGCGATGCCCGGGCCGGTATCGTGCACGGCAATGCTGACGCTGCCGGCAGGGCTGGCGGCCGTGGCCGGCTGCTCGGTTACGGTTATGGTTACACGGCCGCCGGCCGGGGTGAAGCGTAGCGCATTGGCCACCAGATTGGTAAGAATCTCATCCAGCTTGCCCGCGTCAAACACTAATGGCACTGGCTGAGCGGGCACCTGACAGGTCAGGTCAATCTGCCGGCTTTCAGACAAAACGGCAAAGGACGAAACCAGCTGCCGCACGACCAGCGCAACATCGCCCGGAGTGGGCATCAGGTGGAGGGCACCGGCTTCGAGCTTGCTCAAATCGAGCAGCTGATTGATGAGGGTGAGCAGCTTGCGGGCGTTGCGCAGCACCAGGCCGCCCTGGCGGCGCACGGCGGGGTCGGCTGGTTCGGTGGCCAGCACCTCGGCCGGCCCCAGAATGAGGGTGAGCGGGGTGCGAAACTCGTGGCTGACGTTGGTGAAGAAGTCGGTTTTTATGCGGTCCAGCTCCTGGAGGTGTTGCAGGGCCTGGCGCTCCAGCTGGCGGTCGGCGCGCTCCCGCTCCCGGTCGCGGGTATAGGCGCGCACCCCGTACATTAGGCAGGCAAAACCGGCGGCGTACAGCAGATAGGCCCACCAGGTGCGCCACCAGGGCGGCTGCACAGTGAAGGCGAATACCGCCGGCTGCGGGCTCCACAGGCCGTTTTCGTTGGCGGCCCGCACCTCAAACTGGTAGTCGCCGGGCGGCAGGTTGGTGTAGGTGGCCGAGCGCGCCGCCGAGGGCCCGTTCCACCGCTGCTCGAAACCCGCCAAGCGGTACTGGTAACGCACGCGGCCGGGCGTGGTGAGGCTGGTGGCACCGTAGTCGAAGGTGAGGTAGTTGAGGCGGTGCGGCAGGCGGGCGTTGGGCAGCAGCACCGTGTCGTGCATAAACAGGCGAAAACCCGTGAGCTGGGGGCGGGGCGGCACGCGGTTGGGGTGCGCCCCGGCGGGCGTGTAGCGCATCAGGCCGGCCACGGTGCCGGCCCAGAGCACGCCGTTGGGCTCGGCCAGCACGGCATTGATGCCGGTTTCCTGGCCAATGAAGCCTTCCTCCTGCCCAAAAAAGTCCTGGCGGCCGGTGGCGGGCGTGTAGCGCAGCAGGCCCCGGGTGGTGCCCAGCCAAACGGCTCCGCTGGCGTCGCACTGCACAAAATAGGGGTTGTTGACGTGGGCTCCGGGCACCTCCTGCAAGGGCACCCGGCGCAGCCCGGCAGCAGGATGCGTGGGGTCATAGCAAAACATACCTTCACCGAAACTACTGAGCCACAGCCGTCCACGGCCGTCTTCACTCATTGAGAAGATGCTGAGCGGCTCGGCCCTCGCCGGCCGGGGGGCCACGGCGCGAAACCGCAGGCCGGGCAGCGCGCCCGGACTGGCCGGGGCGGTTTCCTGCGCTTCAAGCAGGCCGGAATTTTCGGTACCCAGCCAGAGGGTGCCGGTGTGGCTGCGCAACAGCTTCATCACGCGCCGGGCGCCGGCCAGGACGGGCCCCACGTATTGCTGGTAGTGCGCCGTGGCGGGGTCGTACACTATCAGGCCCTGGGTTTCGGTGGCCAGCCAGATGCGGCCGTGCCGGTCCTCGGCCAGGCTGGTTACCGTGGCGTCGCTCAGCGCCGGGATTTGGGCATTCAGCGAAAGCCAGCGGGCCTGCCGGGGGTTCCAGATAGCGGTGCCGCCCTTGGTGGCTCCGGCCCACACGTCGCCGTTGGCCCGTTCCAGCACGGCCCGGATGATGTTGTAGGTATCGGGCTCGCGCTGGGGCAGCACACGGCAGCGGTTGGCCGGAAACGGCCCCGGATGCAGCAGCGCCAGGCCGTTGTTGGTTCCCACCCAGTAGCTGCCTTCGGCCCCTCTGGCTTTGGCCAGGGCGTACACTTTGGCACCGGGGAGCCCGTCGGTGGTGCCGAACAAGGCAAAGCGGGCATCGGGCGGGTACTGGGTGAGGCCGTTGGCGGAGGTGGCCCAGAGGTTGCCTTCGCGGTCGCGCAGCAGGTCGCCCCGGCGGTAGCTGTGGCTCACCAGGCCGGTGCCCGGCAGGCAGCGGGCCACCGGGGCCGTGGCCCGCTCCAGGTAGCTCAGGCCTTGGCCCGTGAGCACCCACACCCGACCGGCCGGGCCGGGCTCAGCCACGATTCGCAGCACTTTATCGGAGCACAAGCCCTGAGCAACAGCATACTGACGCACGCTGCCGCCAGTAGCGGGCGCATCTAGAACAAACAGACCGGCGCGCTCGGTGCCCACCCACAGGCGGCCATCGGGCGCGGCATTCAGGCCCAGTACCGGCCCGACCAGCGCTGCCGGCAGCGGCTTGGGCAACGCCCGAAGCTCGCCCGTGGCTTCGTCTACCAGCAGCAGGCCCTGGTCGGTGGCGACCCAGAGGGCACCGGCCGGCCCCAGAGCCAGGGCATTGATGGCGGGTGGCTGCCCGCCCGGGCCAGTGGGCAGCGGCACCCGCTGCACCAGCGGAGCGAAGGGCCAGACGCGCCGGCCCGGCTCCTGGGGCCAGCGTAGGCAGTACAAGTCGCCCCCGCCGGTGCCCACCCACACCCGCCGCCGGGCGGCGGTGTCGCGGGCCAGAATGGCGCGCACATCGGTGGGATAGCCCAGGACGCGGGGCGTCACGCGCTGCACGCGCTCGGAAATGGGGTTGAAGTAGCAGAGGGAGCCGTCGCGCAGGCCCATCCACAGGCCGGCGGCCGGGCCGGGGTCGGCGGCAAGGGCCGTTACCCGCGTGTTGGGCAGGCCCGATTGGGTGGTGAGCGAATGGAAGGCGTGGCCATCGTACCAGGCCGCCCCTACTTCCGACACCAGCCACAGCCGGCCCAGGCCATCCTGCGCCAGGGCGCTCACGCTGGTTTCGGGCAGCCCCTCGGCCAGGCCGAAACCGCGCGAAGGCAGGGTCTGGCCCGCAGACGCAAAGCTGAGTAGTGCAGCAATATTGCCCATTACCAGCCGCGCCAGCCACCAAAACCGCTTGTGCTCAAGCCCCATACCAGCTTCTTTTAATTCAGGAATTCGAATATGCCAGATTCCCAAATATAGATTCGAATTCCTGAATTGACTAGGGCGTAGCCGGCAGCACCGACCACGGGCAGACGCGGGCAGCCCAACGCAACCCTTAGCGCACGAACCGAGTCGTTTTATCACTACCGCAAAACTTTTGCAGCATCAGCCAGCCCACCCCGATAAGCGGTTTGGGGGCAATGGCTTCCCCCCTGCGCCACCCCGGTTTTGTGGGGCAAGGTGCCGGGCTGAGCCCCTGCTTTGGGTGAAGGCGATGGCACCATTTTTCTGGCCGCCGACGTTGGGCATGTCGTATCTTTGAGCCCGCTTGTTCCAAAACTTGCCCTCCCACCTTCCTCTATTCCTCCCTCCGTGGCCGAAATATCCTGTTCCTTTTGCAATAAGAGCAAGCGCGAAGTCGCCGTCATGATTTCGGGCATCAACGCCCACATTTGCGAAAAATGCGTGGGCCAGGCCCAGCACATCCTCGACGAAGAGGCCAAAGCCCAGGACGCCGGCCGCCAGCCCAAGTTCAACCTCATCAAGCCCAAAGCCATCAAGGAGCACCTCGACCAGTACGTGGTGGGCCAGGACGAAGCCAAGCGCGTGATGGCCGTAGCCGTGTATAATCACTACAAGCGCCTGATGCAGAAGCCTCAGGAAGATGAAGTGCAGATTGAAAAGTCGAACATCATTATGGTGGGCGAAACCGGCACCGGCAAAACTTTCCTGGCGCGCATGCTGGCCAAAATCCTGCAAGTGCCTTTCTGCATTGCCGATGCCACCGTGCTGACGGAAGCCGGCTACGTGGGCGAAGACGTGGAAAGCATCCTCACCCGCCTGCTGCAAGCGGCCGACTACAACCTCGAAGCCGCCGAGCGCGGCATCGTGTACATCGACGAAATCGACAAGATTGCCCGCAAGAGCGACAACCCCAGCATCACGCGCGACGTGAGCGGCGAGGGCGTGCAGCAGGCGCTGCTGAAGCTGCTGGAAGGCACCAACATCAACGTGCCGCCCCAGGGCGGGCGCAAGCACCCCGAGCAAAAGATGATTTCGGTGAACACCGAGAACATCCTCTTCATCTGCGGCGGCGCGTTCTCGGGCCTCGACCGCATCATCAAGAGCCGCCTGAACACCAAGCCGATGGGCTTCGCCAAAACGAACCTCGACGAGCAGGTGGACACGCAGAACTTCCTGCGCTACGTGTCGGCCCAGGACATCAAGAGCTTTGGCCTGATTCCCGAGCTGATTGGCCGCCTGCCGGTGCTCACCCACCTCAACCCGCTGGACCGCACCACGCTGCGCATGATTCTCACCGAGCCCAAGAACTCGCTCGTGCGCCAGTACAAGCGCCTGTTCGGCATGGAGAACATCGAGCTCAGCTTCACGGAGGATGCCCTGGAATACATCGTGGAGAAGGCCGACGAGTACCGCCTCGGCGCGCGCGGCCTGCGCTCCATCTGCGAGAGCATCATGACCGATGCCATGTTCGAGATGCCCTCGGAGGAAGGCTCCGACGCGCTGCAAATCAACCTGAGCTACTGCCGCAGCAAGTTTGAGAAATCGCCGCTGCGGCACATGCGGGCGGCGTAAGGCTTTCCGCCTTGCCGCAGTAGTTGCCAGTAAAAAGCCAGCCTGATGCATCAGGCTGGCTTTTTTGTTGGAGCGTATTTGGTTTACCAACGCAGCTAAGTTGTACAGGTAAATGTCATTTGCTGAAAATACCTGTACAACTCAGCGCTGTTTTCTGTACAGGTTTTTTCATAAAATCGAAAATACCTGTACAACTTGGCAGAGGCATCTGTACGAATGGATTTATATTTCTGATTCTACCTGTACAAGCGTTGTTCCTGTGCCCCGCATTCTTAGGCTTGGCAATCGGCGCTGTGGCGGGCGCGGCCCTTCGCTCCCAGCCCGCACAAAAAAGGCCCGCCAATTGGCGGGCCTTTTTCTTACACAATTGGAAATCATCCAATCGAATT
>JAQBNT010000310.1 GCA_028288445.1 Hymenobacter sp. | reverse complement strand
TGGGAGACGAATGCGTATGAAGATGATAGAGAAGACTGGAGAGAGACCCACGATGAAAGGAGAGCTCCCACAGTGTATATCTCCTTCAAGTACCCACGTGCCACTATTCACATGCGAAGCCGTTTGCTTCAAAGACTCCAGATTTTCGAAGTTTCTCCTATATTCACTTCTTAACCTGTCCACCTAGCAGGTCTCCCGTACTAGTTGTTAACGCACAGTAATCAAAAACTCCCCACATCCTAGCTAATAGAGCCACAATCCTCGCATCGAGCTGGAAACTCTCAGTTTGACGTCGCAAAAACTCGTCGACCACTCCCTACCCTATCACTGAACAGGCCACATGCCGTCAGCGTGGCTTGATTGCATGGTCTCCAGCATGAAACCGACCAGAAAGCGGAGTCCACGAAACTTCACTTGAATAAAACTTCCGTCAGCGCTTTTGGACCATCGGTTTAAGCTTACCGTTAAGGCTGACCCGATAGATAGGCAGGCTTTCACGAGGAGACTCGTGGTCCCCCATTCAATCTGACTCCTCCTTTTACGAGAAGGTTGCCACTTACCGGCCGCCCTCTTATCCCTGGTGTTTACTGATGTACGCACGAGGGATGATCCTAGGTTGAAATCGCGAGAAGCATGATTCGAGTAGCCAATATGGAGAGTGTCCTTGATGTCGCGCGTAACCAGTGGTTTGAAGCGAAGTTTCGCCCACGATCGAGGTCATCTCACATTCGTGTGGTGCTCACACACCCACAACATTACTTGTGTATGTATCCTTTCTGACTGTCCTCAACTCACTTCCGGTCCTCGCCTTCACAAATCTCACGTATGTATAGCGCTGCAATCGTAACAGTATTCTCTAAGATAATTAACATCTCAATTGACGCGAAAGGTGGTTCATGTCGTGGCAATCTAACCAGTCACAAGACGGAAATAGTTTGTCGGAGCTCTCGTATCCACTATCCAGATAACGCTAGGTATATTAAGTAGAGTCGTATTGATGACCGACTTACTCTACCATAGGTAGTTCGGTGCTCTATGAGCCACCACGTATATATCCATCCTTCTCGACTCCGGGTACGCAGCTCACTTCCGGTGCCTGCCCTCACGGGCATCACGTATGTACAACGCTACAATGGTAACAATATCTTTCAAGATATTGACTGTCCCATACCATTGCGCGAGCAAAAGGTCGGTCTATGTCTTGGTAGTCTACCATGCGTCGATCCCTGTTGTAACTCCGAGTGTGTCCACGTTCTGATCGGATGTGTTGGACGAGCGCATTTTATCCATTCCGAGTAGAAATCTGAATCGCCTGGTATGGCTACGCTCCGCGGCGGGAGGCACATCATCGATCGCCATCCTCCCATGTCGCCCAAAAACTTTTTCCAAATACGTCAATAACCGGTCAGAAATTCCACCATGTTGTAGGCTCGATAGTCTAAAGCGAACAGATGCTTCCCTGAGACAAATCGTCCAGGTTCGAGTAGCTGCGCGCATGAAAGGAAAGCGCGACGCCAGATTATGACCGGCATGTCGCGCCTGCAGGCAAGCTGCTCAAATGCCGTGGGGTTGCCACAATGTGAGTGTTTGGGGGTGATGTGATCGTGATGCTCATGTGTCCGCACTGAGTGTGATGCTGTACAACTCAGGCGTAGTGGTCTTGTATTCAAAGGCTCCCTCTCGAGTCGTCTCCCAAGGCTCAAAGCTTTGAGGATGGACCAAGAACTTCAAAAAAGCTTTAATGTCAAATATGTAAGAGTAAGATGTGATGTTCGCCGAACAGTTATTTCCCTTGACGCCCGCTCACTTGTCTGCGACCCTATCAATGCCAATGTTGCCTCCGCATCTAGGCGCAAAGTTCGTAGAGTCAATAATGACATAGTGAGCCGAACGAGAGCAAAGAATTGAAGTAAAGTAAGACTTGTCGAAGAGCCAAGGCTGTTCCGAAAGATAGCATTATCCAAGAAGCCGGAGCAGGAGATCCAATGGTCCTTCCTTTGGTCGGGGCGCGAGCTGCAAAATGGACGATAAATTCTCTTGATGAAGGAGAAGAAAGAGCGAAACTCCCGCTTAGGTGATGGTGTTAGGCCGAAGAATCCTGCGCCGTAGCTATATTCAGCCACGTCTAGGAAGAGTCAACCGATCACTCGGCGGAGTTCCGAAGACAGTCACTGGTGACCGCATCACATTAGAGGCGTTCAAGAGTCCATGACAAAGGGCGATACGTAGAACCAGTGAGTTTGCAGATAATGAACGTAGATATAGCAAGCCTCCTGGATTGCAATGGCTCTAGCCTAACGGCCAGCGCGAAACCGCCTTCGGAGGTGCTGAAGATAATGAACCGAAGCTTGCCTCCTGGAACCAGTGAATTCGAAGTTCATGAACACGTAGATGTAGCAAGCCTCCTGGATTGGAATGGCGCCATGCAGCCATGGGCCAGCCCGGAAGTCTCCTGAGGTGCCATTTCTTTTCACCCAACTCAGCCAGAACCGCTATGGCCGGCTGATGACGAAATGTCAGCCGATCTGTTTGAGGTAGAGAGTTCAGACACGTGTAAAGTATCCAAACGGCTGTATCCGACCCATGGCTGTGGTTGCTCTGATTCCGGCGACTGGGAACTATCGCCACTATCTGTCCCTTCCTGGGAGGAAGAGCCGCCGTGTTCAATTCTGCGCAAGTCCCTCCTAAGAGAGTGCGATGTGGAGAGGGTAGCTACATCGCTGAGATGTATGGACTGCGCTGAGGGAATGGAACTTTCGGGCACAGACGGCGATACTGGAAGACGCCAATCATCCTGAAGGCCGATGGACCAAGGCTGGCTATTCGGTGACCTACGCTCCGTATATGATTTTCGAATGTCCGGGCCATGCTCCACTGGTCCAACGTAGATCATATAGTGACCAAAGTTGAAGCGGAAGGAGAATGGCTCCAGATTGAATGCCATCGGATCCCATATGTGTGAGATGCATCTCCTGGCAGCCATGAGGATCGCGGTTGCGGCTGGGGGGATTCTGGCAAGGACGTGGAGCCACAAGGGGTCGTATCCGATGGAGAAGTATAGGGCCAGCGCAAAAGACATAATGGCCATACACAACCATGTGCTGTAATGGTGTCAGCAAGGTCTGACTCATTTCGAATTTGCGAGGTGATCGTACATATGGTAGTACTTATTTGGCACGTCGCTGATCGTATGCCGTCCGTATGTTGACGCAAGCAGGATGAAGGTAAGGTGCAACCTGTCGATGTGAGGTCATACCCGAAAGTTTCGACTTGAGTAGTACAATACCCAAATTTGTACTGAAAAGAAACATCCCCGTCGGTGGTGTAGGGGACCGCCGCTACCGCAAGACCGATCATAGCACCGGCGATATGCTGCATCCAGGCTCCAAGTCGAACGTCTAAGCCCAACATCATGATATCGATGAGCGGAAATTGTTATTCAAGATTCCGGTATGCGTCCAGTTTTGATCTCGGCCAGGCGTCAATCCAAAATGTGATAAGAGGGAAGCTGTCCGCAAAAATCGTCCAAGCAGGCGGATGGCGTTGGGGTAGACTTGCCAAC
>JAQBNT010000218.1 GCA_028288445.1 Hymenobacter sp. | reverse complement strand
ATCCTGAGCGCAGCGAAGGACCTTATCACGCTCGCACCATTTGAAAATGACTGCAAGCTGTTCATTCATGATAAGGTCCTTCGCTGCGCTCAGGATGACAGACGGGCTCAGAACGACAGGCCGAGTGTATCGAATGCTACAGCGTTTTGGCGTGGGCACGGCACGATGAGCGGGCAGCCCAGCCGGGGGTGAGCCAGCAGCTCGACTTCGAGGCCGAAGCCGGTGTGGATGTTTTCGCAGGTGAGCACCTCGGCGGCGGGGCCGAAAGCAACGGCCTGGCCCTGGCGCAGCAGCAGAATCCGGTCGGCGTATTGGGCGGCCAGGTTCAGGTCGTGCAGCACGGCGACGACGCCGAAGCCGCGCTCCCGGGTGAGGTCGCGGGCCACCTCCAAGGTGTGGTGCTGGTGGGCGAGGTCGAGGCCGGTGAGGGGCTCGTCGAGGAGCAGGAAGCCGTTTTCGGCCTCCCACACCTGGGCCAGCACCCGCGCCAGCTGGGCCCGCTGCTGCTCGCCGCCCGAGAGCGTGGGGTAGCTGCGCCCGGCCAGGTGCGCGAGGCCCACGGCGGCCAGGGCCGCCGCCACCACGGCGTGGTCGTGGGCGGTGGGCTGGCCGCCGAAATGTGGGTAGCGGCCCAGCAGCACCAGCTCGCGCACCGGGAACGCCAGCGCCAGCGAGTGCTGCTGCGTGAGCACGGCCCGCCGCCGCGCCAGCCCGGCCAGGGGCCAGCCGGCCAGCGGCCCGCCGCCGAATTGCAGCTCGCCGCTGCTGGGCTTGAGGTCGCCGCTGAGCAAGCGCAGCAGCGTAGATTTACCCGCCCCGTTGGCTCCCACCACGGCCAATATCTCGCCGGGGCGGGCGCGGCCCGAAACCTGTTGCAGCAGGGTCTTCGAGCCGATTTTGTAGGTCAGGTTGTTGAATTCGTACATGGTGGTGGGGGTGTTTTTGGCTGTTATAGCCGTCTGTCATCCTGAGTGCAACATTCAAGTGAAAGCGGGCATTTCCGGCAGCGGGCCGGGCTCCGGCTCCCAGGCCACGGGCTCGCCGAATTTGAGCAGGTTGCCGTCGGGGTCGATGATGTTGAATTCGTTCATGCCCCAGGGGCGCACCGCCAGCGCGTGCTCGGACCGGAGCAAACCCGGCACCGCTGCGTAGACTTTGTATAAGGCCCCGATGTCGGCTACCCGCACGTAGCAGGAACTCATTGAAGCCAGCGTGGCATCGGTCGTCAACCAGAATTGCAGCTCCTGCTCGCCCCATTTCAGAATCAGCAAATCGGGGTAGCGCCCCACCTCCCGAAAGCCCAGCTTTTGCCGATAGAACTGGCTGGTGCGCTCCAGGCCAGTGCTGGGCAGCTGCGGAACAATGGCGGTAAGGGTAGGCATATTTTGTAGAAGTCGTCAGTCAAACAATGTCGAGGGGCATCCTCATCGGCACCTTCATCAAGCCTGAAACATATTTTAGTCTAAATTCTGAATATGTTTCAGACCTTGAAACATATTCGTCCCAGAAAGCAGAATATGTTTCACTACCGGTTCAGCTGCCGCTGCTCGCGCAGCACCATCCAGAGGAAAACCGGCGCGCCCAGCAGCGCCGTGAGGATGCCAATGGGCAGCTCGGCCGGGGCCACCACGGTGCGCGAAAGGGTATCGGCCAGCACCAGCACCAGCGCACCGCCCAGCGCCGAGGCCGGCAGCACAAACCGGTGGTCGGGCCCGCCGAGGGCCCGCAACAGGTGCGGCACCAGGAATCCGAGGAACCCAATGGCGCCCACCAAAGCCACCGACGCGCCCACGGCCAGGGTGGCCAGCGTCACGAGCTGCCATTTGAGGCGGGCCACGGGCAGGCCGAGGTGGGTGGCCTGGTCTTCGCCCAGGGCCAGCAGGTTGAGCTGCTTGCCCAGGCGCGGCAGCCACAGCAGCGGCACCACCAGAAACGGCAGCAGCGTGCCCACCGTGGGCCACGACGCGCCGCCCAAACTGCCCAGCCCCCAGAAGGTGATGTTGCGCAGCTGCTCATCGGTGGCGGCGTAGGTGAACAGGCCGGTAAAAGCCCCCGACAAGCCGTTGGTGGCCACCCCGACCAGCAGCATGGTGCTCACCGCCACCCGGCCGCCCACCCGCGACACCCGGTACACAAACAGCGTGGCGAGGCCCGCGCCCACGAAAGCCGCCAGCGGCAGCACGTAGGGTCCCAGCCGCCCCGCCACCCCGGCCAGGGCCGGGAAGGCGGTCACGATTTTCACTTCCATCACGATAGTGGCCACGGCGGCCAGCGACGCGCCCGAGGAAATACCCAGCAGCGACGGGTCGGCCAGCGGGTTGCGAAACAGCCCCTGCATGGCCGCGCCCGACACGCCCAGCGCCGCCCCCACCAGCAGCCCCAGCACCACGCGCGGCAGCCGAATGGCCAGCAGCACGCCCTGCTGCTGCGGCTCGAACGCCAGCCCGGTGCTGATGCCCATCTTACCCAGCAGAATGCCCAGCACCGCCGGCACCGGAATGCGCACCGCCCCCACGCCCACGCCCAGCAGCACCGCCGCCAGCAGCAGCACCGCCAGCGCCGCCAGCAACAGCCGGGGCCGCCGGCTGGGCCGGGGCAGCGGCACGGCTACCGGGGTGAGAATGGATTGGGTGGCAATGGCAGGCATTGGGTTTTGGTTTTGAGATGGTATGCGGCGCGGGCGGGTCACCTCACCCCCGGCCCCTCTCCTCGGAGAGAGGGGAGGCTGACGATTGTAGACGACTACGCGGCAGTGGCTCCCCTCTCCCCAAGGAGAGGGGCCGGGGGTGAGGTTTCGGCGTTAGGCCTTTTGCGTTGCTACTTCAGTTTCCGGGCCAGCTCCGTCACGGCCTGGCCCAGGCGGGGGCCGAAGCCGGTGAGCAGCTGGCCGTCCATCTCAATCACGCGGCCGTTTTTGCCGGCGTTGGTTTGGGCGACGCCGGGGATTTTCTGGAGACCGGCCGGGCCGCCCAGGCTGACCAGGCCGCTGTCGAAGAGCAGCAGCACGTCCGGGTTGGCGGCTACGAGGGCTTCGGCGGTGAGGGGCTTGAAATCGGCGAAATCAGTCACGGCGTTCTGGCCGCCGGCCAGCTGGATGACTTTTTCGGCCTGGGTGCCGGTGCCGGCCACCATCATCGTGCCCGTGCCCCTGGCGTAGATGAACAGGACTTTGGGCGCTTTGGCGGGCTTTTTCACCTGGGCCAAATCGGCATCCAGCTTCCTGAGCACGGCCGGCACCTGCGCGGTGGCCCCGAAGGCGGCGGCCACGTCTTTGATGAGCTGCCGGGTGCCGGCCACCGAATAGTCCTGCTTGAACAGTTGCACCGCCACGCCGGCCGATTTCAGCTGGGCGGCCACTTCGGGCTTGAGGCTTTCGGTGGTGCCGATGACCAGCGTGGGCGCGAGGGCCAGCACGCCTTCGGCCGAAATAGTGCGCGAGTGGCCCACTTTGGGCAGTTTTTCCAGCGCGGCGGGGTAGGTACTGGTCACGTCCACGCCCACCAGCTGGCCCTGCCGGCCCAGCGTGCAGATGATTTCGCTCACCGCGCCGCTCAGCGAGACAATGCGCGGCGCGGCCGAGGCCAGCCCCACGCTCAGCAGAATGCCCAAAAGCAGCAGGCAGAATTTTAACAACGGATTTTTCATAACATCAGAAAGACAAGAGTGGCTGGCGGCTGGCGCACGTCTCCGACGCGCGCCAGCGGTGGTTATTTGGGCCTACTTCAAATTGCGCGTGCCGTCCGGCTGGTACAGGAAGCGGAAGCTGTAGTAGCGGCTCACGCTGGTGGCCGTGGGCGTGGCGGGCGCGCCTTGGTAGTAGCTCACGATTTCCAGCTTAGCGTACTTGCCCGTGGCCGTGCGCACCAGAATCACCTTGCCCGCGATGGGCGTCACGATGTTGGTAGCCCCGTCGTAGTTATACCAGCCCATGCCCGAGCCGGTGGGAATGGCTTTGCCAGCGGCCGCATCCACGGCAAAGCCCGTTTCGGGGGCTGTCGCAACGTCCGTGAACAGGCCCGACTGCACCAGCGCGCCGCCCTGGCCAGGGCCGCTGTTGCCGCCGTTGATGATGACGGTAGTGCCCCGGAAGCCCACATCCCACTTGGTGGTGTTGGAGTCGGCAGTGGCCACCACAGCCTTGTTAGCGAAGCTGTAGAAGGTGTATTTGGTGGCCGAAGTGGGCTGGCCGCCGCCGCCGTTGGTGGTCGTGACGCCCGCGGCCAGGTTGCTCACCGTTTCGGCTTGCAGGGCGGGGGCCACTACGTCATCCTTTTTGTCATCTTTCGAGCAGGAGCTGAAACCGAGGACGCAGAGGCTAAGCAGGGCAAAAGGGGAAGAAGTTTTCATGGGGTAAGCGAAAAAAAGAGGGTGTTGGTTGAAATCGTTTTGCAGACAAAAGGCGGTTATTTCCTGGCCAGGCGCAGCTCCACGCTGGCGTACAGCAGGCGGCCGGGCAGGGTAGTGATGTAGGCGGGGTCGGTGTAGCCCAGCACATTGTCCACGCCCACTTGCAGGGTATAGCGCTGCTGCCAGGTTTTGCTGGCGGCCACGTTCCAGAGGGTGTAGCCCCGCACATACTCAGCATCGGTGTCCAGAATGGCGTTGCCATTCAAATCCTGGAAGCCGTAGCGCCCTCGGTAAATACCGCGTAGGCTGGCCGTGAGGCCCTGGGCCGGGCTTTCGTAAAAAAGCTTCACGTTGCCGGAGTGCTTCGAGCGGTTGAAGAGCCCGCCGTAGTCGGCCGCCCGCACCCGCTCGGTCAGGAGCGTCGCCGGGTCGCGGCGGTAGATGTCGCCGGCGGCCAGCTGCGCCTCCACGCCCTGGTCTTTGGCGATGAGGTACTGGTAGCCGCCGCTCAGGCGCAGGCCGCGCAGCAGCTGGTAGCCGGCCTCGGCCTCCACGCCCTGGGTGTAGGCCTGGCTCACGTTGTAGTAGGTGAATACCGACTGGCCGTTGGTTTTCTGGGCCACCGGCGTGGTTTCAATCAGGTCGCGCAGGTTGTTGCGGAAGTAGCTAGCCGTGATGTTCAGCTTCCCGGTGGGGTCAATTTGCAGACCGGCGTTGTAGGCCACCGAGCTTTCGGGCAGCAGGTTGCTGGCCCGGTCCAGCAGCGCGGCATTGATGAGCGGCAAGCCCGTGGCAGGGTCCGGCACCAGCTGGCCCGCGGCGGCCAGCGCCGCCAGCCGCTCGCGCACCTCCTGGGTGCCAAACACGCTGTAGCCCACCACCGGATTCGAGAAATTCAAATACAGCTGCCGGAAATCGGGGGCCCGGTAGCCACGCCCCGCCGAGCCGCGCACCGCCAGCCACGGCCGCACCTGGTAGCGCGCCGAGGCCTTCGGGCTCAGCTGGCCTTTGTATTGGTTGTGTCCGTCGTAGCGCGCCCCGGCCACAATGTTCAGGCCCGGCAGCGGCGTCCAGTCGTCCTGCACGAAGCCGTAGTACGACTGCATGTGCTGGGCTGCGTCGTAGCGCGTGGCCTCCACACTCTCATTAATATAGCCCGCGCCGCCCGTCAGGGTGTGCTTGCTGCCCAGTCGCCAGTCAAGCTGCACTTCGGGCCGGGCAAACGTCTGGTTGAAATAGGTATTGTCGTAGGGCGCGCCATCGGCGGCGTAGGTGTAATCTTCGCGGGTGCGGTAGCCGGCCAGGTAAAAGCGGGCCGTGGCAAACAGCCTTCCGTTGGCCGTGCTGTGCGTCAGCGTCGGGTTGAGGCTATAGTCCTGCTGGCGGCTTTCGTAGCGCACGTCGGCGGTGCCGGCCGCCACCTGGTAGGTACTGGCTTGGTTTTCAATAAAATAGCGACCCGATACACTCAGCTTGGTGCGTTCGCCCAGCTTATAAGTCAGGCGGCTTTGGGCGGTGTAGTTCGAGAAAGGCGGCACGGTAGCCGTCCCGCTTTCGGGCAGCAGCGTGTAGCCGGCCGAGCTGTAGCGGTCCACAAACAGCGTGAGCCCCAGCCGCGCGCCCTGCGCGTTCACGGTAGCGCTCAGGTCAGCCGTGCGGTTGGTGCCGTAGCGCAGGCGAAGGGTGCCGCTGGTGCCGGGCTGCGGTTTCTGGGTGATGATGTTGACGACGCCCGCCAGCGCCTCGGAGCCCCACAGCGCCGAGGCCGGCCCCTTCACCACCTCCACCCGCTGGATGTTGCCCACCGCCACCCGCGACAGCTCCAGCGTGCCGGCCGTGCGGCCAACCAGCGGCTCGCCGTCCACCAATATCAAGGTGTATTCGGGGTTGAGGCCCTGCATTTGCACGCCCCGGCCGTGGTCGGCTACGATGCTCAGGCCGGTTTGTTCGCCCAGCACGTCGTTCAGCCGCACCGAACCCATGGCTTTCATCTGCTTTGCCCCCACCACCATTACCGGGATGGGCACTTCCGAAATGCTGCGTTCCGTGCGGGTGGCCGTCACCACTACTTCGTCCAGCTTCTGGCGACGCAGGGTATCGGCCGGCTGCTGGGCCAGCGCCGGCAGCGCCAGCCCAACCAGCGAAGTGATGCAGAAGAAAGGTACGAGAAACATGGCGCTACTTATTTAGAATCATTCTAAACAGTGACAAAGGTATTGGCAGATTCCACGCTTGCAAGCTTATTTAGATTAATTCTAAATAATTTTTATCGGTGCCGTACAGGTGCTACTTTTGCCCTTAAATAGAATCTGTCTAAATAAAACCCGATGAAACTCTTGTGCTTCCAATATCTCATCCTTCTGATAACACTCTGCACATTACCCGCTTGGGCGCAGCAAACGGGCAGCATTGCCGGCCGCATCACCACCACCGACGGCGACGCGGCCGAGTCGGTGAGCGTGGGCGTGCAGGGTCAGCCGCTGGGTGGCATCACCGATAGTGAGGGCCGCTACCGCATCAATTCGGTGCCGGCCGGTACGTATACCATTATGGTTTCCTTCGTGGGACTGAAGCCGGCGCAGCAGCAGGTGACCGTGACGGCGGGCCAGCGCGCCACGGCCGATTTTCGCTTGGCCGAGAGCACGGCCCAGCTGCAGGAAGTAGTGGTGCAGGGTGCGCGCACCAACAAATTCAACCGCTCCAATAGCGTGGACGTGGCCAAAATGCCGCTCAACAACCTGGAAAACCCGCAGGTGTACGCCACCGTGGGCAAGGAATTGCTGACCGAGCAGCTGGTGTTTTCGGTGGACGATGCCACGCGCAACGTGCCCGGCCTGCAGAAAATGTGGGAGCCCACGGGGCGCGGCGGCGACGGCGGCTCGTTCTACGCCAGCCGGGGCTTCGTGGTATCGAGCCAGCTGCGCAACGGCGTGGCCGGCAGCGTAACCAGCACCGTGGATGCCATCAACCTGGAGAAACTCGAAGCTATTAAGGGGCCATCGGCCACGCTGTATGGCAGTGCACTGACTTCGTACGGCGGCTTGCTCAACCGCGTGACCAAGAAGCCGTTCGATACGTTTGGGGGCGAAGTGGTCGTATCGGGCGGCAGCTACGGCTTTCACCGGGTGAGTGCCGATGTGAATACGCCGCTCAACGCGGCTAAGACGCTGGCGTTCCGCCTGAACACGGCTTATAACTACGAAGACAGCTGGCAGAATAAGGGCTACGCAGGCTACGTGAAGAACCTGGCCATTGCCCCCAGCCTGCAGTTTACCCCCACCGACCGGCTGACCATCAACCTGGACGCGGAGATTTACCGGGGCAGTAACATCGGCAAGCAGCTCATCTATTTTGATTACAAAGAACAAATCAAAAACCTGGGCTTTTCGCGGGCCGACCAGGCGCCGCTCGACTACCGCCAGTCGTACCAGGGCCCGGGCCTGAAGCAGGATTCGCGCAGCACCAACCTGTTTGCGCAGGTGCGCTACCGCATTTCGCCCAGCTTCACCTCCACCACCTACCTCTCGTCGAGCCGCAGCTACTCGCAGGGCAAAGGGCCGTATTTCTACATGGTATCGAACACGGTGTATGCGCAAGACTCGCTGGCGGCAGTGGACCCACAAGCTTCTACGGCCGGCCTGACGCGCCGGGCCGGCGTGCATAGCCTGTACCGGGCCGACCAATCGACGGACAGCCACAGCGACACCTATGAGGTGCAGCAGCTATTCAACGGCGACTTCCAGCTGGGTGGCCTGCGCAACCGCGTGGTGTTTGGGCTCGACTTCCTGAGCATCAATTCCAACCTCGATTTCTTCGGGGGAAATATCGACGTGATAGCGCCGGGCCTGGGCAACGATGCCTACCGCGGATTTAACGGTGCCGCCGTTGATGCAACGTACGCGGCAAACCCCGCCCTTGCCCACTACCTGGTTACGACCAAGGTGAACACCTACAGCGCCTTCGCCTCGGATATGCTGAACCTGACCGACCAGCTGAGCGTGCTGGCTGCCTTGCGCCTCGACCGCTACGACAACAAGGGCGGCATTTACTATTCCCCGGTGACGGCCTACAACCAAACGGCCCTCTCGCCGAAATTCGGCCTGGTTTATCAGCCGGTGAAAGACCGGGTGGCCATCTTCGCCAACTACCAGAACAGCTTTACTAACCTGAACACCAGCTTCCTGGACCAGGAAGGCAATTCGCACGTGACCAAGCCCGAGCGCGCCAACCAGATTGAAGGCGGCGTGAAGCTTGACGCGGCCGGCGGCCGGGTAAGCCTCACGGCGAGCTACTACGACATTCGGGTGCAAAACATCCTGCGCACCGTTGGCTACACCTCCGCGTTTCTCGCCATCGGCGTGCAGGACGGCACCCAGTGGAGCCGCGGTGCCGAGCTAAACCTGACGGCCAACCCGCTGCCGGGCCTGAACGTGGTGGGCGGCTTCGCCTATAACTACTCCACCTTCGTGAAAACCTCCGATAATGTGAACGGCTTCCGCCCCGCCACGGCCTCGGCGCCCTACCTGGCCAATGCCTGGGTGAGCTACCGCCAGCCGGCCGGCACGCTCAAGGGCTTGGGCGCGGGTTTCGGCGGCAACTACGCCAGCGACAACAAAATTGTGAACAGCGTGTCGCAGGGTGTTTTCACCTTGCCCAATTACACGGTGCTCAACGCCAGCATCTTCTACGACCAGCCCAAGTTCCGCCTCTCGGCCAAGGTTGATAACCTAACCGACAAGCACTACTGGATTGGCTACACTACCATGAACGCGCAGAAGCTGCGTAGCATCATCGGCAGCGTGGCGTATAAGTTTTAAGCGTCCTAAACCTACCAGCCCGTTTTGCCGGGCCCCGCCGAAGCCGCTCTACCACGGGGGTCAGCGTGAGTGCTCCCGATTCGCTGCAACGAAGCGGTAGGGCGACTTCGGCGGGGCCCGGTATGACTTTCCTGCCTTTTCAGCTAAACCACCCTCATGACCATCAAAAAAGCCATCGGCAAACTGCACCTCTGGCTGGGGCTGGGCTCCGGGCTGGTGGTGTTCATCGTGAGCCTGACGGGGGCCATCTTCACGTTTCAGGACGAAATCCGGGACGCGACCGAGCCTTGGCGCAAGGTGGAAATACAGGCCACCGCGCCCCTGCTGCCCTCGCGCCTGCAGGCCGCCGCGCTGGCCAGGCACCCCGGCGTGAAAGCTGCCACGACGTGGGTGACATATTATGGTGCCCGACGCTCGGCTACGGTGTTTTTCACCGACCCGGCCGGCACGCCCACGCAGGTATACCTGAACCCCTATACCGGCCGGGTGCTCTGCGAACAGGACCTGCGCCGCCACTTTTTCAGCATCGTGCAGGCCATCCATATGACGCTGCTGCTGCCCGAAGCGGTGGCCAAATGGGCGGTAGGCGGCAGCGTCATCATCTTCGTGGTGATGCTGGGCACGGGCCTGGTGCTGTGGTGGCCCAAGCGCCGGCAGGAACGTCGGCAGCGCTTCACCATCAAGTGGGGGGCCCGCTGGCGGCGCATCAACTACGACCTGCACAACGTGCTGGGCTTCTACATCGCCAGTATTGGGCTGGTGCTGGCCCTCACGGGCTTGTTCATGATTTTTCCCTGGCTGCTCGACTCGGCCATGCTGGTGGCCAATGGCGGCCGGGCGTACCCGCAGGAAAAAGCGGTGGCCAAAGTCGATACCCTGCAAGCCGTGACGGCCGCCGCTCAGCCCCTGCCCGACGTCATTTACCGCACGGTGCAACGCCGCTCGCCGGGGGCCGAAATGGTGCTCATCGGGCCGGCCGGCACCGGCAAAGACCCGGCCTATTGCTGGGCCTACCAGCGGGCGCTGCACTACTACCACCGCGACGAATACGCGTTTCACCCCGTGTCGGGACAGGTGCTGCAGGCCCGTTTCCACGCCGGGCGCAGCAACGGCGGCAAGCTCTCCGACATGAACTACGACTTGCACACCGGCCAGATTCTGGGCCTGGGCGGTAAAATAGTGGCTTTCCTGGCCAGCCTGATTTCGGCCAGCCTGCCCGTGACGGGCACCCTGCTCTGGTGGGGCCGCCGCAACAAAAAGGCCAAGCCCAAAGCCCGGACTTCGGCCCCAATCAGCGCTTAACCAGCATAATCAGCTTCCACAAAAAAGGCCCGTCGTTGAATGACGGGCCTTTTTTGTGGAAGCTGATTATCGATTAGCAGTACTCTTCGAACGCGCCTTGCAGGTTGTTCACGATGCGCATGGCGTCGGAGCCTTCAATGTGGTAGCGCTCAATCATGTGCACCAGCTCGCCGTCTTTGAACAGGGCGATGCAAGGGGATGATGGAGGATACGGGAGCAGGTGTTCGCGCATTTTAGCCACGGCGTCGGTTTCCATACCAGCGAAAACGGTTACCAATTTGCCGGGCTTTTTGTCGGCGCTGGCGAGGGCCATTTTCAGGGCGGGGCGGGCTTTGGCGGCGGCACAGCCGCACACCGAGTTCACGGCCACCAGCACGGTGCCTTCGTGCGAAGCGAGGGCGGAATCAACCTCCTCAGGGGTCATGAG
This sequence comes from Hymenobacter sp., assembly GCA_028288445.1. GTDB lineage: Bacteria > Bacteroidota > Bacteroidia > Cytophagales > Hymenobacteraceae > Hymenobacter. The sequence continues at coordinate 6,880 of JAQBNT010000218.1, read as the reverse complement.
CTGCTCGAAACCAACTTCGGTGAGGTCCTGGCGGATGGGGGCCACCATGTATTCGGGATAAACTGCCATTGTCGTAAGTATTATTAAAAAAGCGGCGCGGCCGCGGGCGGATACAAAAGTACGGCATGCGCCGGACTGTCCTGCATAAGTTCGCAGTGGCCCAAAAGGTTCGTGCGGCGAATATGGTGCGCAGCGGGCTATTTTAATTCAACGGATTAAAGCATCTTTACAAAGATTTGCCATACCTTGTTGTTCCACAAATTTTTCTGAAATTTTTACCATTTAATTCCATCATATGAGATTTCCTTTACCCTCCTATCGGCTGGGATTGAATGTGTTGCTGGGCCTGACGGCCTGGGCCAGCCTAGGCCAACCAGCGTTAGCCCAGCAATTGCCGCGCCCCACCTCCGAGGCATTGCGCGCCCAGCGCAAGCCCGTGGCCACGCCCATCGTCAAAGCCCCCGCCAAAGCCAGCCCGCGCCTCGACGCTGAGCTTCAGCGCCTAATGGTGCAGGCCAGTGGCACCGGCCATACGGAAGCCCTCACGGCCAGCCAGCTGCGGGCCAGCCACCCGCACCTGCGCTTTGGCCAGCAGGCGGGCCAGCCCACGGTGCTGGTGCACATCACGGCCACCGACGTGGCCGCGCTGCTGCCCAGCCTCAAGAGCCGGGGCTTCGAAGTGACCACCTCCTACCCGAAGCTGCATTTTGTGGAAGGCATGCTGCCCATCAGCCAGTTGGCCAACGCCGATGCGTTGGTCAGCAACGGCTTGCTGGGCATCATGGCCTCCTTCGAGCCCGAAACCGACGGCGGACTGGTGACGAGCCAGGCCGACTACGTGCTGGAAGCGGCCCGCGCCCGCGCCACCCGCCCCAAGCAGGTGACGGGGGCCGGTGTCACCATAGGCTTGCTCAGCGACTCGTTTAACTACCTGCGCGGGGCAGCCACGGATGTGGCCTCGGGCGACCTGCCGGCCGCCGGCGTACGCGTGTTGGTTGATGATGGCGCGACCGACGAAGGGCGCGGCATGTGCCAGCTCGTTTATGACCTGGCACCCGGCGCGGCGCAGGTGTTCAGCACGGCCAATGGCGGCGAGGGCACTTTTGCCCAGCACATCCGCGACCTGGCCAGCGCGGCCGGCGGCAATTGCAAGGTGATTGTGGACGACGTGCGGTACTTCACCGAGCCATTCTTTCAGGACGGTGTTATTGCCCAAGCCGTTACTGATGTGGTAAGCAACTCAAACGTGACGTATTTCGCGTCGGCGGGCAACTACGCCGACAAAAGCTACGAAACCACCGCTCCGCAGTTTGTGGCCAACGCCAACGGCGTGCGCTGCCTCAACTTCGACGTATCGGGCACGACCACCGACCTCACGCAGCGCATCACCATCGCCAACGGGGCCACGTTCTACCCGGTGCTGCAATGGTCCGACCCGTTTTACACCACCAGCGGCGTGCGGACGGACCTCGACATGTTTATTCTGGGCGTAAAAAGCACCGGCGTCGTCGACACCGTGTTCCGTAGCAATGCGCGCAACCTGCTCACGCAGACGCCCATGGAGCCCATCTTCTTCGCGAATTCGGCGGCCACCGGCACCACCACCTTCGACCTGGTAATCGTGTGGAAAGCCGGCATCCAGCCCGCTCGCCTGAAGTATGTGAACCGGGGCAGCGCCAGCCCTTCGGAGTGGCTCACCGGCAGCCACACTTCCTACGGCCACTCTTCGGCCGCCGAGGCGTTTGCCGTGGCGGCCGTGCCCTACTACAACCAGCGCGTACCGGAAACCTTCACTTCGAAAGCCGGGCCGATAACCTACCTGTTCTCGCCCACCGGCGTGGCGTTGAGCACCGCCGTGGTGCGCCAAAAGCCCAACATAGCGGCCGTGGATGGCACGAACACCACGTTTTTTGGCAGTGACTATGAAAACGACGGCTTCCCGAACTTCTTCGGTACCTCAGCGGCGGCCCCGCACGCAGCCGCCGTGGCCGCGCTGCTGCGCTCCTCCGAGCCGGCCCTCACGCCTACGCAGGTGTACAGCCGCCTGGTGGGCAGCGCCCGTCTCATCGGTGCTTCGGCCACCGATGCGCTGACCGGCCCCGGCCTGATTGATGCCTTCACGGCCCTGTATGGCCCCGTGGTGGCCGCCACGCCGCCCGTGGCCGAAGACCTCGAAAAAGGGGCCCTGCCGGTGAGCTGGAACGTGAACGGCTACGGCGCAGCGCGCCCGCAGGTGCTGACGCTGGCTCCGGCTTCGGGCGTGCAGAGCCTGGTGCTGGATGCGCAGCCGGGCATCACCTCGGTATTTTCGCTGAATGAGGCCACCTTGTTTTTACAGGGAGCCACGGCCAGCAATTTGCAGCTGACGTTCCGCGAGCGCAAGTTCTCGGCCGAGACGGACGAGCTTATGCCCGCGCAGTTTACGGGCCGCAGCAACACCGACGGCGTGGCCCTGAGCGTGGACGGTGGCACCAGCTGGTACCGCATCTTCGACCTGACCGGCACCAACGCTACCACCACGTTCCAACCCAAAACGGTGGACCTGACGGCCTTCGCCACGGCCAACAGCCTCACACTAGGCAACGACATCCGCATCAAGTTTCAGCAGTATGGCCGCGGCGGCGCTACGGCTACGGCCGGAGCCGGACGGGCTTTTGATGACATTGTGGTGGGCAGCCGTACACCCGCGCCCGCCCCGCTGTACGTGTACAGCCAGCCCACCACCGGCTGCCCCGGCCTGCAAGTGCAATACACCGACTCGTCGCTGTTTCGCCCCACGGCCTGGGCCTGGACTTTCGCGGGCGGCACACCGGCTACCTCCACCCTGCGCAACCCCAACGTGACCTACAACACGCCCGGCCGCCACAGCGTGACGCTGAGCGTGAGCAACGCCGCCGGCACCGTGGCCCGCACCGACACCGGCGTGGTAGTGATAAACGGCCGCGCCCCGGTGGCCACCATCACCAACACCAGCCTCGTCATCTGTCCCGGCGAAATTGTGACGTTTGGCAGCACCGCGATAAATTGCCCCGGCACCTACGTCTGGACCATTCCCGGCGGCTCGCCGTCTACCTCCACTACCGCTACTCCGCGCGGCGTGAGCTTCTCCACGGCCGGCAACTACACCGTCACCCTCACCGTGAGCAATGCCTACGGCAGCACCACCAGTTCGGTGGTAGTGGAGGTGGGGGGCAAAGCCCCGACGCCCACCATTACCAGCACCAATCCCAGCATTTGCCACGGCGGCACGGTCACCTTTGGAAGCACCACGCTGAACTGCCCCGGCACCTACGCCTGGAGCTTTCCGGGCGGCTCGCCGGCTACATCCACCAGCGCTAATCCCGGCGCGGTTACCTACGCCACGGCCGGCAACTACACCGCTACGCTCGTTGCCACCAACCCTTACGGCAGCACCACAACCACGCTTGTAGTGGACGTGGACGGCCAGCTGGCGACGCCATTTATTGAAAACTTCAACTCCTCGACTATCCTGCCGCGTGGCTGGTCGCTGGTTACGCCCACCCCGGCTTACCCGTGGGCCGTGGTCAGCAACATTATCGGGAGCACGGGCACGGCCACCCGCGCCCTGGTGGTGCCGTTTGCCAGCGACCCCAACCGGGGCGAACGCATTGCCGTGTACTCGCCGGCCCTCAACCTGACCCGCACCGGGGCTGCCGCACCTACCCTGCGGTTTGACGTGGCCTACCGCCCCTACGCCAGCGTAGCCGGCGCGATTACCCCGGATAATGACTCGCTCAGCGTGCAGGTAGCCGATGCCTGCACCGGCCTTGTACTGGGCCGTCCCTACGCCAAAAGCGCCCTCACCGACCTGCCTACCGGCACCAGCCTGCCCACCTTCACCCCCACCGCCGCCAGCGAATGGCGCCGGGAAAATGTGGACCTCACGCCTTACCGCGGCCGCAGCGTGGTCATTCGCTTCATCGGCCGCAACCAGTATGGCAACAACCTGTTCCTCGACAACGTGCAGGTGAACGACGGCGTGCTGTCCCTGACCTCGGCGGCCAACGCCGTGGGCTTTGAAGCCTGGCCCAACCCCACGTCCAGCGGCACGGCCCTCAACCTGCGCCTGCCCGCCTTCGCCGGCCAGGTGAGCCTGCGACTGATTGATGCCCTGGGCCGCGTGGTGTGGCAGGACGCGGTGCAGCAAACCGGCGCACCGCTGGAGCGCACCCTGCGCGCCGGCCTGGCCCCCGGTCTCTACGACCTGCTATATACGCCGGCCGGTGGCACCCCCGCCGCCCGCCACCTCGTGCTGGAATAATGGCAGCTTAATTTTCGACAAAAAAGGCCGGGCGACTATCGCCCGGCCTTTTTTTGTTCGCTGCTTTGGATGTGAATGGGACTGATTCGGTCCTTACCGCTTGCCGTAGCGCTGGCCGAAAAAGTCGCCTTTATTCCAGGTGGGCCGGATGGGGTCCTGCGCCACCTGGTAGCCGACGAGGAAGCACAGCTGTACGTACTTGCGGCCGGCCTCAAAGTCGAAGCGGCCGTTGATGTCGTCCTGCGGCTTGTGGTAGGTCACGGCGCGCCACTTTTGCACGTCTTCGCTGAGGTTGTTGCGGCCGTCGGCGGTTTTGTTGCCGTATTTGAGGTGCAGGGCCGGGATGCCGGCCGTCACGAAGCTGTACTGGTCGCTGCGGATGAAGCGGTTCTGCTCCGGCTCGGGGTCCTGCTCCAGGTCGATGGCCATGTAGGCGCAGGCGCGTTTCACGGGCTCAATCAGGGTAGAATGCGGGGCTCCCAGCGCCACCACGCTCAGCAGCGGAGCAATGAGGGTGGGCATGTCCATGTTGATATCGGCCACGATTTTGGCCTTGGGCACGGTGGGGTTGGCCGCGAAGGCCGACGAGCCCAGCAGGCCCAGCTCCTCGCCGGTCATGAAGGCGAAGAGCATCGTGCGCTTCGGTTTCTCCTTTAGCTTGGAGTAGATTTTGGCGATTTCGAGCACGCAGGCCACGCCGGAGGCATTGTCGTGCGCGCCGTTGTTGATGGAGTCGCCCTGCACCGGCGCGGTCACGCCCAGGTGGTCGAGGTGGGCCGAATGCACCACGTACTCATCGCGCAGCTTGGCATCGGAGCCCACGAATTTGCCCACCACGTTGTAACTCTCAATGTCCTGATAGCGGGACTGCACGCTGGCGCTAATCGTCGTTTTCAGCCCCGCTGAGGCCGGTTTGCCGCTGCGAATGGCCGCGAACGCCTGTGTGGTATCGAGCCCCGAGGTTTGCAGCAGGCGCTGAAAGGTAGCCGCGCTCACCGCCCCGTAAAATTGCTGCCGGCTACCGGCCGCGAACGTGCGCGACACCGCCACCTTGCCATCGGCCCCGAGCACGCTGTAAGTGCCGGTTTTGAGGTCGGGCAGCGCGCCGGCGTGGGCCGAGGCCAGGATAAAGCCCACTGCGCCGTGGTTAATGGCGGCCTTCAGCAGCCCGGCCAAATCCTGGCTGGCCGAGGCCACGGTGGAGGCAAACGTGCGGGGCGCGCCGCGCACTATCATCACCACTTTGCCCTTCACGTCGAGGCCGGCGTAGTCGTCGTAGCCCAGCTCGGGCGCGCTGATGCCGAAGCCGGCGAAAGCCAGCGGCGCATCCTGCACGCGGGTGGCGGGCAGCTCGGGGCTGGGGTACACCACGTAGTCCTGGCCGGCGGTGAGGGGCAGCGTGGCCCCCTGCGCATCGCGGGCCGCGAAGGTGGCCCCGGGCTGGAGGAAGGCGCGGCGCAGGCGCACTTTCTGGATGAAGGTGCCGCCCTCGCCGGCGGGCTGCACGCCCAGCGTTTTTAGCTGCTGCGTCACGTAGTCGACGGCCATTTGGTAGCCGGGGGTGCCGGCTTTGCGGCCCAGCAGGCGGTCGTCGGCCAGGTAGGCGATGTGGGCTTTGATGTCGGCCGGTTTTACCTGTTCGAGGGCGGCGGCCACGGGCTTGGGCACGGTGAGCGGGGCCTGCGCCGGGGATTGCGCCGAGGCCGAGGCGCTCAGAAGCAGCGCGGCGGAGAGGGACGAAAGGGAGATTCTCATGCCGCAAAGAAACGTCGGGAACGGGGGTTGTACCGGGCCGGGCCGACCGTAGCCAAGTAACGGAGGGTGGGAAGTTGGAGAAAAAATAACATGCGCGTAATGTCAGTCCGCAGGCAGTGGATGAACGGAAAACGGGCCATTCCACAATCGTTTTTGCCAGAAGCTGAGGCCCTAAAAACGTTTGCGCCGGCACTGGCCGCACGGGCCAGGACATTGAAATAATCAGGACGAACTATACTGATAGGCTTCACGTTAGTAGCCCTTGTCCCTGTTTTATTAACTATCTTGAGATATAAGCCCGGCATTATCCGGGTGAGCCCCGGCCGCAGCGCAATGCCTTTTACAGGCTGCTGCTGCCCGCCCGGTTGGCCAGTTGGCCGGCTCCTTTGCTAAAGAACTATCGCCATGACTACTTCCCTGACTACGTATTCCGATGCCATCGCCCCCCAGTTTCAAATCACGGACCCGACGCACCGGAAAACCCACGACCTCAAGACCTGGCCCGAATGCTTCGCGGCCGTGAAAGCCGGCAATAAGCCCTTCGACGTGCGCCTGAACGAAGAGAACTTTCAGGTGGGCGACGTGCTGATGTTGCGCGAATTCGACCCCGATAGTGAGCAATACACCGGCCGCACCATCACCCGCTGGGTGAGCTACGTGCTGGAAGGCGGCCTGTTTGGCGTGCAGCCCGGCTGGTGCGTGCTGGGCTTTAGCCAGCTGGCCCCCATCCCGACGGGCATGACCGATATCCGGCTCTGGTAACCGAATGGGGAGTTTGGGGTTAAGCGTTGGAAATTTGAAAAGAACGTCATGCTGAGCTTGTCGAAGCATCTCTACCGCTTC
>JAQBNT010000212.1 GCA_028288445.1 Hymenobacter sp. | reverse complement strand
GAGCGCAGCGAGTTCAATCGTGAAGGCGTGGAACTCGCTGCGCTCGTCGGCGAAATGGCATTTCGCGCTACTCGTGCTACGCCTCTATCGCGCCGCGCAGGAACTGGCAGAAGGGCACCATGGCCGCAAACACGTCCACTACGTGAGCCCGAAAATCGGCGTGGCTCAATACTTCCGCATCCGTCATTAGGTGAGTGGCGGTGAAGCTTTTGTGCTTCAATAGCTCGATTTCGGGGTGGTCGACGGAGTAGGCGGCGGGGGATTTTTTGAGCTTGTCACCGCTCATGGGGCCGAAGTAGCGCTGGAAACCGGGGGCGGCCAGGATGGCTTTCAGCTTATCGGCGTTGTAGTCGATTTCCTGGCGGATGGCGGCTAGCTGGGTTTTATCGGGCTGGTAGGAAGCCGCCGCCGATGAGGGTGTTGCCGTTGGGGCCAATCTGCACGTAGTAGCCGGGCGTTTCGATGTCCTTGCCGCTGGCGGTGAAATAGGCCGAGAAATGGGTTTTGTACGGGTCCTTGTTGTTGCTGAACCGCACGTCGCGGTAGATGCGGAAGATGCTTTTGCGGCCAGCGGGGCCGGCGATGCCCGGGTCTAGCTTAGCTAATTCCTGGTACCAGAATTCGGCGTCTTCCTCAAATTGCTTGCGAAGCTGGTCGTAAGTGGGCTTGCGCTCCTGGAACCAAGGCCGGTCGTTGTTTTTGGTGAGGGCGGTGAGGAAGGTGAAGAGGGGTTTGAGCTGCATGGGGTTGAGAATGCTATTTTTTTTTACGTTGAACGTCATGCAGAGCGTAGCGAAGCATCTTTACCGCACAACGCAATCAAAAGAATTAGTATTGAGGTAAAGATGCTTCGCTACGCTCTGCATGACCGTTTTTTACTCAATCTTCCTCTTCATGCTCCGTCTTCGCCTCGCGCACGGCGGCACTGCGGCGCGGGGCGGGCATGTGGCTGTTTTCGCCCCGGATGGCCTGCCAGATATTCTCGTTGAAAGCCAGGTCGGGGGCGGCATCTTCGCGGCTCATGTCGAATTTTAAGGAGCGGCGGGCGGGGGCGTTGAAGGCGGTGTTGCGCACGTCCTGCGGGGTGGTGGCGGGGCGCAGGGTGTAGGGTTTGAAATTGGGTTTGGGGGTGAAGCAGGCCCAGAGGGGCAGGGCGGCGGCGTCGTACTGGCTCATGGGCGGCAGGCCGAGGATGAGTTCCAGGGTGCGCAACATGCCGGAGGTGGTGTAGGCGGTGTGCACCACGGCGTGGCGGCGGATGTAGGGCCCCGCGAGGTAGGCCGTGGAGCGGTGCGCGTCGATGTGGTCGGGGCCGTTCTGGGCGTCGTCCTCGACTATCATCACGACTGACTCTTTCCAAACGGGGCTTTGGGAGAGGTGCTCGATGAGGCGGCCGAGGGCCAGGTCGTTGTCGGCAGCATAGCTCAGGGGGCTGAATTCGCCTTTGCGGGCGCCGTAGGTGTGGTCGTTGGGCAGGCGAATGATGCTGAGGTCGGGCAGCTGGTGGGCGGCCATGAGGCGGTCGAAATCCTGCTCCCAGATGCGTTCGCGGTCCACGTCTTTTACGTGCAGGTCGAAGCCGGCGTAGGGCTCGCAGAAGTGGCCCTGGAGGGCCGGCACGCTGGCTTTGCCTTTGTACACGAACTCGCCGTAACTGCGGAAGGTGCGGCCGGCGCGGCGGCAGTAGTCCCAGAGGAAGCCGTCTTTGGGTTCGGCCACTTCGCCGCGCTTGCCTTCGAAATCGTACTCGCCGCCCCGGCCGCTGTAGTTGCCGGGCCAGCTTTTTTCCACGAAATCGGTGGCGTAGGCGGCGGTGCTCCAGTTGTGGCCGTCGGCGCTCACCTCGGCATCGACGTAGAAATTATCGAGCAGCACAAACTCCCGGGTGAGGGCGTGGTGGTTGGGCGTCACTTTCTCGGGGAAGAGGCAGAGGCTGGCGTCGCCGTTGCCGGCCGGCAAATCGCCCAAAACCTGGTCGTAGGTGCGGTTTTCCTTGATGATGTAGAAGACGTGCCTGATGGGCGAGGCGTCGCCCACGCGCCGGGGTACGGGACTGCCGGCGGGCACATCGGGGCTGGCTTCGCGGGTTTTGGTGAAGGGCGTGTTGGCGTAGACCTGGGTGGAGAAGGCGGCCAGGGCCTTTTCGTCGGGCACGGGCAGGCGCGAGAGTGAGCCCAGAAGCAGGCCGCCGATGTAGCCTTTGCCCTTTTCGCCTTCGTCGCGGATTGGGTTGGGGCCGTCGGGGTTGGGCTTGGAGGTACTGCCTTTGCCGTTGGCAATCAGGAGCTGGGTGCCGACCACGCGCACCGCCGTGGGGTACCAGCCGGTGGGAATGAAGCCCAGCGGGCGGCTGGCGCGGGGCCCGCGCACGTCGAACACGGCCAGACAGTTGTTGTCGGCGTTGGCGATGAAGAGCTGGGAGTCGTCGATGCTCAGGGCGAGGCCATCGGGGGTGCTGCCGGCGGGCGAGGTGGGGAACAGGGCCGTGTTGAGGGTTTCGGTGACGAGGCCGGCGCGGGTGTCGATGACGGAAACCGAGTTGCTGTTGGCGTTGGCCACGAACAGGCGGCGGCCGTCGCGGGTCAGGGCGAGGTCGTTGGGGTGGCTTTCGACGGGGATTGAAGCCAGCAGCGTTTGCTTTTCGGTATCGTAAACCGCCACCGCGTGGCCGCCCCAGAGGGTGATGTAGAGCCGCGTACCGTCGGGGCTGAGCAGGGTGCCGTAGGCTTCGGCGGGCAGCCGGAGGGTGCGCAGGATGCGGCGCGTTTGCAGGTCGAAGGTGTAGAGCGAATTGTCCTCGCGCGTCACGGCATAGAGCACGTTGCGGCGACCATCGACGGCGAGGCCGGCCACGCCGATTTTTTGTTTGGGCCACTTTGCGCCCAGCACGAAGGCGCTGTCGGGCTGGAGCTTTTGGCCTTCGATGCGGAAACAGTGAATGCGGTTGTGCTGGCCGCCGGAGGCGTAGAGCGTGCGGCCATCGGGGGCGAAGGCGAGGCCGGCCCAGGCGGCGGGCACTTCTTTGGTATCGAGCACCTGGCCGGTGGCGGCGTCGAGGAGCTGCACCGAGTTTTCGCCCCAGCCGGCGTTGGTAACGGCGGCCAGGCGGCCGTCGGGGCTGATTTGCAGGCTCAGGGGCAGGTCGCCGAGGGGCGTGGTGGTGCCGGCGGGGCTGAGTTTCCAGCCGTTGGAAAGCTGCGTCTGGCCGGTGCCGGCGATGGGGCCAGGCAGCACGCTGGGGGCTTCGGGGGCGGCCTTGGTGCTGGGGTTGCCGGAGCAGCCGAGCAGGGCCAGCAGCGGCAATAAGGGGGCGAGGCGGCGGTACGGAGCGGGAATATGCATAAGCGGGCAGCCGGACGGAGAAACACCCGCATCGGCCGCCGCGAAGGTAGCGGGCGGGCCGCGCCGGGCGCATTACGCGGGCATTACCGATGCGGCAGCTGAGTTTTTATCATCGCCCTAAAATAGAAACTCCTGAATGCCGTTGTAGCCACATTCCTCTTCATTCCGGTTCTGTTTTTATGCTGCGTCGACTCTCGTGCTGCGTGCTGTTGGTATTGCCCGTTTTTCAGCTGCTGGCCCAGTCCTGCACCCCGCCCGCCGAGGGCCTGCCGGGGATAAACGCGGCCGATTTTTGGCGGCAGCAGCGGCTATTTCCACGGGTGCGGGCGGCCGAAGCCACAGCCGGCCCCACAGTGGCCAGCCGGCTGCGCACCCGCTACCTCGACCCGCGCCGGATAGAAATCATGTTTCGCCTCGTGAAAACCCGCGTGGAGCTGGAAGTGTGGGCGCGCAACCGGGGCGGCGGGCCGTTTGAACTGCTTCGCTCCTATCCGCTGGCGGCCACGTCGGGCTCGCTCGGCCCCAAGCGCCAAGCCGGCGACTACCAAGTGCCGGAAGGCTTCTACGAAATTGACCGCTTCAATCCCAAGAGTAATTTCCACCTCTCGCTCGGCCTCAACTACCCCAATGCCGCCGATTTGGCGCTGGGTGAGCCCAACCCCGGCGGCGATATTTTTATCCACGGCGGCGCGGCCAGCATCGGCTGCATGCCCATCACCGATGCCGGCATTGAGGAAGTGTACCTGCTGGCCGTCATGGCCCGGGCGGCCGGGCAGACGGTGATTCCGGTGCACATTTTCCCGTTTCCACTCACGGAGGTTGAGTTGGCGAAACACGCCACGAGCCCGCACCAGGCCTTTTGGCGGGGGCTGCTGCCGGGCTACGCTTATTTTGAAAAGCACCACGAGCCGGCGGAACTGATGACGCTGGCCGCGAAGTAGCGCGAACTTTTGGTTCGCGCTGCTACCTTGCCGCCGTGCCGCGCTTATTTCTGCTTTTCCTGGTCCTGATTGCCCTGTTTAACGTCAGCCGCGTGGTGCGCGAGCCGCGCCCGAATGCGGACCGGCCCATGGATTTTCGCACCTGCTACGTGGGCCAGGCCGTACTGCGCCAGGGCCGGAATCCCTACGACGATGCCGCGCTCAAAAGCGGCTGGCAGCGCATCATTCGGCAGGAGAATATCGACAGCCGCACCCAGCCGGGGCTGCCAAACCTGCCGTTTCTGTACCCGCCGTGGGCGGCGGGGCTGTTCGGGCTCACCATTGGCCGGCTGGCCTACGCGCTGGCGTGGCCATTGTGGTACGGGCTGGCGCTGCTGAGCCTGTGGCTGCTGGCAAGGCTGTGGCCCAAGGCACTGGGCATCGAAAAGGCTGAGATGCTGCCGTGGTGGCAGTTTTTGCTGGCAGCGGTGGCGCTGAAAGGCACCGTGCCGGCGCTGCTCACCGGCCAGCCCACGTTTGCGGCGCTGGCGCTGGGCGTGGGCGCGCTGGCGGTTGGGGGCAGGGTGAAACCGGCCTCTGATGGCAATGGTATTTCAGCAAAACCAGAAGCTGCTACTGATGCAGAAGCCGCAACAGATTTATCAAATGCGCAAATGCAGCCGCTTTGGCAACCACTAGCAGCGGGCATTCTCCTGGGTTTAGCCGCGTTCAAAGTCACCCTGCTCCTGCCCTTCGCGGCGTGGTTTCTCTGGAAAAAGCAGTGGCTGACGCTGGCCGTGGCTGCCGCCGTGGTGGCGCTGCTGAGCGCGGTGGCTTTTTACTGGGCCGCTTTCCCGGCTGATTTGGTGCCCACCTACCAGCACTTGGTGGCCCAGGTACGCGCCCAATCCTTCGACCCCGCCGACCCCGACTATCCCCTCACCCAGGGCCTGACGCTGCGCCTGGAGCTGGGCAACGTGCTGGAGTGGCTGCGTCCCGGCAGCAGCCCCTGGCACCTGGTGCTGCACGGCGCGCTGTGGCTGGGGGCCGGGCTGCGGCTGGCGTGGCTCCGGCGGCAGCGGGTGCGCCTGGCCGATTGGTACCTGTTTCTGGTGCTGAGTACGCTCACGCTGCTCACCACCTACCACCTTTACTACGATGCCATTCTGCTGCTGCCGCTGCTGCTTTTTGGCCGGTACCTGCCGCGCCGGCTGCAATGGGGGCTGCTGGTGTTGCTGCTGCCGCTGCTGCTGCCGCTCAATGGGATTGCGCTGGCGCTGGGCAACCCAGTGGGGCTGCACTTCCTGTATTTTCTGCCGCCGCTGGGGGTGCTGGGGGTGCTGGGGGTGCTGCTGGCGCGGCCGGTGGGGAAATAGGGTACACCACTCGGCACGGTTTTTTCGTTTACGCCGCATTACCAACTGCCTTTTTTGCCCATGAAACGCCTTTTTCTTGCCTTGCTGCCGCTGCTGCTCACCGTAGCGGCCCGCGCCCAGCGCCCCACCGACATCTGGTACTTCGGCCAACAGGCCGGCCTGACTTTCGCCGAGGGCAACACGCCCAAGCCGCTGAATGATGGCAAGATGAGCACCTACGAGGGCTGCGCCGTGGCCACCACGGCCAAGGGCGAGCTGCTGTTCTACACCAACGGCGAAACCGTGTGGAACCGCAAGCACCAGCCCATGCCCAACGGCCGCCAGCTGATGGGCAGCGGCAGCAGCACCCAGTCGGCCCTCATTGTGCCCGACCCTGGCTCGGGCAATATTTTCTACATTTTCACGGTGGCGCCGCAGGGCACGCCCAACGGCCTGCGCTATTCGATAGTGGACATGACCCGCGCCGACGGCTTCGGCGACCTGCCCCGGGTGAACCTGCTGCTCATCCAGCCGGTGGCGGAGAAGCTGGCCGCCGTGCGCCACGCCAACGGCCGCGATACCTGGATAGTGGCCCACCGCTGGAACTCCAACGCCTTCGTGAGCTACCTCGTCACGGCCGACGGCGTGTCGGCCAAGCCGCTGATGAGCAACGTGGGCAGCATGAACGCCGGCCCCGGCCGCAACGCCATCGGCGCGCTCAAGTTCTCGCCCGATGGCAAGCACCTCGCCGCTGCGCTGTGGCGCGAAACCAACAAGTTTGAAATCTACGATTTCGACCGCGCCACCGGCAAGGTGAGCAACCCGCGCAGCTTCGGCCCTTACGCGGAGGCCTATGGCGTGGAGTTTTCGCCGGATGGCACCAAGGTGTACGGCACCTGCAATGGCGTGGGCGGCGGCG
>JAQBNT010000086.1 GCA_028288445.1 Hymenobacter sp. | reverse complement strand
CTTTACCGCGACGCACCTGATGACCGACGTCGAAGTGCTGAGCCACGCCGATTTCCGCGCTCATGTGGTGGACGTATTTGCGGCGATGGTGCCGTTCTGCCAGTTCCTGCGCGCCGCGATAGAAGCGTAGCGGGGACTCTCAGAGTCCACGCTACATCACCAGCCGATGGTTTCCTCCTCGTGGCCGGCGCGGAACAGCGCGCTTTGCTTCTTGCCGTTGGCCTCGATGTTCACGATGTTCATCTGGTCGGCGAAGGTGTCGAGCAGCACGGCCTGGCGCAGCTTCACGGCCGTGACCGGGCCGGGCAGCGGCACTTTGCAGTAGAACCAGCAGCCGTCGTTTTCGGCCTGCATGCCCAGCACTTGCAGCAGCAGCGGCTTGCCGCTGCTCACGCTCACCTGCAAGGTGCGCTGGAAGTAGGCGGTGGCCAGCACCAGCGGGCGCGGCCCGGCATCAGTCAGGTTCACGCGCGTAGGCTGCCCCTGCGAAAGCGCCTTCTCAAAGTCATCAACGAAGACTTTAACCGAAATCTCCAGCTGCTTTTTGGCCGCGTTGTAGCGCAGCTCCGTGATGGTGGAGTGGTAGGCGTGGAACGCCGGCGCCGCCCCGGCCAGCGGAAACAGCAGCAGCGCAGCCGCAAGGAGGGTGAGCAGGCGCATGGGAGCGTTGGTTTGGAGAAATGGAGAGTATGTAAACGAAAAAAGAACGTCATGCTGAGCGTAGCCGAAGCATCTCGCGTGCCATAGTAATTCTCTCGTCCAACGATTGAGTTACTACCACACGCGAGATGCTTCGACTGCGCTCAGCATGACGTTCCGGGTAAGCTGCGGGTTCCTAGTGAAACAGCTTCATCACCTGCTTGAACACAATCACATACGCCATCAGCGCCAGAATCAGGACCGTGCCCACACGCTGGGCACCTTCCAGAAACTTATCCGACGGCTTGCGGCGCAGAATCATCTCATAAAGCAGGAACACCACATGCCCACCATCCAACGCCGGAATGGGCAGCAGGTTCATAAACGCCAGCACCATGCTCAAGCCACCAGCCAGACCCCAGAAGTGCTGCCAGTCCCAGATGCCGCCAAACTGCTGCGCAATCTCCACCGGCCCGCCCAGGCTTTCCGAGGCCGAAGCCTCGCCCTTGAAAATCTTGCCAAAAGCCCGCGCCTGCAAGCCAATGACCCCAAAGGCCTTGCTCACACCCTGCGGAATGGACTCGGCCAGCGTGTACTTGCGGGTGCCGAGCTGAAGGGTCGACTTGCGCTCAAACCCGATGCGGCCCGAGCTGGTAACTGCCACATTCAGCGTGAGGGGCTGGCCGCCGCGCTGCACCAGCACGGGCACGGTTTTATCCTTGTTGGCCAGCAGCACAGCCTGCAGCTCATCAAAAAACTGCACCGGCTGGCCGGCCACGTTCGTAATCACGTCGCCCACTTGCAGGCCGGCTTTGGCGGCGTTGCCGCCGGGCGTCACGCGGTCCACCGCGAAGGTTTCGCGGGGGCGCACCAGTAGGCTGTCGGCGCTCTGCTTGCCAAATTTGTCGAGGAAGTTCTTGGGGATTTTGATGTCGGCCAGCTGGCCGTTGCGCTCCACGGTGTAGTAGGAGTTGTCGCCCATGATGACCTCGGGCTTGTACACATCGTCAAACTCATCAAACGGCCGGCCGTTGATTTTCACAATCTTGTCGCCGGTGCGGAAGCCGATTTCACGGCCCAAACCGTTGGGCAGAATGCCGTAGCGCGCCTCCGAAGCCGGTAGAAACGTGTCGCCGTAGTGGAACGTCATCGCCCCGAAGATGATGATGCCCAGAATCACGTTCATGATAATGCCGCCGAGCATCACCAGCAGGCGCTGCCAGGCGGGCTTGCCCCGGAACTCGTCGGGTTGCGGCGGGCCGGCCAGGGCCGAGGCGTCCTGCGTCTCGTCAATCATGCCGTGAATCTGCACGTAGCCGCCCAGCGGGAACCAGCCAATGCCATACTCCGTCTCGCCAATCTTCTTTTTGACCAGCGCGAAGTTGGCCACATTGGGCATCGGAAACAGGAAGTCGAAGAAGATGTAGAACTTATCGACCCGGATTTTAAAGAGCTTGGCGAAGGCGAAATGGCCGAATTCGTGCAAGCCAACGAGGATAGAAAGGGCCAGCACAAGCTGGCCAATCATGGTGAGGATAGCCAAGGGAAACGAGGGGAGTGTTGTGTAAAAAGAACGTCATGCTGAGCGCAGCCGAAGCATCTCGCGTGCTGAAGTAATCAATGCTAATCACAACGAAGCGGTAGAGATGCTTCGGCTGCGCTCAGCATGACTGCGTTTAGCAGCACATGACAAAAGTTGTCAGACCAGGGTTTCGGCCAGCCGGCGCGTTTCCGCGTCGGTAGCCACCAGGTCGGCCAGTATCGGCTCTGCAAGGTACGATACCCGCGCCAGGCACTCGGCCACGAGGTCTGACATTTGACGGAAGCCGACCTGCTCCCGCAAAAACGCGGCCACGGCCACTTCGTTGGCCGCATTCAGCACGCAGGGCGCGTTGCCGCCCCGCCGCATGGCCCCGAAGGCCAGCTCCAGGTTGGGGAACGCGGCCCGGTCGGGCGCTTCAAACGTGAGCGTGGGGTAATCGAGAAAGGAGAAGCGCGGGAAGGTGTTGGCCAGCCGCTGCGGGTAGCCCAGCGCGTACTGAATGGGCAGCTTCATGTCGGGCAGGCCGAGCTGGGCTTTCAATGAGCCGTCCTCGAACTGCACCAGCGAATGCACGATGCTTTGCGGGTGCACCACCACGTCAATCTGCTCATTGGTGAGACCAAACAGCCACTTGGCCTCAATAACTTCGAGGCCTTTGTTCATGAGCGAGGCCGAGTCGATGGTGATTTTGGCGCCCATGTCCCAGTTGGGGTGTTTCAGGGCTTGGGCCTTGGTCACGGCCTCCATCTGCTGGGCGGTGCGGCCCCGGAACGGGCCACCGGAGGCCGTGAGGATGATTTTTTCGATGGGGTTGGCTGCCTCGCCCACCAGGCACTGGAAAATGGCCGAGTGCTCCGAGTCGACGGGCAGCAGGCGCACGTTGTGCTGCTTGATGAGGCTGGTAATCAACTCGCCGGCCACCACCAGGGTTTCCTTGTTGGCGAGAGCAATGTCCTTGCCGGCCCGGATGGCGGCCACCGTGGGCAGCAGCCCGGCGTAGCCCATGAGGGCGGTGAGCACGATGTCGATTTCGGGGCGCGTCACCACCTCGGCCAGGGCGGCGGTGCCGGCCAGGACTTCGGTTTCGGGCTGGTCGGCCAGGGCGGCTTTCAGGGACTGGTAGCAGCTTACGTCGCCGATAACCACGGCGGCGGGCCGAAACTCGCGGGCCTGCCGGGCCAGCAGCTCCCACTGCCGTTGCGCGCTGAGCACCGCCACCCGGAACCGGCCCGGCTGCTGCCGCACCACTTCCAGCGCCTGCGTGCCAATGGAACCCGTCGCGCCGAGCAAGGCCAGCGTTTTTACCTTCTTTTCTTCAAGCATAATGATGCAAACACGGAAACGGCGTAAAAGTACGCCGCCCCCGCGCTCACGGGCCTATACCCGCTTGAGCGTGGCAGTCACAAACTGGTCGACGATACCCGCGATGGCCTTCACCTCGGCCACCACGGGCTCGGTGAGCTGGGCGGGGCCGCCGGGGGGCGCGGTGCGCTCGGCTAGGGCGGTGAGGCGCGAAAGCTGCCCGCCGATGGCCGCATACACGGGGTTCCAGAGCACAGCAGTGCTGTCGGCGTGCGCGCCCAGGGTGCTGCGCAGCTCCAGCAGGCGCATTACCAGACCGGCCAGGGTGGCCAGCAGGGCGCGCTCGACGGGCGCAAACTGCCGGGGCGGGCCGTCGTACACGCACAGCGAGCCGAGATTGTAGCCCTCGGGCGTGCGCAGGTTGTGGCCGGCGTAGAAGCTCAGTCCCAGCTGCTGGAGTAGGGAAATATCCACGCCGGGGGCACTGGCCAGGTTCAGGTTTTCGAACACGGCCGTGTCGTCCTGCAAAATGGTGGCCGAGCACAGGCTCTGGTTGCGCGGAATGCGCTCCACGGAAACCGGCAGGTTGTAGGGCGCTTTCACCAAGACCTCGTCTTTCTCTACAATGGACAGCATGGCGTTGGAAACGCCGAAGAGCCGGGCGGTAGCGGCCACCACATCATCAAGGACTTTTTCGCTGCGTGCATCCAGCAAATGGTAGCCTTCGAGGGCGTGGAGCCGGGCCGCGTCGTTGGCCGGTATCAGGGAATCAGAATTGTCAACCAAAATATATAGGTAAGGGGACCGGCCGGTGAGCAGTGAGTTGTTCGGGCTGGCCGAGCGGCACATGCCGGTACTGCCGAGCTAGTTGCTGCTGCTTGTACCCCGGGCATGGAGCCAGGGTTGCGTGGGTGCGCCCGGATGATGAGGCGATTTTCAGCCCTAACCCCAACCGGCCCGGGATAATTCTGCGGGGAGCAGCAACCCGGGCGCTACTTGCGGCGCAAGGTGCCGACTACCAGTTGGTCGAGGTTGGCCACGATGCTGCCGGCTTCCTGCGCTACAGCCGGGGCGAGCGGGCCATCGGGCGGGACCGCGTGGCGGGCCAGGTTGCTGAGTACCGCCAGCTGCTCGCTCATGCTGCGGTAAATGGTGCCCCAAAGCAGGGCCGTGAGGCCAGAATGCGGCCCCATAATGCGGCGCAGCTCCAGCAGGTGCATCACCAGGGCAGCCAGCTGGCTCAGCAGGTGGCGCTCGGCGGACGGGAAGTGCCGGGGCGGGCCATCGAAGAGGCAGAGGGTGCCGATGTTGTAGCCTTCGGAAGTGCGCAGGTTGTGGCCGGCGTAGAAATGCAGCCCCAGCTGCAGGATGAGGGAAATATCGACGCCCGGCGCACTGTTTTGGTTGAGGTCCTCGAACACGGCCGTCTCGTTTTGCAGGATGGTGGCCGAGCACAGGCTTTGCTCGCGCGGAATGCGCTCGATGGGCACCGGCAGGTTGTAGGGTGCTTTGAGCAGCACCGTGGTGCCTTCCACCATGGTGAGCATGGCGTTGGAAACCCGAAACAGGTGGGCGGTGGCGGCCACCACGTCGTCGAGAATTTGTTCGCGGTGTGCGTCGAGCAGCTGGTAGCGGCTCAGGGCCTGGAGGCGGGCCGGGTCATCGGCCGGGAGCAGGATGTTCGGTAGAGCAGTCAAGGCCAGGAGATGAGGTTTGAATGAATGTACGCAAAAACGCCGAAAATGTGGCGCGGTTACCCGCACGGCGGTTCACCGCCCGGGTGTGGCTGCTACCTTTGGCCCCGTGCCGGTTTTTTCCCCATTTGATTACGACGTGGCCATCGTCGGGGCCGGGCCGGCGGGCGCGGCTTGCGCCCTGGCCCTGCGCCACAGCGGCCTGCGCGTGGCCCTGCTCGACAAGGCCCAATTCCCCCGCGACAAAGTGTGCGGCGACGCCATTCCCGGCCACGCTTTCAAGGCCCTGCGCCAGCTCGACCCCGCGTTTGTGGAGGCGCTCTGGCAGCTCCAGCCGCGCGACGACGTGCGCGATTCCCGCCTCGTGGCCCCCAGCGGGGCCAGCCTCACGCTGCAATGGAAATTGCCCAGCTTCAACAGCCCCCGCGAAACGTTTGACGCGGCATTACTCGAATTAGTCCGAAAGAATTCGACCACCGAAATTCTCGAAAATACCGGCCTGAAGGCCCTGCAGATTGAGCCCGGCCATGCCCACCTCACCACCGCCGACGGCCGCGAAATCACTGCGCAGCTGGTTATCGGCTGCGACGGGGCCAATTCCGCCGTGGGCCGCAAGCTGCTGCCCGCGCCGCTCGACCGCGCCCACCACTGCGCCGGCGTGCGGGCCTACTACGAAAACGTGGCCGGGGCCAGCAGCGGCACCACCGAGTTTTTCCTCAGCAGCGACTACCTGGCGGGCTACGTGTGGCTGTTTCCGGTGGGCGCGGGCCGCTACAACGTGGGCCTGGGCATGTTGTCCGAAGTGGTGGCCAGGCACAAAGTCGACCTCAAAGAGGTGATGACGCGCATGCTGGCCACGCACCCCGAGCTGGCCGGCCGCTTTGCCCAGGCGCGGCAGCTGGGCCCCATTGTGGGCTTTGGGCTGCCGCTGGGCGGCGGGCGGGAGCGAAGCATCAGCGGCAGCCGGTTTATGCTGTGCGGCGACGCGGCTTCGCTGATTGACCCCTTGCAGGGCCACGGCATCGACACGGCCATTCAGAGCGGAATTCTGGCCGGGGCGCAGGCGGCGGCGTGTTTTGTCAAGCAGGATTTCAGCGCCGAATTTATGCGGGAATACGACGCGCAGGTGGCCCACAAAATCGGCCGGAAGCTGGCCAAAAGCTACCGCCTCATGCGCTTCCTCAGCAATAAGGCGTGGCTGGTGAACGCGGCCGTGCGCCTGGCCCGCGTGCCGGGGCTCAAGCCGTGGGTGCAACGGGCGATAGGGTAGGGGCGGAAGCGACTTGCCTTGTGCTGCCGCAGCATCAGGGCTGCTTTTTAACGTGCTTTTAATCCGTTTTTCGTCGGAACCCCCCCTTTTCAGGCAGCCGCGCCCGGATTGGGTTCGTACAAGCGAATAGCTCATTCATTGACCACTATTCCTGCTTGTTATGATTCCTGAATCCTTTTCGGCCCTTGCCACGGGCGCTGCGCTGCCCCGCGTTGTGCGCCTGACGGCCGTAGCGGCGGGCCTGCTGGCGCTGCTGCCCGGCTGCTCCAAAGACTCGGAGCCGGTGGCGGAACCTGCCGCGCCTGCCCAAATCTCCGTGCGGCAGGCCGGCCTCTCGCCCGAAGGTGTGCAGTACGACGACGCCAACAAGCGCTTCTACGTCAGCTCCCGCACCAAAGGCACCGTGGGTGCCGTGCGTGACGACAGTACTTACACGGAGTTCGGCAAGGATTCCCGCCTGATTTCCACCATCGGCCTCAGCCTCGATGCCGGCCGCCAGCGCCTGCTGGCCGCCGTGTCCGACAACGGCTTTAACCCCAGCGTGGTGAACCAGCCCACGCTGCGCAAGCTGGCGGCCCTGGCCATCTTCAACACCAGCACCGGCGCGCTCACCAGCTTTGTGAACCTGGCTACCTTGCCCGCCGCCGCTGCTTACCCCAACCACTTCGCCAACGACATTGCCGTGGACAAAGACGGCAACGCCTACATCACCGACAGCATGTCGCCCATCATCTACAAAGTGGATTTGCAGGGCAGCGCCAGCGTTTTTCTGGAAAATAGCCAGCTGAGCGGCGGCTCCGGCTTCGGCCTGAACGGCATCGTGTACCATCCCGACGGCTACCTGCTCACGGCCAAAACCAGCGACGGCACCTTGTTCAAAGTGCCCATCAGCAACCCCGCCGGTTTCACCACAGTCGCCAAATCGCAAAACCTCACCGGAGCCGATGGCCTGCTGCTGTTCGATAACAATACGCTGCTGGTAGTGGCCGGCAGCCAGGGCACGGTGTTCCGCATGGCCAGCACCGATGCCTGGGCCAACACCGCCGCTACGGGCAGCTTCGCCACGGGCGCGGTCAGCCCCACCACCATCACCCGGCGCGGCTCCGATGCCTACGTGCTGTACCCGTACAATGCTGCCGCGCCGCGGTTTAAGATTGTGAAAGCAGTGTTTTAACCAGCGAAGCTGTTTGCGGTAATTTTTTGGGCCGTCTGGACGCGGCAGAAACGCTTCTTTGCGTCTTTGCCGCGTCCAGACTTTATTTTTCGCTAACTCTAAATCCGGCCCTGCTCGATGCCCTCGAACAGGGCGCTTAGGGCTACGCCAATCGCGCCCCATTTAGCAGCAAATGGCTTCCGGCCATTAGTTAGGATGGCCGGACTGCGTCTTGTAGCAGCCGTGCCAGGGCCGCGGCTTCGTTTTCGAGGGCTTCGGCTTGCAGGCGCAGCAGGTGGTAGCGGGCCGATTCGGTGGGCGACAAGGCGGTGGGCCGCTCGGCCAGCCAGCGCCAGCGGTACCACCCCAGGAAGGCGGCCCACCGGCCCGGCCCCGCCACCACGGGGGGCTCCTCGCCGCCGGGGTCGGGCGGGAGGGCGGC
>JAQBNT010000078.1 GCA_028288445.1 Hymenobacter sp. | reverse complement strand
ACGAGCAGGTATTTGACCTGATGTACAACCTCGGCGCCTCGGAAGACCAGCTCGACTTCGTCACGCTGTACGGCTCTTCGAAGCAGGGCTGGATGAGCACCGACTGGAAAGTCAAGACCGACAACCTGATTCCGTTGCTCGACGCAGTTATTTCGTCGATTCCGCCCGCGCCGACCTTGGACGGTACGCCCCAGATGCAGATTACTTCGCTCGACTACTCGTCGTTCGTAGGTCGTATCGCCATCGGCCGTGTGCACCGTGGGACGCTGAAAGAGGGCGCCAACATGAGCCTGATGAAGGCTGATGGCAGCGTCAAAAAAGTAAAAATCCGCGAGTTGCACGTATTTGAAGGCCTCGGCCGCGTGAAAGTGAACGAAGTGAGCAGCGGCGAAATCTGCGCCGTGTCGGGCATTGAAGGCTTCGACATTGGTGATACGCTGGCCGACGCTGACAACCCCGAGCAATTGGAGCGCATCAGCATCGACGAGCCGACGATGAACATGCTGTTCACCATCAACAACTCGCCGTTCTTTGGCAAGGAAGGCAAGTTTGTGACCTCGCGTCACCTGCGTGACCGTCTGTTCAAGGAAACCGAGAAAAACCTCGCCCTGCGCGTAGAAGCCACCGACAAAGAGGATACTTTCCTCGTGTTCGGCCGTGGCATTCTTCACTTGTCGGTACTCATCGAAACCATGCGTCGCGAAGGCTACGAGTTGCAGGTGGGCCAGCCCCAGGTGCTGTTC
Organism: Hymenobacter sp.; assembly: GCA_028288445.1. Classification (GTDB taxonomy): domain Bacteria; phylum Bacteroidota; class Bacteroidia; order Cytophagales; family Hymenobacteraceae; genus Hymenobacter. The sequence goes on along the minus strand of JAQBNT010000078.1, from coordinate 4,328 downwards.
AAAGAAGACGACAACGGCAAGCGTACTGAGCCCATCGAGCTGCTCGTGGTGGACGTGCCCGAGGAGTCGGCCGGCAAAGTAATCGAGCTGGTGAGCATGCGCAAAGGCGAAATGACCATCATGGAGCCCAAGGGCGACTTGCAGCATTTGGAGTTCATGATTCCATCGCGCGGCCTGATTGGCCTGCGTAACAACGTACTGACCGCCACCGGCGGCGAGGCCATCATGAACCACCGTTTCGTGGATTATGAGGAGCACAAGGGCCCTATCCCCGGCCGCATTGCTGGTTCGCTGATTTCGTTGGAAACCGGTGCCGGCACGGCTTACACGATTGACAAGCTGCAGGACCGCGGCTCGTTCTTCGTGGACCCGGGTGAAGAGGTGTACGGCGGCCAGGTTATCGGCGAGCACACCCGCCCGAATGACTTGACGGTGAACATCCAGAAAGGCAAGAAGCTGACGAACATGCGTGCTTCCGGTACGGATGACAACGCTAAGATTGTTCCCAAGCGTCAGTTCTCGCTGGAAGAAGCCATGGAATACATCCAGAAGGATGAGTACCTGGAGGTGACGCCGAAGTCGATTCGGATGCGCAAGATTCTGCTCGATGAAAACGAGCGTCTGCGCTACGCCAAGCAGGCTGACTAATTATTCTGAATTGAATGATTTTGGAGAGGGCGCGGCTTTGGTCGCGCCCTTTTTCATTTCCCGAACGTTACTTTTTATTTATGAATCAAGAGAAACTGAGCCGCTTCGTGCAGCTTTTTACCCTGACTGATACCGACGCTACCCAGCGCGTGAGCGAGCGGCTGACATTGGCGTTGACTGATGCAGCCGCTTATCAAGAACAAGACCTTTATGCTGATGAGTTAGCGGAGCGAGACATTGTAACGGAATTGCCCGCACAAGAACTGCGCGACATTGCTCTCATCGACGCCTTAACGAGCGAAGGGTTGGCGTGGGAAAGCAACATGCGGGAGCCAATCGAGATGCTGCTGGAAGAACTCAACGAAGTGCTAACAATTCAAAAGCGCACAGGAATCAGCAACTCGGCGCTAGCTGGCCGCCGTAATACTGGCCCGGAAGTCCTCGATTATTTACAAGATGAGTTGGAGCCGCTGGGCTTGGCTTTGGTGCTGTTCACGCTTGATGCCGATTCGTACCCATTGAGCGTGGTGGCTGATGCGCAAGCCGAGGAGGCGCGCCAACTGGCGCAGGAGTTGGGGTTTAGAATCACGGTGTATTAGCCCCGCAGCGCGAAATAATCGATTGTGTAGTGACGGTGGCGCGTACCTTGCGGGCCCATTCCCACTGCTCGATTATGCTGCTGAAAAACCTGCTGAGTGCCACGCTGCTGCTGGCCGCCACCGCCGCCACTGCCCAGAACCGGCACGAATACCTGCTCGATTCCAACTGGAAGTTCTCGAAGGGCGACGTGCCGAATGCGGCCAACGCTGATTTCGCCGACACGAAGTGGCAGACGGTGAGTGTGCCCCACGACTGGGCTATTTCGGGGCCTTTTGATGGGAATAATGACCTGCAGCTCGTCAAGATTGAGCAAAACCAGGAGCAGAAGGCCACTCAGAAATCGGGGCGTACGGGTGGGCTGCCGTTCATTGGCACGGGCTGGTACCGGCGGAAGCTGGCGGTGCCGGGCTTCGGGCCGGGGCAGCGGGCGGTGCTGGTGTTTGATGGCGCGATGAGCGACCCGCACGTGTTTGTGAACGGCAAGGCGGCGGGCCATTGGGCTTATGGCTACAACTCGTTTTCGCTGGATATTACCTCCCTCCTAAAGCCCGGCGACGGCAACGTGCTGGCCGTGCGCCTGCAAAACCAGTCGGAAGCCTCGCGCTGGTACCCCGGCGCGGGCCTCTACCGCAACGTGCATCTGGTGGTGACGGACGACGTGCATATTCCGGTGTGGGGCACTTACCTGACCACGCCCGAAATCACGGCGGCGCAGGCCAAAGTGAACCTGAAAACGACGGTGGAAACGCCCGGCGGCAAGCCGCAACCGCTACGGTTGGACACGGAAATCCGCGACGCGGCGGGCAAGGTAGTGGCCACGACTAGCACGAACCTGACCGATGGGCTGACGTTTGAGCAGAACCTGACGGTGCTGCAGCCGCGGCTGTGGTCGCCGGAAACACCGGTGCTCTACACGGCTTCGTCGAAGCTGTATGCGGGCAAGGCGCTGAAAGACGCGTACAAAACCACGTTTGGCATCCGCTCCTTCAAGTTTGAGAAGGGCGTGGGCTTTTCGCTGAACGGGCAGCCGCGCAAGTTCAAGGGCGTGTGCAACCACCACGACCTGGGGCCGCTGGGCGCGGCCGTGAACACGGCGGCCCTGCGCCGGCAGTTGACGTTGCTGAAGGATTTGGGCTGCGATGCCATCCGGACTTCGCACAACATGCCGGCCCCGGAGTTGGTGGCGCTGTGCGACGAAATGGGCCTGATGCTGATGGTGGAGTCGTTTGACGAGTGGAAAGCACCGAAAGTCAAAAACGGCTACAGCCAGTATTTTGACGAGTGGGTGGAGAAGGACCTCGTGAACATGGTGCACCACTACCGCAACAATGCGTCGGTGATTATGTGGAGCATCGGCAACGAGGTGCCCGACCAGAGCAACGCCAACGGCCCCATCATCGCGAAGCGCTTGCAGGACATTGTGCACCGCGAGGACCCCACCCGCCCCGTGACCATGGGCCTGGACCGCTTCGACGACGATTTCAAGTACGGCATCGCGGCTGTGCTCGACATTCCCGGCTTCAACTACAAGCCCCACCGCTACCCCGAGGCGCTGGGCAAGCTGCCGCAGGGCTTCCTGCTGGGCTCCGAAACGGCTTCGACGGTGAGCTCGCGCGAGGTGTATAAGTTTCCGGTGGAAAAGGCCAAGCAGAAGCAGTACCCGGACAATCAGTCGTCGAGCTACGACCTAGAGGCCTGCGTGTGGTCGCAGACGCCGGACGAGGAGTTTGCCGCGCAGGATGATATCCCGAATGTGATGGGCGAGTTTGTGTGGACGGGTTTCGACTACCTCGGCGAGCCCACTCCTTACGATGAAAAATGGCCTTCGCACAGCTCCTACTTTGGCATTCTGGATTTGGCCGGGATGCCGAAAGACCGGTATTACCTCTACCGCGCCCGCTGGAATACGGCCAAGCCCACGCTGCACATCCTGCCGCACTGGACCTGGCCCGGCCGCGAAGGCCAGACCACGCCGGTTTTTGCTTATACCAGCTACCCGTCAGCCGAGCTGTTTGTGAACGGCCAGAGCCAGGGCCGTCAGACCAAAGGCCCTTCAGACCAGCCCCAATCGCGCTACCGCCTGATGTGGAAGGACGTGAAATATGCGCCCGGCAGCATCAAAGTAGTGGCCTACGATGCCCAGGGCAAAGCCGTGGCTACCGAGGAAGTTAAAACCGCCGGCGCGCCACATCACATCAAGCTGGTAGCCGACCGCACGGCCCTCTCGGCCGATGGCAAGGACCTCGCCTTCATCACGGCCCGCGTGGAGGACGTGCAGGGCAACCTCTGCCCCGACGCGGCGCAGTCGCTGAGCTTTGTGGTGAGCGGCGCGGGCAGCTTCCGCGCCATCGGCAACGGCGATGCGACCAACCTGGAGAGCTTCCAGAAACCGCAGATGCGGGTTTTTCAGGGGCAGCTGGTGGCCATCGTGCAGGCCGGCGACAAGGCCGGGGCAGTGCAGGTACAGGCCAGCAGCGCGGGGCTGCAAAGCAGCTCGTTGGAACTTTCGACCCATCGGGCACAGTAGTTACGGCAGGTGTTTGGCGGCGGGGTGAAGCACGGGTTTCTCCTTATCTTGTTCTTCTTTCTACCATTTTTCATCCCAATTCTATGGAGCCCCGAGATACGCGCGATTTGCCCGAAGTAGTAGCTGAAATCCTGATTGAACAGCACGCCATGCGCGAGGATATCGCTGGCTTGCGCCGAGATATGCAGGAAATGCGGGGCGAAATCGGGGGCTTGCGTCAGGAAATGAAGGAGGAAATCGGGGGCTTGCGTCAGGAAGTGCGAACCGGCTTATCCGAATTAGCACAGACGTTCAACAACATGACCAATGCCATTCTCGATGCCATGAACCGGGGCAACGACCGCTACAACAGTACCGACCAGCAAATCAAGCAACTTGACACCCGCGTGACCAAGTTGGAAGACGCTGCCCCAGACGCTGCTTAATTCTAGTCTGCCGTGCGCTGGCGTACCGCCTCAAACGCCAGCACGGCTCCGGCCACGCTCACGTTGAGCGAGTCGATGCGGCCCATCATGGGGATAATGATGGTGTCGTCGCAGGCGGCGAGGGCGGC
>JAQBNT010000142.1 GCA_028288445.1 Hymenobacter sp. | reverse complement strand
GCCCTGCGCCGTGCGCTTGTCGTTCACCTTGATAATGTGGTAGCCAAAGCGCGTACGGATGGGCTGCGACACCTGCCCCACGGGCGTTTTATAAGCTGCCGACTCAAACGGGTACACCATCTGCATGGCCGTGAAGTAGCCCAGCTTGCCGCCGTTCTCCCTGGCCGAGGGGTCTTCGCTATTGGCGCGGGCCAGTTGGCCGAAATCAGTGTCGGACAGTGCTTGCTGGCGCAGTTTCTCGATTTTCTGGTACGCAATCAGGGTATCCTGGGGCGTGGCATCGGGGGCCACGCGGATGAGGATGTGCGAGGCATTCACCTCCTGGCTCATGCGGTCGTAGGCTTCGCGCACCAGTTGGTCGGTCACGCTTTTCTCGGTGAGGTAGGGCTGGGCCAGCTGCTGGCGGTAGCCCTCCAGCTCGCGCTTAAAGGCCTGCGTGGTATCGAGGCCCTTCTGCTCGGCTTCCAGCACCTTCAGGCGGAAGTTGGTGTAGAGGTCCAGGTAGTCGCTCACGCTCTGACGGGTGCCGTAGTCGGGGGCCGAGCTGTTGTTTTTCCGGTAGACGTAGGCAAACTCGTTGGCCGGCACCGGGTACGTGCCCAGCGTTTCGACGGCCGGGCCGGTAGTAGTAGAACCCGTGGTGGCCGAAGCGGCCGGTTTGGAGGTTTGGCAGCCAGCCAGCAGCGTAACGACGGCCGCGCCGGCGTACAGAATGCGTTTATGCATAGGAAAATTTAGAAGACAAAAGCGCTAAGCGAGTAGTAAGTAGCGGCGCGGGCATGAAATTACCGGTGCGAAATTAACTAAATTCCGGGCGGAATGATGCAAGTTCTTCGCTGGAGATGCCGGATAAAAAAAAGACCGTCGTGCGGGGCACAACGGTCTCAAAAATAAGGCCCCGGCGCGGGGCTCAGGCCAAGTGCTTGCTGAGGTGGCACACGGTGTGGTTGCCGCGCGTGAAAAACTCCACGCGGTCCATGAGCCGGTTCACCAGCGTCATGCCCATGCCGCCCTTGCGGCCCTGTTGGATGTAGGCGTGAAAATCCGGGCTGGCCGTGGGGCCGGGCAGAAAAATGGTATCACCGTTGTCGGCAATCTCCACGTTCAGGTCGTGCTGGTCGAAGGCCAGGGTGAGGTCCAGAAATTGCGTCTCGTCCTCGCCATTGGCGTGGATGATGAAGTTGGCCACCACCTCATCCACGGCCAGCACCACCTGGTTCACCGTCACTTCGGAAAGCTGCCGGCTGTTGAGGTAATTCCGCACGAAGTCGCGCACCTGTTGCAGGTGGACACGCGAGCAGGCAATGCGGAGGGCAGACTTCATAAGGAGTTAAGAGTTAAGAGTTAAGATTTAGCAGTTGACAAATTGAAATGACTCGGACGACGGATTCAACTCTTAACTCTTAACTCCCAACTCTTAACTTATTATTAGGCGGCTTCGGCTTCGGAGAGGCTTGGTACGATGGTCATCAGCGCATCCAGGCCCAGAATTTCAAACACATTGAATACTTTTTCCTGCATGTTGAAGAACACCAGCTTCACGTTGGCATCCTGAAAGCGCTGGAGGTGCGAAATGAAAACCCCCAGGCCAGCCGAGGAAATATAGCTAAGCTTAGCGCAGTCAATCAGGACTTTGCGATAGTTAAGGATGTCGGGTTTAGCCAATTCAGTGTCAAGCACAATGGCGGAGCTGGCATCCAGCTCACCATCGAGCAGCAGGGTAAGGGTATCGGCGGAGGGTTGTGCGGTAACTTTCATAATGAGGGCGATACGTCAGGCCAGCGGCAGGGGTTGGGCCGACTTGAATTTAATCACGAGCAGGGTCTGGTCGTCGTGGATGGGGAAACCGTGGGTAAAGCTGTTGAGGTCGGCGAGAATGAAGTTTTTAATGTCCTCAGCCTCCTGAAAATAACTTTCCTCAAGGCGCAGCTTAAGGCGGTCTTCGCCGTATTCGTCGGTGCCGCAGCCCCCGCGCGCCTCCACGATGCCGTCGGTGTAAATCACCATCACATCGCCGGGACTGTAGTCGTAAAACTGGTTTTTGATGTGCTTCTCGTAGCTCTCGTTGCGGATGATGCCGAGGCCGAGGCCGGCCGAGTCGAAGTAGAAAACCTCCTCGCGGAGGGCGTGGTAGTAGAGGGTGTGACAATGCCCGGCACGGGCAAATACGAATCCACCCTGCTCATAATCAATGATATAAAGCGATGAGGTGATGAACGAGGACTTTTCCAGGCAGTGAACTAGAGCCGTGTTGGCCTGGGCCATGAACTTGCTGGGCACCGGGAATTTGTCGCGCTCGTTTTTGGCCAGCGGGTTTTCCTGCATCAGCGAGTGGAAAATCCCCTTCATCTGGGCCATGTGGAAGGCGGCGGTCACGCCCTTGCCGCTCACGTCGCCGATGATGACGGCCAGCCGCCGGCCCGGCAGGTGCAGGAAATCGTAGAAATCGCCGCCCACTTCCTTGGCCGCCAGCGAGTGCGAGCTGATTTCGAACCAGTTATCGGTGGGCAGGTTTTTCGGGATGAGGCTGTCCTGGACCTGCGAAGCGATTTTCAGCTCTTCCTGGGTGCGCTGGTTGGCCAGCGAGGTGCGCATCAGCTCCAGGTTTTCGATGCTGAGCACGGCCTGACCGGTGAAGGTCTGGAGGATGCTGAGGTCTTCGCGGTTGAAGGTGCCGGGCTCTACTTTCAGCAAATACAGCGTGCCGTAGTTGAAGTGCAGGCCGTGGAGCGGCAACTGAATGAGAGAGCGAAACGCCTGTGCGGTACCCAAAAAGCTGGCGTGCCGGTTCAGGTCGTTGGTCACGAACTCGCCCTCTACGGATGGGTGCGCCCGGAGGCCGATGCGCAGGACCTCGACTTGCTCGGGCGTGATGTTATGGTATTGGGTGGCGTTGGTGTCATCGGTGCCCGTGTGGTTGGGGTCGAGGTCGAGCCAGGCAGCATCGGCCCGCACGGTTTGCACCGCCGATTCTAGTAGTACACTGTACACTTCGGTGGAAGTCTGGCCCCGCTGAACAATCTGGGCCAGGCGTTGCAGGCTCAGCATCTCACTCTCGCGAAGGGCGGCCGGGGTGGCACTGCGCGGCGTGACCGGCGACCGAAAAAACAGCTTGACCAGCACCGCGAGGGTGCCCAGGTCGGCCAGCAGCAGCAGCCAGATGGCCCACGACGCGGACCCAGAGCCGCCATCAGCCAGCAGATTGCCGACGGCCAGCGCTCCGCTCAGCAGCGCTAATAAAAAACCAATGTACAGTAACGGATGACGCACAGACAGAACCTAGGAATAACACAAGCACACCAGCCCGCCGCGCCTTCGCGGGCGCTCAACCGGCGTGCAAGATACAATCGGCTATTTGAAAAGGCTCCATCTGGAATAAGGCCCAGAAAAGGGGCAATGCCGGCCGTAGCCAGCATTGCCCCTTGTAATTCAAAGCCCTATCAGGCCTTAAACAAAGCCGCAAACCGGCTAGCGGCTCGAATAATTTGGTGCTTCGCGGGTAATCTGTACGTCGTGCGGGTGCGACTCGCGCAGGCCGGCCCCGGTGATGCGGACGAACTGCGCCGCCTGCAAGGCTTCGATGTTGGCCGCTCCCACGTAGCCCATGCCCGCCCGCAGGCCGCCCGCCAGCTGGTAAATTACCTCCGAAACATTCCCTTTGAAGGGCACGCGGCCTACGATGCCCTCGGGCACCAGCTTCTTCACGTCGTCCTCAGCATCCTGGAAGTACCGGTCTTTGCTGCCATCTTCCATGGCTTCCACCGAGCCCATGCCGCGGTAGGACTTGTACTTGCGGCCCTCGTAAATAATGAGGTCGCCGGGAGCTTCCTCGGTACCGGCCAGCAGTGAGCCCACCATTACGGCGGCCGCGCCGCCGGCCAAGGCCTTCACCAGGTCGCCGGAGAACTTGATGCCGCCGTCGGCTACCAGCGTCACGCCGGTGCCTTCGAGGCCTTTGGCGGCTTCGAGCACGGCGGAGAGTTGCGGTACGCCGATGCCGGCGATGATGCGCGTGGTACAAATGGAGCCCGGGCCTACGCCCACTTTCACGCAGTCGGCACCGGCATCGGCCAGGGCGCGGGCCCCGGCGGCGGTGGCCACGTTGCCGGCCATCACGTCGAGGTTGGGATAGGCCGTTTTGATGGCGCGCACGGCATCCATCACGCCTTTGGAGTGGCCGTGGGCGGTGTCGAGGCTCACGATGTCTACACCGGCTTCGACTAGTGCAGCGACGCGCTGGAGCAAATCGGGCGTGACGCCCACAGCGGCACCTACGCGCAGGCGTCCCTGGCTGTCTTTGCTGGCATTGGGGGCGCGGCGGCGCTTGCGGATGTCCTTGTAGGTCATCAGGCCGGCGAGGCGGCCGTCGGCATCCACCAGCGGCAGTTTGTCCACTTTGCTATCGGTGAGCAATTCTTCAGCGGCAGCCTGCGTGATGCCGGCGGGGGCCGTCACGAGGCGTGACAGTGGCACCATTACCGTCGTGACGGGCTGACTCATGTCCTTCTCGAAGCGCAGGTCGCGGCTGGTGAGGATGCCTTCGAGGACGTGGCCGCCGTTCACCACCGGGATGCCGCCGATGTTGTGCTTGCGCATCAGCTGGCGGGCATCGGCCAGGGTGGCGGTGGGTGGCAGGGTGAAGGGGTCCTGAATCAAGGCCGACTCGCTACGCTTCACGCGGCGCACCTGGTCAGCTTGGGCCTTGATGGACATATTCTTATGAATGATGCCCAGGCCGCCTTCCTGCGCCAGTGCGATGGCCATGTCCGACTCCGTAACGGTGTCCATGGCCGCCGAAATCAGCGGGGTATGCAGCCGGATATTATCAGTGAGGCGGGTGCCGGTGTCGCAGTCGCGGGGCAAAACCTCGGAATACGCTGGCAGCAGCAGTACATCGTCGTAGGTGAGAGCCTCGAAGGCAATTTTAGGGGTTGCGGAATCCGCCATGGCAAAAGGGGTTGGGGGTTGGTGCCTTTTGCCAGTCAAAGGTACGGCGGGAAGTTGGGTTGGAAGCCCGCTTTCCCGCCGCCTTATGATTATTCTTTGGTGAATTTGCTGGTGCCCACCGCGCCGCCGGCCGTGAGGCGCGACAGATACAGCCCCGAAGCCAAGCGACTCACATCCACGGCTTGGCCGTTGCGCACGCGGGTACGCAGCACGGCCCGGCCCCGGGCATCGCTGATTTCGAGTAACGCTTCGGTGGCCAGACTAGCAGGCAGCGACACGCGCAATTCGCGGGCGGTGGGGTTGGGGTAAAGGCTCACGGCGAGGGTTTGGGCCGGGCGCGTGGCCGTGGCCGTGGCGGGCGCATACAGCCAGGAGTAGCCGGCCGGAAACTCGCGCTTCCAGAACCATTCGGCGTGCTGGCCGTCGGTGCGGGTGTTGAAGTTGAGGTTGGCGGCTGGCACGCCGCCGCGCTGCAATGAGTCGCGCAGGGCCTGCATCTGGGGCACCATGGTGGTGCTTTCGGTGGTGCCGCTCACGAAGTAAAAGCGGGTGTTGGGGTTGGCCGGATGTGCGTGGGCGTAGGCGGCCAGCTGCGGATAGGCAAACCAGTAGGCCGGCGAAAACGAGGCCACTTTGCCAAACACCGAAGGCTCGCGCAGGGCCGCATAGGTGGCAATGAGCCCGCCCATGCTGGAGCCGCCGATGCCGGTGTTGGCGCGGTCGGGCAGGGTGCGGTAGTTGGTGTCGATGTAGGGCTTGAGGGTTTGCACCAGGAAATCGACGTACAAGTCGCCCTGGCCGCCGCCGTAGGCCGGGTTGTTCCAAGGCGAGTATTCGTCGAGGCGGTTGGCGCTGTTGTCAATGGCCACCACGATGCAGCCGGTGGGGTCCTGGCCGTTGGCCGCCAGTAGATTCAGGGCTTCATCCACGCCCCACTCGCCGGCGAAAGAGGTGGCGGCGTCAAACACGTTCTGGCCATCCTGAAGGTAGAGCACAGGGTAGCGGCGGCCGCTGGTGGCATAGCCGGGCGGCAAATACAGCCACACGCGGCGGGTGCGGCCCAACTGCGGCATGGCGAATGTTGTCGAAATCACGCTCACGTTGGCCGCGGCCGTGGAGGTTGGGCCGCCGCCGCCGGGGCCGGCGAGGTCTTCCCAGTTCAGCACCTGGCAGAGTACGGTGGCCGCGCCGGTGCCGAACGTGTAGGTGCGGTTGGGCACCGAGCCGTTTGAAGCGTTGGTTTCGACGGCGGCCCAGGAGCCGCGCGTAAACTTGTATTCCATGGTGCCAGTGGCGGCGGGCAGCGTGATTTGGTAGCTGCCGTCGGCGTTGTGGGTGAGGGCGTGGGCCGCGCTGCCGGGGTTCCAGCTATTGAAGCTGCCGGCGATGTAGAGCGTGGCGTTGGCCGGCGTGTTGGCTGGTACGGCCGTGATTTTGAAGGTGACCTGGGCCTGGGCGGTGAAGCCGATGAGCGCCAGCAGCAGGGAGAAAAGCTTTCTCATAGGAAGTGGGTGGGATTGGATGGAAGTGAAAAATCGGGCCGCGAAGGTACGGAGGGGTGGCGAGTGGGACAATTTGAACGTCTGTCATCCTGAG
>JAQBNT010000141.1 GCA_028288445.1 Hymenobacter sp. | reverse complement strand
CACACGCCGGGCGTGGCCCAGATTACAACCGGCGCGGCCATCAGCAAGCCCGTGGTGCGCGGGCTGGGCTACAACCGCGTCATCACCCTGAACAACGGGGCCCGGCAGGAAGGCCAGCAGTGGGGGGACGAGCACGGCATTGAGATTGACGAGTTTAGCGTGGACCGGGCCGAGATTATCAAAGGCCCGGGCTCGCTGCTGTACGGCTCCGATGCCATGGCCGGGGTCATCAACTTCGTGGCCCCCGACCCCATTGCCGAAGGCCACATCACCGGCACGGCCACTGCCAACTACCAGACGAATAACCACCTGCAGGCTTATTCCTTCCAGAACGCGGGCAACCTCAACGGCTTCAACTGGCTGGCGCGGGGCACCCGCAAGGTGGCCGGCGACTACCAGAACCGCTACGACGGCCGGGTGTACAACTCGGGCTTTAATGAGTGGGACGCCAACGGCTACGTGGGCGTGAACAAAAGCTGGGGCTACTCGCACCTCACCTTCAGCACCTTCAACCAGCGGCTGGGGCTAACGGAAGGCGCGCGCGACCCGCAAACCGGGGGCTTCGTAAAGGATGTGCCCAGCGGCGACTCAACCCTGAGCGTGCCCGTGACCGACGGCGACCTGCGCGGCTACGGCCTGGCCGTGCCCCAGCAGCAAATCAACCACCTGCGCATCGGCACCGATAACAGCTTCATCCTGGGCTCGAATGGCGGCCGCATTGGCCTGCAGGTGAGCTACCAGCAGAATCTGCGCCGCGAATACGGCAACGTGCTCGACCCAGCCGAAACTTCGCTTTACTTCCAGCTGCGTACCGTGGATTACTCGCTACGCTACTTCCTGCCCGAAAAAAACGGCTGGAACCTGACCGTGGGCACCAGCGGCCTGCACCAGCAAAACCAGAATCTGGGCCAGGAATTCCTGATTCCGGCCTACCGCGTGAACGAGGGCGGCGTGTTTGGCGTGGCCAAGAAAACCATTGGTGCGCTCGATATCAGCGGCGGGCTGCGCTACGATGTGCGCCAGATTTCAGCTGACAAGCTCCTGCTTGACGGCAATGAGCGACCCAGCACCGACCCAAACGCCGAAACCAAGTTTCCGGGCTTCCTGAGCACCTTCCGCAACTACAGCGGCAGCCTGGGAGCGGCGTATAACCTCAATGAGAAGCTGACGGTGAAGGCCAACCTTTCGCGCGGCTTCCGCGCTCCGAACATCGCCGAGCTGGGCTCCAACGGCAAGCACGAGGGCACCATTCGCTACGAAATCGGCAACGACAATCTCGCCCCCGAAACCAGCCTGCAGGTGGATGCCGGCGTGAGCTACGTGTCGGACCACGTCCGTTTCAGCGTCGATGCGTTTGAGAACAGCATCAGCAACCACATTTTTACGCGCCGGCTGCTCACGGCCAGCGGGGGCGACTCGCTGCGCGACGACACCCGCGCCTATAAGTACGACCAGGGCCAGGCCCGCCTGGTGGGCGGCGAGGTCAGCCTCGACTTCCACCCCCACCCGCTCGACTGGCTGCACTTCGAAAACTCGTTTTCGATGGTGCGGGCCGAGCAGCTGAACGTGGAGCAGGCCGAGAAGTACCTGCCCTTCATCCCCGGCGACCGGCTGCAATCAGAATTGCGGGCCAACTTCCGCCGCCAGGGCCAGCGCATCACCAACCCCTACGCCCGCGTGCAGTTGGAGCACACCTTCGCCCAGAACCGCTACTTCTCGGCCTTCGACACCGAGACGGCCACGCCCGGCTACACGCTCATCAACGCCGGCATTGGCACCGATTTGGCCGATGCCAAGGGCCGCACGCTGTTTTCGCTGTTCATTACGGCCAATAACCTGTTCGACGTGGGGTACCAGAGCCACTTGAGCCGCCTGAAATACGCCGACTACAACGCCTCAAATGGCCGCTATGGCGTGTTCAACCAGGGCCGGAATGTGAGCGTGCGGCTGGTGGTGCCGCTGGCGTTCAGGTAAGTTTTATCGGCCAATAAGTTGCCTTTTCAAGCCGTTTGCCTTCCGCTGGGGAAGCAAACGGCTTTTTTTGGTTCAGTTGGGTGATACTTGAGCCGGAAATGGATTAATTAGTACATGCCTGTTCCAATGACTGCTTTCCTCCCACCTCCGATGCCCGCGCCGGCTGCCACCGCCCTGCGCGACGCCCTGCTCACCGACCGCGAACAGGCCCTGACCCGACTCTACCGCCGGGCCTTTCCGCTGGTGCGGCGCTACGTGGGCGGCCACGGCGGCACGCCCCAGGATGCGCAGGACGTGTTTCAGGACGCGCTGGTCATTCTCTACGAGCAGGCCGTGGGCGGCACGCTGGTGCTCACGGCCTCGGCCAGCACTTACCTGGTGAGCATCGCCCGCAACCTGTGGCACCACGAGCAGCGCCGCCGTGCCCGCCTGCCGCACGAGGCCCTGCCCGATGACGCGGAACCGCTGGCTGCCTTAGCCGCTGAAGAAGCCGAAGATTCTGCCGAGCCGGCCTTTGCCGTGCTGGACTATGTAGAGCGCCTGGGGGAGAAATGCCGGAACGTGCTGCTGGCCTTCTACTACTTTCAGCAGCCCCTCACCCAGATTGCCGAGGCCAACGGCTACCGCTCGGTGCGCTCGGCCACGGTGCAGAAGTTCAAGTGCCTGGAGCGGCTGCGCGAGTCGGTGCGGGCCGTTTTTCATTCCGAAGCCCTTCATTCCTAAGCCATGCGCCCCGAGCTCGAACGCCTGCGCCTCATTGAGCAACAGCTCCTCAACGGCCCCGCCGCCCTCCCGGCCGAGGACTGGAACCTGCGCCAATTATTCGACGGCGAGCTAGCCGCCGACACCGCTACGCAGCAACAGCTGTACCACGGCCTGCGCCTGGCCGGCCGGCAACAGCTGCGGCAGGAGCTGCGCCAGATTCATGCGCAGCTGCATGGCGGCGGGTGGGCCTGGTTCCGCCGCCTCTGGCCGATGTAG
>JAQBNT010000128.1 GCA_028288445.1 Hymenobacter sp. | reverse complement strand
CTACATGACCAAAGCCATGGTGAAGCAGCTTTCCGACGAGGGCAACGTCATCGGCTCGCACACCTGGGACCACCACAACGTGAAGAAATACCAGGGCAAAGACTGGGAAACCCAAATCGACAAGCCCACCAAAACACTGGAGGACATCACGGGCAAGAAAATCAACTACTTCGCCTATCCCTTCGGCCTCTGGAACCCGCAGGCTTTCCCGGAGCTGAAGAAGCGCGGCTTTGTAGCCGCCTTCAGCCTGGCCGAGAAGCGCGACCAGAACGACCCACTGTTCACCATCCGCCGCATCATCGCCAGCGGCTACTGGAGCCCGAAGACGCTGCGGAATAACATCGTGCAGTCGTTTTAAGCGGCTCGGTTACCCAACAAAAAAAGCCCCGTCAGTTGCTGGCGGGGCTTTTTTGTGCTTAAACAAAGTAGGGTGCGGCCCCGCACCCTGCATCAGAAAAACTTACGGGGCCTTCACACCGCCGGTGCCGCTGGCGGCGGCCGGCATTCCGGGCGGCACCTGGTGCACCACTATTACAAAGGGAAATTCGCCCTTCATCTGGCTGTAGATGGTGGCTTCGAAATCGGGGCCCTGGTAGCGCACGGCTTCGCAGCTGGGGCAGGTCACGGGCTGGGCGGTGAGCTTGCGGCTTTTGAGCTCGCGGTTCAGTTCGCGCACGCAGTTGGCCTGGGTGGTTTTCAGCACCACGTCCTGGCCGGGGCGCTGGGCGCGCATTTGCAGGCGGGCCGTGGGCGCGGCACCGCCAGAGGGCACAAACGTCCAGGCCGCCTCGCGCACGGTAGCCGTGGGGCCGATGTACGTCCACTCGAAGGTGAGGTGGTCCGTCACCACCTTGGGCGAGGTGAGGGCCGTCGGCTCGGCCCCGATGGCCAGCAAATCGGCCAGCCCCACGCACTGCGCCCGCACTACCGGGGCACAAATGGCCGAGCCAACGAGGAATGCAAAAACGAGAAGTGCGCGCATGGGTGGGAAAATGGAGGTCAAAGGTCGGTATTTCAGCCCATAGACAAAAACTTAGCCGAAATATTTGCATCGAACCAAGCTGAAATTACGGATTCTGTCGCTTCCGCTTCCTTTTCCCAATTTTCCCAGCAGCGCACCCTAAAAAAGGGAGCCCTGCTGACCCTGCCCCGACGCAGCGGGCGCGGGTGGCACCAGCGCTTCGGCATCGGCGGCGGGCAGCATGCCCATCAGGTCGGTTTCGGAGATGATGGGGACTTTGAAGCCCAGGGCTTTTTCGCGCTTGGCGGGGCCCATGTTGTCGCCGGCCACGAGGTAGCTCAGCTTCTTGCTGATGGAGCCCGTGATTTTGCCACCGTTGGAGGTGATGAGGTGCTGCAATTCCTCGCGGCTGTGCTGTTCGAATACGCCCGAGATGACGAACGTGAGGCCGGCCAGCCGGTCGGAAGCGGGCACAGGAGCCTCGCCGGTTACTTCCAGCTGCACGCCGGCCTGGCGCAGGCGCTCCACCAGCTCGCGGTTTTCGGGCTGCTGAAACCAATGGGCAGCAGCCACGGCAATCACGCCGCCCACTTCGGGCACGGCAGCCATGTCCTCGGCCGTAGCAGCCATCAGCGCATCGATGCTGCGGTAATGGGCGGCCAGCTTCTGGGCCACGGTTTCGCCCACGTAGCGGATGCCCATGCCAAACAAAACACGCGGGAAGGGAATCTGCTTGCTGGCCTCAATGCCGGCAATGAGGTTATCAATGCTCTTCTCACCGAGGCGCTCCAGCGTCACCAGCTCGGGCCGGCGAGCAGGCAGGTCGTAGATGTCGGCGGGCGTGCGCACGATGCCAAGCTCGAAAAAGCGGCCCACGGTTTCAGCCCCTAGGCCGTCGATGTTCAAGGCCTTGCGCGAAACGTAATGCTCCAGCCGGGCCTTGAGCTGGGGCGGGCAGCCGCGCTCGTTGGGGCAGCGGAAGTGGGCTTCGCCCTCGGGCCGTACCAGTGGGGTACCGCAGGCCGGGCACGCCGTGGGGTATTGGATGGGCACGGCATCAGCCGGCCGGGCGGCCAGGTCCACGCCGGTAATTTTGGGGATGATTTCGCCGCCTTTCTCCACATACACCAAGTCGCCGAGGCGCAGGTCGAGCAGCTCAATCTGGTTGGCGTTGTGCAGGGTGGCGCGCTTCACCACGGTGCCGGCCAGCGGCACGGGCGTGAGCACGGCCACGGGCGTCACGGCCCCGGTGCGGCCCACGTTGTAGAGCACCTCGTTGAGACGGGTGCGGGCAGCCTCGGCGGGGTATTTGTAGGCAATGGCCCAGCGCGGGCTTTTGGCGGTGTAGCCCAGCTGGTCCTGCTGCCGCAGGTTGTCGACTTTGATGACGATGCCATCCGTAGCCATCGGCAGGTCGAACCGCTTTTTGGCCCAGTAATGCACGAAATCCAAGACCTCCTCAATGTTGGAAGCGCGTCGCCAGGTATCCGATACGGGCAGGCCGTATGCCGTTAGCGCTTCCAGCGTGGCGCTGTGGCTGGCGAAGTGGCGGCCCGGCGTGAGCAGCGAGTAGGCGTAGAAGCGCAGCTTGCGGGCCGCCACCTGGGCCGAGTTCTGGAGCTTGAGGGTGCCGCTGGCGGCATTGCGGGGGTTGGCGAGCAGGGCCTCGCCGTTCTGCTCGCGCTCGGCGTTCAGTTCCTCAAACACGGGCAGCGGCAGGAACACCTCGCCGCGCACCTCAAAGTCGTCGGGCTGGTCGGGGCCGGGGCGCAGGGCCAGCGGCAGGGTTTTGATGGTGCGCACGTTGGCCGTCACCACGTCGCCGCGGGTGCCGTCGCCGCGCGTCACGCCCTGCGTGAGCTGGCCGTGCTCGTAGCGCAGGCTCATGGCCACGCCGTCAATTTTCAGCTCGCAGACGTAGGCGTAAGGCGCGCCCTCCAGGCCTTTTTGCACCCGCTCGTCGAACTCGCGCAGGTCGTCTTCGGAATAGGTGTTGCCCAGGCTGAGCATGGGAAAGCGGTGCACCGCCGTGGGAAACTGCTTGGTGATGGTGCCGCCCACGCGCCGGGTGGGCGAATTGGGTAGGGCCAGGTCGGGGTGCGCGGCTTCAAGCTGCTGCAGCTCGGCTAATAGCTGGTCGAATTCCTGGTCGGGGATTTCGGAAATATCGAGCTGGTAATACTGGTGGTTGAGGTGGTGCAGCTGCTCGGTGAGGGCCTGAATGCGGTGCTGAATGGCGGGAGTATCGGGCATGGCGGGAGTGCCGGACGCGGCAAATCGAAGTCAATTATAACAAGAGACGCAAGCTACGGCAGCGCGCCAAAACAAGCGGTAAAACAGAAAAAGCCGCCCGATTAGGCGGCTTTTCTACAAGTTCAGAGTCAGGGCTTAAACGTTAGTTCTGCACCAGTACGCCATCGGCCATAAAGTTCAGCTCCTGCTTGGGCTGGGTGATGGCGGCGATTTCCGGCTCGGGCTTGCCGGCATCGCGCAGGTAGTGCTGCTGGTCGGCCACGCTCACGGTCTGGCGGTGCGCCCAGCCGCTCACCACCACGGTGTGGCCGCTAAGGTCTTTGGGCACGAAGAAGGCGTAATCGCGGAAGCGGACGCGCATCTGCTGGCCGTCGGCGGTGGGCAGGGTCATCCAGCAGCCTTTGGCCTGGCACACGGCGGTGGCCGTGCCCACCAGCTTCACCTGGGCCGAATCGCGGCCGTCCAAGGCGGTGGCGAGGGCGCTCATGGGCAACGCGCCAGCCGGGGTGATGGCCGTGCCGTAGGTCTGGCCAGGGGTTGCCGGGGCAATGCTGGTGTTGCCGGGCGTTTCGCCGTCCTCCTCTTCGCCCTCGGCATTAGCCCCTGCGCCTTTGGGCACTTCAGAATCGTGACCGTTTACTTCCTGCTGGCCCTGGGGCACCGGCAGAACAGGGTTGATGGGAGCCGAAGGAACGAATTTCAGCAGCAGCAGAATGGCGACCAATACGCCGGCGAAAGAGAGCAGGAATTTCATGATTCAGGGAATAGAATTTTAAGCAAATGGAAGACTGGTGCACCGATTGGCTCGGCGGCCAGCCCTGGCAGGACATCAGAATGAAAAGTATTTATTGACTAATAACTACCGCTTTGCGCAGCTTGCGGGCGTAGGCCATGCGGCGCTCGGCTCCGCCGGCACCGGTGTAATCGAAGCCCACGGTGGCGGGGTCTTCGCGCAACGCCGACCAGGTTTTGGCATCTACTTCGGCGGGCTGCTCGGTGCCGGCCGGAATAGCGGGCTGTATGAAGTGAGCATCGGCAAAGAAGCTGTTCATGCCCTGCAAAATGGCAATTTCCTGGTCGCGCACGCTGGCCGATTGCGGGTCCGATATATCAGTGTGGGTGAGCAAGGCACGGGCGGGCAGCACCTCGTGGCGCAGGGTATCGCCGGTGCTGCTGGTCACGATGAGGTGGGCCTGGGCCGTGAGCACGCGGGGGCCGCGCAGTTGCAAAATGAAATTATCCTTGGTGGCCGGGTCCGAAAACGCGTGGGTGGCGCTCACGGTGTTGAGCACCGTTTTGCCGCTCACCCGCGTGCGGCTGCCGGCAGGCGGCGGCGTGTAGGTAGAACGGGGGTCGGTGGCAGCGCTGCTCACCTCGCGCTCGGTGCTCACGCAGGAGGCCAGCTGGAGCGTGAGGCCGGCGGCCAGCAGCGCCAGGGCAGAAAGACGAAGACGTTGGGTTTTCATAAAAGGAAGCGCGGCCTGAAGGCGCGGCGCACGAAGGTAAGGTGGAAAATGAGGCCGATGCTATATAGAAAACCTACACGGGCGGCCAGCGTGGGGGACTTTACGGCAAATACGCAGCAATGGGTTTGACTTCGGTATTTTAGCGAAGCGGTTTAGCAATTTGGAAAGCTGTCATCCTTTGCTCCGCGCAGGATGACAAACAATCAAAATAAGCCCACTTCCACCCCCAGCGTCCAACGGGGCAGCTCGGGCCAGGCCGCGTAGCCGGGCGCAAACACCGACGACAGCCGATAGCGCGCCGTGAGGGCGTAGCGGTCGACGCCCACGCGCCCGCCCACCCCGCCCCACCAGCGCCGCAGGTAAGGCAGGCCATGCTCAGTGGTTTCGACGGAGCCGATGCCCGGCGCGGGGTCGTCTTCGGTGGTGCGGGAGGTGGCGGCTACCCAGCCGCCGCCGGCCAGCAGGTCGACGTAGCGGCCCACGGCGTTGCCCCGGCGGCCGTAGTTCAGCCGCAGGCTCAGCTCGGAATACAGCTGGTGCAAGGCCAGGCTTTCCTCGCGGTGCAGGCTGGGACTGGGAATGGTCTTCTGGCCGTTCTGTGCTAAGCTATAGCGCTGGTAGGCATACCCCAAATCGGCATTGAGAGCCAGCGCCTGACTGAGCCGAAACTTGAGCCGCCCGCCGCCACGCAGCTCGGCCGAGCCCAGCCCGTAGCGTACGGCCGCGCCGGTGCCGGCTGGCCCGGCCAGCAGCCCATAGCCAAGGTAAGCATGACCGAAATAGCGCCGGTTGGGGCCGAAAGTCGTTTTCACGGTGTCGTCGGCCACGTTGGCCTGCACCAACACCTGCTGGGCGCGGGCGGTGGGCAGCACCCCGGCCAGCAAGGCCAGCAGCACCAATCCGCAGCGCATCACTCCTACCGATTTCAATTGCCTGTTCGATTTCACGGGCTGCATTATTCTGAATACGTGGCCGTGTAGCCTTTGAAATGAACGCGCAGCACATTGCCCCCGCTCAGAAAGCGGCGCGGCACCTGCACCACCAGCCGCTGCGTGACGGCGCGGGTTTCGTAGCGGCGCAGCACCCCGCGCCGGTCGGCCATGTTCCAGTAGAGGTAGGCCGGGTAGTTGGGCTCGGGCAGCGGGGCGGGGCTGGGGGCCACGGGCTGCTCGCGGCCCACGCGCGGCACGTTGTCGGCGGGATTTTTGGCTTCCGGGGCGGGCGTGGCGGCGGGCAGCACGGGTTCGCTCTGGTCGGCCATGAGGGGCAGCATTTCGGCCGACCGCAACGCGGCCTCGGGGCGAATGATGACGGCAACCAGGCTGTCGTGAGGCACGAAATCGAACGTGGGCGCAGTAGAAAATGCCGCAGGCGCAGGCGCGAAATGCACGAAGCGAGGCCGCCCAAAGCCGTGGGCGTAATCGAAATATGGGTACAGCTCGGCCGATTTTTCCAGCCCCTGAAACACCTGCATGGCCGTGAGCCCCCGGTGCTGCTGCCACAGGCAGGCCGCGAACCCCGCCACCAACGGCGAGGCAAACGAGGTGCCTTCCAGCCGCTCGTAGCCACCGCCCGGCGTGGTGGTGAGCACAATGCCGAACGCCGCCAGGTTGGGCTTGGGCCGGCGGTCGGCGGTGGGGCCGTAGGAGCTGAAATCGACGTGCAGGCCGGTTTCGGGGTCGAGGCCGCCAATGGCCAGCACCGAGTCAGCATCGGCGGGCGTGCCGATACGCACCCAGTCGTCGTCGCCGTCGTTGCCGGCGGCGCTCACCACCAGCACACCCTTGCGGGCGGCCAGGTTGGCGGCGCGGGCAATGAGGCTACGATGGCCGTCCATCTGCTCGGGGAAATAGCGCTGTTCGGTGTAGGCCAGCGAGGAATTGATAATGTCGGCCCCGAGGCGGTCGGCCCATTCCACGGCAGCCAGCCAGGCTTCTTCCTCGGCGTAGCTCTCGCGGTGCAGCTGCTCAGTACGGGCCAGCAGGTACTCCGCATCCGGCGCAAGGCCCAGAGCGAGGCCGGGCGAACCGCTGGCTCCGCTGGGCAGGCGGCCAGCCAGGCAGCCCATCACCTCGGTGCCGTGGCTGCCGCCGATGAATACGTCGTCGCGGTTTCTCAAAAAGTCGTGGGTCGCCACGATGCGCTTGCCCGCCATCAGCTCCCGAAACGCCGGATGCTCCGGCAGCCCCCGAAAGCCCACGTCGAACACGGCAATCCGCATTCCCTGACCGGCCAGGCCAGCGGCGCGCAGCGCGGCCCCGTCGAGGTGGGCGGTTTGGCGGCGGGCCAGCAGGTAGTCGTTGGCCGTGATGGGCTTAGGCGAGCTGGCGGGCTGGCGGAGCGATGGTTTGGTGGAGTGATGAGCGGCTATTTCGGCGTTGCGCAACGGCCACTCCTCAACTTTAGCCACGCCGGGCAGCGCCCGCAGCGCGGCGGCCTGCGCGGGCGTAGCGCGGCAGGCTACGGCATTAAACCAGCGGCTGACCAGTGTCACGGTATCCACCCGGTCCGTGATGGCTGCCACGTAATCGGGCCGCACGGGCAGGTCGGTGGCATCAAAGACGGGTAGGTGCTGGCGGGCGCGGCGGGCCTGCGCGGCCGGCGCGAAGTACCGCGCCGGGTCGAAACGCACGCCGGCTTTGTCGCGCAAGGTCACCCAGTACCTAGCCGACTGACCATTACCCGTCCCCTGCGCACCGACGGTGACGGGAAACAGGCTCAACGCCCACAGTAGATAGCGACCACAAGTATTCGGCACCTGGTATATTATAAGCTTAATTAACTATCAACCCACTCCTTCCCGGTGCTACAAGCCGTACTTGCTCAGCAGGTAAATCAACGAAGCCATACTGGCCCCGCCCAACTCCAGCTCACGACGGTTCACTTTATCGAAGGTATCGGCGGCGGTGTGGTGGATGTCGAAGTAGCGCTGCGAGTCGCACTTGTAGCCGATGAGGGCTTTGGGGTGCACGGTGGCTTGCAGGGGCTCGATGTCGGTGCCGGAGTGGCCGGCCGTGATGTCGGCGGCGTGGTAGGGCAGCAGCAGCGGAGCCAGCCGGGCCAGCTTGGCCACGGTGACGGGGTCGCCCTCCACGGTGAAGCCGCGCGGCGTGAACCCGCCCCCGTCCGACTCGATGGCGACGAGGTGGGTTTCCTTATTCTGGGCGGCCAAACGGGCATACTCGGTGCCGCCCCGGGTGCCGTTTTCTTCGTTCATGAAGAGCACGGCGCGTAGCGTGCGCTCGGGCTTGAAGCCGGCCGCGCGTAGCAGGCGCAGAGCTTCGATGCTTTGCACGCAGCCGGTGCCGTCGTCGTGCGCGCCCTGGGCGAGGTCCCAGGAATCGAGGTGGCCGCCCACGGTAATGATTTCCTGCGGGAATTTGCTGCCTTTGATTTCGCCCACTACGTTGTAGCTTTTCTCTTCGGGCAGGGTGATGCACTCCATTTCCAGCTCGAATTGCAGGTCGGGGTTGGCCTTGAGGAGCTGGCTGAGCTTGTCGGCGGCGTTGGTGCTGAGGGCCGCGCCGGGCACTTTGGTCACGCCCTCGGCGTAGCGCATGGTGCCGGTGTGCGGGTTGTCGTCGCGGGCGCTGGTCATGGAGCGCACCAGGGCCCCCACGGCCCCGCGTTTGGCGGCTTCGATGGCCCCGTTGGCGCGCTGGTCCACGGCCCCGCCGTAGGCCGCGCCCGGCTCGATGAGCGCATCGTTGAAGGGCCGGTTGTAGAACACGAACTTGCCTTTTACGGTCGCTTCGGGCAGGTTTTTTACTTCTTCCAGGCTGTGCACTTCCACCACGCCGGCCTTCAGCTTGCCGCCGGTGCTCACCGAGCCGCCCAGGGCGCACACCGGCACCCGCACGCCTTTGTCCTTATTGCCAATGATTTCGCCGCGCTCCTTGCCGCCACGCACCCAGTGCGGCACCATCACCTCCTGCAAATACACGCGGTCGAAACCGGCTTTTTCCATGGTGGCTTTGCCCCACTCCACGGCCTGCTGGGCCTGCGGCGAGCCCGACAGACGTGGCCCGATGGTGCCGGTGAGGTAGCGCAGGTTGTCGTAGCTCTCGCCGCGCAGCAGGGCCTCGTCGAATATTTTGCGCAGAGCCAGCGAGTCGGTCTGGTCGGCTTTGGCGGCGGCAACTGATAAGGGCTTGGACTTAGCTTTTTTGCGCGATTGCGCTTCGCTCGGAGCGTTGATTACCAACAGTATGCCGGCCAAAACCAGCATTTTTTTAACGTGACAATGCATAGAGCGACGGCCTGAATGCGCGGCCGTGGTGGCCGGGCGTGGGCGAAAGTACGGCAACGAGCCATTGCAGGGTGCGGTACGGGCCATTATCAAGCCCGGAAAATGCCTTAGCAGCCGCACCAGCTACCGCAGCAGCGACGTAACGAGCAAGACCGCAACCCTCCCGCAGCACGGCGAGGAATTACGGCCTTGTTCATTTTCCCGGTGCGGTGCTACTTCACCGGCGCGGCCTGTACCATGGGCGTGGCCTTGCCGATTTTGATGCCCGGGCGGCGCTCGGGGCCGTAGCCGCGCATGTCGACGGTGGGCATGAGGCCTTCCGCCACCCGCACCGTGAACAGGTATTCGTAGTCGTGCTCACCGATTTCTTCTATTGGCGGAGTGGCCCCGAAATCGTCAATCAACGACAAAACCGTGTTTGAATGGCCCACGATGACCACCGATTTGCCGGCGTATTCTTTCAGGATGCGGTCGGCCAGGTCACGGCCCCGTTTCGGGTCGTACACCTGGGGCTCCAGTTTCAGGGCTTCGGCCAGGGGGGCCAGGGTGGCGCGGGTGCGCTTGGTTTCGGTGGTGAACAGGGCGGCCGGGTGGTGGCGCAGCAGCGTCTGGCGCAAGGCCAGGGCGCGGGTCTGGCCCAGGGGCGAGAGCGTGGGGTCGGCGCGGTCGGCGGTCGAATCTTTTTCGGCGTGCCGCACAATGTATATCGTGGTCACGAGGGGCTTGATTTTGGATTTGGCTTTGGCAGCGGCCGGAGCCTGAGCGGCGGAAGTGCCGGCGAAAACGGCCAGGCCGGCTATCAGCCACATTAATAGGGAGAAACGCTGGGTCATCGGAAAGGGAAAAGACGGTGAATGTGCTCAGCAAATTACGCCGCAACCGCGAATGAAGTTCGAATTTGGGACGGCTTCATGTGGTGTTCAGACGGCTATGCCGTATGTTGCTGATAGAATCCAGACCTTTCGGACGCCCGTCGCCGAAAAGCGCCCTCCTCCCCGCACCTCAACCCCCACCCCCTTCATGCACGTTCTGCTCATCGAAGACGAAAAAAGCCTGCACCAGGAAATGCGGCAGTTTCTGCTGCAAGCCCAGTACCTGGTCGACTCGGCCTATACCTACGCCGAGGCGTCGGAAAAACTGTACGTGAGCAGCTACGATTTCGTGCTGCTCGACCTAGGCCTGCCCGGCGGCGACGGCCTCGACCTGCTCAAAGAAGCCCGCCTGAACGAAAACCAGGAGGCCTCCTTCATCATCCTCACTGCCCGCGGCGCGCTCGACGACCGCATCCGCGGCCTCGACCTCGGGGCCGACGATTACCTGCCCAAGCCGTTTTCGCTGCTGGAGCTCACCAGCCGGATGCAGGCCATCACGCGCCGCAAGTTCAACCTGAAGCGGCCCGAAATCACCTTCGGTCAAGGATTTAGCATGGACCCCAACGCCCGCATCGTGCGCCACGGCGGCCAGGAAGTGCCCCTCACCAAAAAGGAGTTCGACCTGCTGCACTACCTGCTGCTGCACCGGGGCCGCGTGCTCACGCGCCTGCAACTCGGTGAGCACCTATGGGGCAACGTGCTCGAAGACGATTCCGATTCGAACTACATCGACGTGCACATCAAAAACGTGCGCAAGAAGCTGGCCCAGTTCGCTTCGGCCGATTTTCTGGAGACGGTGCGCGGCATCGGCTACCGGGCGGCGGAGTAGAATTAAACGCCTGTCAAATCAGAGGTCGTCTGTCATCCTGAGCACAGCGAAGGACCTTATCACGTACAGGTTCGTTGGTCTAACAACGGAGCGCCAGCGTGAGAAGGTCCTTCGCCGTGCTCAGGATGACAGACGACCTTTGCATTATTTGCAACCTCAATGGCCAAAATGAGACTCGAAGCCAAGCTTGCCCTCTTCAACGGTTTGTCCAAGCTCCTGCTGGTGCTGCTCGGGGCCATGGTAATTCCGCCCATTGTGCAGCGCGTGGCCGTGGCCCACACCGACCTGCACCTGCGCGCCAAAAAAGAGCAGGTGCTGGCCCTCATCGCCCGCGATGGATTGCAGGCGTTCGAGCGCGGCGAGCGGGCCGAAACCTACGCCGACTACAACATCTTCAAGCAGGAATACATCACCCTCACGCCGCTGGCCGCCGGCACGGTGCTGCCGCCCGAGCACATTTTTGAAGAGCCCCGGCAGGTGGACCAACAGGTGGAGGACTTCCGGATTCTGAGCTTTGCGCGGCCGGCCCAGGCAGCCGGCCAGCCCGCGTTTCGGGTCGAGATTGGCTCGTCCTTGGAAACGGTAGAATTGCTGACGGGCACGCTGCGCAACCTGGCTTTGTGGGTGCTGGTGGCGGCCTCATTGCTCACCGTTTTGTCCGATGCGGCCTTTGCGCATTACCTGCTGGAGCCCCTGCGCGAGCTGACGGTGCGCAAGCTGCGGGGCATCCGGCAGCCTTCGGATTTTCAGTTTGAACCCATTGATACCGATACCACTGACTTCCGCCGGCTCGATGACCGGTTGAACTCGTTGATGCGGCAGGTGCAGTCGGCTTTTGCCAAAGAGCGGGAGTTTATGAGCAACGTGAGCCACGAGCTGCTCACGCCGGCCAGCATCCTGCAATCGCGCTTCGAGAACATGCTGCAGGACCCTACCCTGCCCGAGGCGCACGCCCAGCAAATCGTGGAATCGCAGCGCACGCTCTACCGCCTGCGCAACACCGTGCGCACGCTGCTGCTCATCGCCAACATCGAAAACGAGCAGTACCTGCGCAACGAATCGGTGCGCCTGAGTACCGCCGTGGCCGAGGTGGCCGAGGAGCTGGACGACCGCCGCCAGCAGCGCGACATCACCCTGGAAGTGGACCTCACCGGCAACGACACCCGCCCCCAGGCCAACGCCAGCCTGCTGCATACGCTGCTGCGCAACCTGCTCTCGAACGCCATCAAGTACAACCGCGAGGGCGGCAGCATTCGGGTGCTGGGCCGGCCCCTGCCCACCGGCGGCTACACGCTGCGGGTGGAAGACTCCGGCCCCGGCATTGCCGCCGAAAACATCCCGTACCTATTCGACCGGTTCCGGCGCTTCAACTCCAACGCGCCCGGCTCGCCGGAGGGCTACGGGCTGGGCCTGCCCATTGCCCAGACCATCGCGGGCTTCCACGGGGCCACGCTGCGGGCCGAGTCGGAAGTGGGCCGGGGCACGGCGTTTATCCTCGATTTTCAGCCGGCCGCCAACTTGCCGGTGGGGTTCATGCCGGCTTCATAGGGGTCGTGGTAGTTTCGGGCAGTCATTCAACTTTCCGTGCGTACTCTGCTGAAAATCCTGCTTGGCAGCCTGCTGCTGGTGCTGCTGGTGGCCCTGGGCACCGAGGTAGTGGCCCTGCACCGCATTGCCCTGCCCAACCAATCTGTTTCGCCGGTGGTGGTGCGCAAATCGACCACCGCGCCCATGCCGCCCAAAACAGTGCGGCCGGTGGTGACGCACCACCCGCCGCCCGCCAAACCGCGCAAAACCGCGCTTCCCGTTCACAACAAAGCCCCGGCTAACTAGCCGGGGCTTTTTCATTTTACATGGATTTGGCTATTCCTGATTAGCCACGCCGTAGTCTTCCGAGGGCACGGGCTGGGGCGGCGTGGTGGCCACCTGCGCTTCGGGCAGCGGCAGCTGCCACTGCTCGCTGAGGTGGGCGAGGCCGTGGGCGGCGGTGAGGTCGAACTTGCAGGGCACGATGGACACATAATTGTTGGCCAGGGCCCACTCGTCGGTATCGGTGCCGGGGTCGAGGTTCACAAACTGACCCACCAGCCAGTAGTATGGGCGCTGGTAGGGGTCGAGGCGGCGATCGAACTCCTCCTGCCACTTGGCGCGGGCCTGGCGGGCTAGGCGCAGGCCGGCAATGGGCGTGTCGGACTTCTTGGGGATATTCACGTTGAGGGCCGTGCCGGCAGGGATGCCGTGGTCGAGGGCGTGGCGGCACACTTCAGTTACCCACTCGCCGACGTGCGAGAAATCGGCGTTCGGGCCGTACTCGCAAAGCGAGAAACCCACGGCGGGCAGCCCTTCAATCGCGGCTTCAATAGCGGCCGACATAGTGCCTGAGTACAGCACGTTTACCGAAGCGTTGGAGCCGTGATTGATGCCGGACACTACAAGGTCGGGGGTGCGGTCTTTAAGGACGTAATGCTTGGCGATTTTCACGCAGTCGGCCGGGGTGCCGGAGCATTCGTAGGCATCTACTTCGGGGCCGAAAAC
Organism: Hymenobacter sp.; assembly: GCA_028288445.1. Lineage (GTDB taxonomy): Bacteria > Bacteroidota > Bacteroidia > Cytophagales > Hymenobacteraceae > Hymenobacter. The sequence goes on along the minus strand of JAQBNT010000128.1, from coordinate 4,567 downwards.
CGGGTTTTTGGTGAGGCGCAGGGCGTGGCCGATGGTGATGGCGTGGCCCATGCCGGACTGCGGCGAATCGGGGGCGACGACCACGACTTCGGCCCCGAGGGCCACCATGGCCTGCACGAGGTGGCGGATGCCGGGGGCGGTGATGCCGTCGTCGTTGGAGACGAGGATGAGGGGGCGCGGGAGGGCGGCGGACATAGGCAGGGGATATTTGGGGAATGGCAAAGGTAGGTGGGCGGGGAAACCGGGCAGGAAAACTCCCCTCCTTACCAAGGAGGGGATGTTCGCGCGAAGCGCGGACGGGGGTGGTTGTGGCGTTGAACGACTGGCAGCGGGTTTCGTTCGGGTTCCATTCGAGCGTATTCCAACGCCACAACCACCCCGTCCCCTCCTTGGCAAGGAGGGGAGTTTTGTTTTCACGTCCCCTTTCCAACCGTTCCTTTGCAGCTATGTTCGCCTTTCTCCTTGCTTCGCTCATGACCCTCGCTCCCACCCTGCCCGCGCCCGCCCCAGCTTGGCGCACGCCGTTTGAAAACGACCCCGCCGGCAACACCACGGCCACCTACGCCGAGTGCGTAGCCTATTATCAGAAGCTGGCCGCCGCCTACCCCGCCCACCTGCACCTGGCTGAGGCCGGGCCGACCGATGCCGGCCTGCCGCTGCACGAAGTGGTCCTGAGCGCCGACGGCGACGCCGACCCGGCCAGCACGCGCCGCAAAAACCGCCGCATCCTGTTCATCCAAAACGGCATTCACCCCGGCGAGCCCGAGGGCATCGACGCGAGCATGATGCTGGCGCGGGACCTGATGCAGCAGAAGCCGCTGGCGAAGCTGCTGGAACAGGTGACGGTGGTCATCGTGCCGGTGTATAACATTGATGGGATGCTGAACAGGAACTCGACCACCCGCGTGAACCAGAACGGGCCGGCGGCCTACGGCTTTCGGGGCAATGCGCAGCACCTGGATTTGAACCGCGACTACATCAAGCAGGAATCGTGCAATGCGCAGTCCTTCGCGGCGCTGTTTCAGAAGTGGCAGCCCGATGTGTTCGTGGAAACGCACACTTCCAACGGGGCCGACTACCAGTACACCATGACGCTCATTGCCACCCAGCACAGCAAGCTGGCCCCGGCCCTGGGCACGTATTTGCAGGGCCAGCTGCTGCCGGCGCTGTACAAGGGCATGGAGCACAAGAAGTGGCCGATGACGCCCTACGTGGATTTTGAGGGCGAAACGCCAGAGAGCGGCCTGCGGGCCTTCCTCGAAACGCCGCGCTACTCCACCGGCTACGCGGCGCTGTTTAATACCATCGGCTTCATGCCCGAAACGCACATGCTTAAGGCCTTCGCGCCCCGCGTGCATTCGACCTATGATTTCCTGCTGACCATGCTGGAAACCGTGGGGCAGCAAGCGCCCGCCCTGGCCGCCGCCCGTGCCCAGGCCGCCGCCGATATGGCCGCCCAAACCACCTTCCCCCTCACCTGGGCACTGGATGAAAGCCAGCCCGAAACCGTGCAGTTCCGGGGCTATGAGGCGGGCCACAAGCCCAGCGAGGTGAGCGGCCAGCCCCGCCTGTACTACGACCGCGCCCGGCCCTTCACGCGGCCCGTGCAATACTTCAACACCTTCAAACCCAGCACCACCGCCAGCCGGCCCACCGCCTACATCATTCCCAAGGCCTGGACCGAGGTGGCCGACCGCCTGCGCCGTAACGGGGCCACGCTGGAGCCGCTGACCCGCGAGGTGAGCGTGCCGGTAGAAGTCGATTATTTCGAGGAGTTCAAAACCACGCCCAAGCCCTTCGAGGGGCACTACGTGCACAGCCAGGTGCGCCTGCAAACCCGGAAGGAAACCGTCGCCTTTCACCCCGGCGACCTGGTGGTGTACCTCAAAGAAGCCGCGCCCGTGCGCTACCTCATGGAGACGCTGGAGCCGCAGGCCACCGACTCGTTCTTCGCCTGGGGCTTTTTCGACAGCGTACTGCAGCAGAAAGAGCACTACTCCGACTACGTGTTTGAGGACTTGGCCGCCGACCTGCTGCGCCGCGACCCCAGCCTGCGGGAGCGCCTGGAGAAGCTCAAAAAAGACAACCCCGCCTTCGCCGCCAACGGCCCCGCCCAGCTGGAGTGGGTGTACCAGAGCTCGGCCTACCACGAGGCTGGCCACAATCGCTACCCGGTGGCGCGCTGGCTGGGCACGGGCCGCGTGGGTGCAGAATAAGGGCTGGTTTACTGGACGTCTGATATCGGAAGCCCGCCCCTTACCTTCGGCTGCGCGGCGGCGCGGCGGCCACCGCCCTGGGTTTATTGTCTCCATTTACTCCTTTCCTATCGCATGATTTCTATTCCTTCGCGGCTGCGGCACTTATGCCAGCGTTCGGTGGCCGTTTTGAGCTTGTTTACGGCTGTGGCCACGGCGGGTCCGGCGCAGGCCCAGTCGGGCTATATGGTGAGCGTGAGCCCCAGTGGGCCCATCGTTTTGTCGCCCTCGGGTGCGCAAACCCTGACGGCCACGGCCGTCCGGCCCGCGTTCAACCTGGGAGGGCAGGGCTGCGGGGCAGGGACCATCACGGCGCTGGCTATGCAGCCCGATGGCAAAGCACTCATAGGGGGCGGCTTCGTTCGGTATAACAACGACCCGGCCACCCCTCACAGCCTGATTCGCCTCAATCCGGATGGCCGGCGCGACCTCACATTCAATGCCGGCGGCTCGGGGATTGGCGGGGGCATCCAGGGCGGTGACGTGATGACCGTGGTAGTACAGCCCAACGGGTATATTCTGGTCGGCGGCAATTTTTCTACCTACAATGGAACTCCGGTGCCCTTTGGGGTGATGCGCTTACAGCCCAACGGCACGCTCGACCCTGGCTTCAACCCCGGCGGCGCGGGGTTTAGCAGCACTTCCAACGCGGGCATTTATGCGCTGGCGCTGCAGGCCGACGGCAAGGTGCTGGTGGGTGGCAGCTTCACGGCTTACAACGGCGATGCAGCGGTGCCCGACCACCTGGTGCGCCTGAATACGGATGGGCAAATCGACACCACTTACAACGTAGATGGCTCGGGCTTTGGCGCAACGTACAACGGGGTTTTTGCCCTAGCCATCCAGCCCGATGGTCGAATTCTGGCGGGGGGATGGTTTTACAGCTACAACAACATCATCAGGAATGGCATCCTTTATCAGGCCTTCCAGGTCAACAACCTCGTGCGCCTGGAAGCCGACGGCAGCCGCGACTTCTCTTTCAATCCCGCCTATCGGGGCTTCGACGGCACCGTGCGGGCACTGGCCTTGCAGCCCAATGGCAACGTGCTGGTAGCGGGCGATTTCACTACCTACAATACGGCCCCGGTTTCCCGCGGAATAGTCCGCCTCACCCCCACCGGGGCCGTCGATGCCGCTTTTAATGCCGGGGGCACGGGCCTGACCATACCCTACGTTAATCCCGCGATGGTGAACGGCGTGGCGGTACTGCCCAGCGGCAAGGTGCTCCTGAGCGGCAATTTCACTGCGTATAATGGCGGGGCCATTTCCCACCACATCCTCCGCCTGAACCCGGATGGCAGCCCCGACCCGGCCTTCAACCCACAGGGCACGGGGTTCGATACCGGAGCCTGGCATTTGGCGGTTCAGGCCGACGGGCGCATCATCGTGGGGGGCAATTTCGGGCAATACAACGGGGCCTATGTCCAGCAGTTTCTCACCCGCCTCACGGCCGATGGCCAACTCAATGACACGCCCGAGCCAGTGGCCGGGGCCACGTACCGGTGGAGCACCGGGGCCACCACGCCCAGCATCAGCGTAGCCACGGCCGGAACTTACTCGGTGACGGTTACGGCTGGGGGCTTTGCCTCGCAGTCGGCCCTCGTGACGGTGACGGGCGGCGCGCTGGCCACGCGCCCGGCCGCCGCTACCCTGCCCGCCACCTGCTACCCCAACCCCGCCCACGGCTGGGTGCAGGTGCTGCTGCCCACCGGAGCCCCGGCAGGCCTCACCGCCGAGGTATTCAACCTGCTGGGCCAGCGCGTGTACCGGCAGCAGGAGCCCGCAATGCTGCCCGGAGCCACGGCCACCCTCCCGGTAGGTCACCTGCCGGCGGGCCTGTATACCCTGCGCCTGATGGCCGGCGCGCTCACCAGCTGCCAGTCGCTCGTGCTCGAATAAAGCATTCGGCAGCTACCCCCGAAAACCCAAAGAAGCCCCGCGGACACGGAAGTACTGCATTTCAAGATGCCGCAGGACGAGGACCAGAAGCTGCCACCCATGGTGAACCTCGCCCAATTCCATATCGAGCAATTCCTGCTAGACGCCGCAGAAAAGAAAGCGGATTTCATAGACATCCGCTGGCAGACGCGGGTCACGGCGATCGATTCGCATGCGGACGGCGCTACGCTGAACCTCGCGACTTCCGAAGGCAACTATTCGCTCAATACTGACTGGGTCGTCGCCTGTGACGGCGGGCGCAGCACGATTCGCGAGGCACTGGGCCTGCAGCTCAAGGGCACCAGCTACGAGGGCCGGTATGTGATCGTCGATATCGAGCTTGAGAGCGACCGGCCGACCGAGCGCCTGGCTTA
>JAQBNT010000115.1 GCA_028288445.1 Hymenobacter sp. | reverse complement strand
GCCCGTCGTTGAACGGCTTCTACACAGACCGTTCAACGACGGGCGGGGACAGGCCCCGCACCCTACATTGTTCAACGTACAACGTTCCAATACCTTCCAGATGAAAGCCCGCCTCAACCAGCAGGATGTCGAATACCGCGTGGAAGGCCCCGCCGGCCCCGGCGCGGCCGAAATCCTGCTGGCGGCTGACACCGACCTCACGGCCGGGCAGCCCTGGGCGGCGGCGGGATACACGGTAGCCCCCTGGCTGACACCGGCCGAAAATGCGACCCTGCGCGAAGGGTTGATTGAGTTGGTACGCACGGCCGTGCGCAATGCCGGATTTGATATTCTGGCCGACTGGCCGGTGACGGATTACCACCGGCTGATTGGCGACGACGAGGGCCGCCACCTGGCTGTGGTGCAGCAAACCGGCAGCTATCCGCTGGCGGCCCTGCCCCTGCCGGTGGCCGCGCTCGAAGCGCGGGTTTCGGCGCTGTGCGGGCGGCCGGTGACGGCGCACAATCCGGCCATCGACCGGGCGCAGTTTCACCTGCGCATCGTGCGGCCCCGGCGCTCCGATAACAACCCGTTGCACCGCGACGTGTGGCTGGACCGGCTGCGCAACGGCATTAACATTTATTTCCCGCTGGCGGGCAGCACCGCCGATTCGTCGCTGGCGCTGCTGCCCGGCTCGCACTGGTGGCCCGAGGACCAACTGACGCGCACCCACGCCGGGGCCGTGTACAACGGCGCGCAGTACAGCGTGCCCGGCGTGGTGGCCTCGGCCCAGCCGCTGCACCTACTGCGCCCCAACCCAAGCCCGGACGAGGTGCTGCTTTTTTCCCCTTACCTGCTGCACGGCGGGGCCGTGAATTTGAACGAGGACGAAACACGCCTCTCGCTGGAAATGCGGTTTTGGGCGGCTGAACAAGCACGATAATTAACTTTTCGGCCGGGGCCGGGTTTTGTGCGGACTTTTGCCATTGGCTAAGGTTCATACCGAACCCGGCCTTGCTCGTATTCCCCCCATGCCTACTCGTTGTACCACGCTGCCCTACGCCCAAACCGGTGCTTTTTCGGGCCTGCTGACCGATTACATTGCCCAAAACCCGGCCCTGGCCCCGTTTTACAACCGCTTTCCGGCGCTCGAAAACTTCGCCGCCCAAATTGAGGAGAAGAAAGCCGCCTACTCGCCCGAAGCCCGTAAGCGGCTGGTAGCCGCCCTGCGCGACCAGTACGGCCTGGCCCCCGAGCCAGAGCCCGCCATCGAGGCCAGCCTGCTGCTGCTGGCCGAGCCCACCACCTTCACCGTGACCACCGGGCACCAGCTCAACCTGCTCACTGGGCCGCTGTATTTCATCTACAAAATCGTGTCGGCCATCAAGCTCAGCCGGGAGTTGAAGGCCCAATACCCGCAGTACGATTTCGTGCCGGTGTACTGGATGGCCACCGAGGACCACGACTTTGCCGAAATCAACCACTTCTCGCTCTTCGGCAAAACCTACGCCTGGGATGCGGCCGGCACGGGCGGGCCGGTGGGCCGCCTCCCACTCGATGGCCTGAGCGAGCAGCTGCTGAGCCAGCTGCCGCCCGAGGTGCCGGCCGCTTTCCACAAGGCGTATTCTGAGTCGAAAACATTGGCCGAAGCCACCCGCAAGCTGGCCGATTCGCTGTTTGGCGAGTTTGGCCTGGTGACGCTGGACGCCGACCGCCCGGCCCTGAAACAGGCCCTGGTGCCGTTGCTGGAGAAAGAAATAGGGACGCACGCCTCCAACGCCGCCGTGCAGGCCACCAACGCCCGCCTGACCGCCGCCGGCTACAAGCCGCAGGTGTATTCGCGGCCCGTGAACCTGTTTTTCATCACCGATGAAGGCAAGCGCGAGCGCCTGGAGCCCGACGCCAGCGGCGCCGACTGCGTGGAAGTGACCATTCGCAACACGGCCAAATGCCACAGCCAGGCCGAGCTGCTGGCGCTGGCCCAGACGCACCCCGAGCAGTTCAGCCCCAACGTGGTGCTGCGGCCGGTGTACCAGGAAATTTTGCTGCCGAACCTGGTGTACATCGGCGGCGGGGCCGAGGTGGCGTACTGGTTCCAGTTGAAGGACGTGTTTGCGGCTTTCGGCGTGCCGTTTCCTATCGTGCTGCCGCGCAATTCGGCCGAGTACATCAGCCGGGCCAACGCGGGCAAGCTGAAGAAGCTGGGCCTGACCACGCACGAGATTTTCCGGCCGCTGCCGGAGCTGAAGAAGCAAGTGGGCGCGGCCCTGGGCCAGGAGGAAATCAGCCTGAGAGAGCAGCAGCAGGCCCTGGCTGCTTCCTTCCAGCAGGTGCAGGACCTGGCCCAGCGCCTCGACCCTACGCTGGTAAAGACCGTGGCCGCCGAAGCCCAGAAAGCCGCTGCCGGCCTCGCCGGCCTCGAAAAGCGCCTGAGCAAAGCCGCCGAAATGAAGCACGAAACCGCCTACACCCAGCTGGCCGCCCTCAAGGACAAGCTGTTTCCCGGCGGCGGCTTGCAGGAGCGTAGCGAAAACGTGCTCAGCATTCTGATAAACAACCCCGGCTTTATTGAGCAGCTCATTGAGGCATTTGAGCCGCTGGCGCTGGAGTTCACGGTGCTGGAGGAGGAATAAACCACTGTGCCTGTTGCGGGCAACCACCACCAAAACTCTATGCGCACCCTACTTGTAGCCATTATTCTGCTTGCGCTGGGGGCGTGGGGCGAAGCGTGGGGCCAGGCCAGCTACGTGGGAACCATTGGCACGCTGCCCATCGAGCTGGCGTTGGATGATTATAGTGGTGGCGAAGTGGACGGGGCGTACCTCTACAAAAAGTTCGGCACGCCCATCGTCCTGCACGGCACCGCGACCAAGGGCAAAATGGAGCTGGTTGAAAGCGACGGGCGCGGCAAAGCCACCGGCCGCTTCAGCATGCCCGCCTTTGCTACTGGCCATCAAACCGTTACCGGCACCTGGCAAAACCTCATCACCGGCCAGAAGCTGCCCCTGGCTCTTACCCAACAGTTCACCCTCAGCTCGAACCAGGAAAGCGCTGCCTCGCGGGAATTGCTCCAGGCTTCGGCATTGAAAACCTGTTATTTCAAAGTCGTTTTGAGCGGCTCCGAAAGCATTGGCAGCGTGAGGCTGTACGAGAAGAAAACGGGGCGGCTGGTGCAGGAGCTGAAAGTGGCCGACTGTGAGCTGCGGGGCCTCCGCAGCGTATCGGTGGGCGATTTCAATTTTGACGGGCTGGAGGATTTTGCGGTATTCCAGCAAAGCTTCGCGGGGCCCAATACGGCCAGCCTGTACTTCCTGTACGACCCCGCCCGGAAGCGCTACGTGGAAAGCGGTTTCGGGGGCGTTTCCTTGGAATTCGACGCGAAAACCAGGCGCGTTTACGAAACCAACTCCTGCTGCGCGGGCTCCTCGGTGCAGAAGTTCACCTACAAAATAGTTCGCAACCGAATGGTGCTGGTGGAACAGCATTGCCTGCGCTGGAACGAGAAAACGCAAGCCCTCGTGGAGCGCAAACCCAGCGAGTGCCAGTAACCAAGCCCCGCCCCGTGTCCGACACCAAAGCCGACCTGCGCCGCACCGCCCTGGCCCGCCGCATGGCGCTGGATTCCGGCGAGGTGGCGCGCCGCAGCGACAAGCTGCGCGAGAACCTGTTTCGCCAGTTTCCGGTGGAGCAGTGGCAGTGGCTGCACCTGTTTCTGCCGCTGGCCAAGCGGAACGAGCCCGACACCTGGGGCTTCATCAGGTGGGTGTGGGGCGAGGAACTGCCGTTGCGCCTGGCCGCGCCCGTAGTGCAGCCCGATGGCATTTCTCTGAAACACTACGAGTTGACGCCGGACGGCCAGAACAGCCAAAACCGTTGGGGCATTACCGAGCCGGTACCCGACCCCATCACCGCGCCGGAGGTATTTCCCGCCATGCTGGATGCCGTGCTGGTGCCCCTGCTGGCCGTGGACCGGGCCGGCCACCGCGTAGGCTACGGCGGCGGCTTCTACGACCGGTTTCTGGCCCAGTGCCGGCCGGGCACGCAGTTTATCGGCCTCAATGTGCTGAACGAGCCGCCGGTGCGGCGCATTGCCGACGTACTGCCCACTGATATACCGCTCACGGCCTACATCACGCCGGGCGGGGTGTGGCGGTTTTAGGCATCCAGTAAAAACGGACTATTACGCTATTTAGTATACGGGTTGAGAATAAAATATTATTCATAATATTCTCACAATAAGCCAATAAGCCGCTGCGTTGGTCGGGTATCTTTCACCTTTTGAGGACAGAACCCATGGCCGAAATCCAGCAGCAATCCGCCGGCGCCGCGAAGCCGGGCAAACGACGAGCGAAGAAGATGTCGACCCGCATCGACATGACCCCGATGGTGGACCTGGCATTTCTGCTCCTCACCTTCTTCATGCTCACCACCACCTTCGCCAAGCCCTTCGCCATGGACTTGCAAATGCCGGTGAAGAGCATAACCCAGACGCCGGTGGCCATGTCGAAGGCCATGACCATTATTCTGGGCAAAAACCACCGGGTCCACTATTTCTTCGGCCTGAACGCGCCGCAGGACAAGACCGCCGCCGTGCCCGAGCTGAAAACCACCTCGTTCGCCCCCGATGGCCTGCGCCCGGCGCTGCTCGCCCGGATGCGGCAACAGCCGGGCCTCGTGGTGCTCATCAAGCCCTCGGCCGACTCGAAATACCAGGACATGATTGACGTGCTCGACGAGATGAACATCACGAATCAGCAGAAATATGCCCTGGTCAAGATTACCCAGGATGATTTAACCCTTCTTAAAACCGCCACTTTATGATGAACAATGCCCAGCTGGCCACGGCCAGCCTTGACGACATCGTGTTCGATGGTCGCAACCGCCACTACGGGGCCTACGAGCTCCGCGCCCTCTACCAGCGCCACATGACGCGGGCGTTGATTATCGCCACGGCCATGCTGGCGTTGCTGCTGGTGTTCCCGCTGCTGGCGCAGCTGCTGAAGGAGGACGTGGCGGTGGTGCCGACGCACACGTTCACCGTAGACCCCATTGCGCCGCCGCTCGACCCCAAGGTGCTGCCCCCGCCGCCCATCGCGCCGCCGGTGGCCCCGCCGGCCCAACCAATTCACGTAGCCACCATCCGGTTCACACCGCCCGTGGTAGCGCCTGATGACCGCGTGACGGAAGAGGTGCCCGAGCAACAAGCCCTGGCCACGGCAACGGTAGCGGCCGTTACCACGGAAGGCGTTACCGCCATCGACGTTGCGCCATTGGAAGAGGTAGAACGCCCCGCCGCCACCGACGGCGTGGTAGACACGAAAATATACGTATCGGTAGAGCAAATGCCCGAGTTGCCCGGCGGTGGCGGTCAGGCCGCCATCGTGGCCGCCATCCAGAAGTCGGTGCGCTACCCCAGCCTAGCCCTGCGCAACGGGGTTGAAGGCAAGGTATTCGTGAGTTTCACCGTGGACCCCAAAGGCGAGGTGACGGACGTGAAAGTGGTACGAGGCCTGGGCTCCGGGCTGGATGAAGAGACGATGCGGGCCATCAAAACGCTGCCCAGGTTCATCCCCGGCAAGCAGAATGGCCGCGAGGTGAGCGTATCATTCACCGTGCCCGTTACCTACCGCATCCAATAGCGGAGCAAAACTCCCGTAAAGCAAAAAAGACCGTCGTGCTGAGCATGATGGTCTTTTTTGCTTTATCCCTTTCCGTCTATTTCAGCCCTGCATCCACGCCCGTGATGCGGGCCTGGCCCCACGGCGCGATGCTGACGCGCACCCGCAGCGGGTGCAGGCGGCCGGCTTTTTCGAGGCGCAGGCCGCTGCCTTCGGGCACGTAGTAGCGCTCCAGGTTGAAGCGCAGGGCGAACGAGCCCCGGTACACATCCGTGACCCAGCCGCGCAGCACCGCCTGGCCCGCGCCGGGCGTGGGTGCCTGGGGATACACGCCCACGGCCGTGCTCAGGCTATCGGGGCCGGGGGCCAGCAGCACGAACACGGCCTGCCGGCGGGTGGGCGCGCCCTCGCCGTGCCAGCGGGCCAGGGGGTTGTCGCTGATGGCGTAGTGCAGGCGCACGAAGTCGCCGTATAGCAAATCCTTGGGGTCGATGGGCGTGGTGGCCAGGACTACCCGCTGGCCCAGCACCGTGGTGGCGTAGCCCGCGCCGGCCACGCCCAGCACGTAGAGCACCTGCGCGGCCACCAGCGCCCGCAGCAGCGGGCGGCGGCGCGCCGGGGCCGAAAACCAGGAGAGCAGGTCGGTCATTCGATAATTAGGAGTGTTGAATTATGAATTGTGGGTTGGCTCCGGGGCTTCGGATGCGGCGGCTGGCACGACTGGCGCACCGGCCTGCTGGGCTACCGATGGGGCGGCAGCGGCCAGCACCTGGGCATTGCGGCGGCGCAGGTACCAGCTCAGGGCCAGCAGCAGGATGCCGCCAATCAGGAAGAACAGCGACTTATCCATGAAGCCCCAGGTGAGCTTGAAGTAGGCCACCGCCGTGGCGGCCACAAACAGCACCGCGCCGATGGTGAGCTGCTCGGGGTCGTGGTCGCGGTTGGCGCGGGCCAGCACCGAGCCGGCGTGGGCGTACAGCACCACCAGCGTGGCCACGGCCAACGACAGCCCGCCCGAAAGGTAAAACCCCGGCAGCAGCAGCAGCCACTCGGGCAGCGTGGCGAGGCGGCCTCGCGCCCGCTTGCCGGCCACCGAGATGGCCAGCACCGCCGCCAGCGCGCCCAGATAGGGCAGCAGCGGCGGCCGCAGGATGTTGGCATAGGCATCGGCCTCACCAAAAATGGCCAGCCCGAACATGAACAGGTACGCCGCCACCAGCGACGGTACCTGCAAGGCCCGCCCACCGGCGCGGTTGGGCTGCCAGTCGCCGGCCGCGTAGATGAGCATGGCGGGCACGAAAAACCAGGTGATTTTGGAATGCTGCACGATAATAAACAGCCCCGCCTGCCACAGCAGCCCCACGGCCAGCACGGTGGCGCTCACGGTATCGGGGCGCCGCCACCAGTAGTAGCCCATGCCGCCCACCACCAGCCACGCCGTGACGTAGCTAAAGATGCCCAGCGACTCGACGCAGTACGTCTGCACCGCCGCCCCGATGAGCACCGTGAGCAGCACCAGCAGCCGCGAGCCGTACACGTAGCTCAGTGCCCCGCCAGCTATTACCCAAGCCAGCAGGCCGCTGGCATCGTAGCCCACCAGCTGGTAGAGCTGGCTGGTGAGAATGATGCTGGCCCCAAACAGCAGCAGCCCCAGCCCGATGAGGCCGTGGCCGAGGTCGGGGTTGCCGCGCCGCAGGAAGTAGCTGCCCGCCGCGTAGCTGCCCACCAGGCTGCCGAGCAGCAGCGCCAGCCGCAGGGCGGCGGGCAGCCCCTGCCAGTTGGCGGCCACCACGCTCAGGCCGCTCAGGCCCACCAGCACGCTGCCCAGGATGGGAAGCAGGCCCAGGGCGGGGGCTTGCTGCGGGTAGCGGGCCAGCAATTGCTGCCGCTGCGCCTCGCTGATGAGGCCATCGGTGACCCAGCCGGGGCTTTCGGTATCGAGAAATTTGCGGGACAAGGGTGGTGGGTTGGTGGATTGGAAGGATAGATGAACGCTCATGCTGAGCGAAGGCGCAGCCGCAGTCGAAGCATCTCTACCGCAATAGTAAACCTTG
>JAQBNT010000109.1 GCA_028288445.1 Hymenobacter sp. | reverse complement strand
CGCCACCAGCTCGCTCGATACATTGATGGCACCCCGCTCCGTGAACTTAAGCGCGTTGCTGACCAGGTTGATAATGATTTGATTGAGGCGGTGCGCGTCGCCAATCACCCAGGGCTGCGGGTAACTATTTCGCAGCGAAGTGCCTTCGAAAATCAGTCCTTTCTCAGTGGCCTGCAAGGCCAGCGGCTGCAAAGCGGCGCTCACCGAATCGCAGAGGTGGAACGCCACCTGCTCCATTTCCAGTTTGCCGGAACTGATTTTGGCCATGTCGAGCACGTCGTTCACCACGCTCAGTAGGTGCTGCCCGGAGCGCTGCATGATGTCGATGAGCTGCTGCTGGCGCGGGTCGAGTGGGGTTTTGGTGAGGTGGGCCGCCATGCCCAGCACGCCGTTGAGGGGCGTACGGATTTCGTGGCTCATGTTGGCCAGGAAGTTCTGGCGGGCGGTAGCGGCGGCTTCGGCGGCCAGCTGCGCGGCCTTTAGCTCGGTGATGTCGGTGCTCACGCCCAGCACGTGCACCGTGCCGTCGGGGCGGTGCAGGGGGCGCTTGGTGGAGTGGTACCAGCGCACGCTGCCATCGGGCAGGGTAAAGCAGTCCTCTACCACTATTTCCCGGTCGCCGTCCATCACTTGGGCATCAATTTCGGCGAAGCGGGCCAGCTCCTCGTCCCGGGTCTGGCGGCGGCTGTCGGCATCGCCTTCCAACTTGGCGGCCGCCTCAAGCTGCTGAATGGCGCGGTTCTGAAAGAGAAATTTGCCGGCCCGGTCGCGCACGAAAATCATGTTGGGCGTAGTGTCCAGCACCTGCCGCGTAAACGCCTGCTCGTCGGCCAATTCCTGCCGGGCCTGTTCGCGGTCGGTCACATCCAGGCCGTAGCCGATGAACCACGCCAGCACGCCATCCGGCCCGAATACGGGTTGCAGGCGGCGCAGAAAATGGCGCGGGCCGGTGGGTTTGGCCACCACTTCGGTCCACTCCACCACCTGGCCGGCACAGGCGCGCTCAAAAAGGGAGCGGTGCCTGGGAGTAAATGCGGGCGGGCATCCGGGCTGTGGGACCAGCTCGGCCAGGGTTTTACCTTGGGCCGCCTGGCGGGCGGCGGGGTCGGCCATTGCGGCCGGGTTAAGGTATTGAAAGCGCAACCCGGCATCCACCACCCCTATTTCGGCCGGCAGGCTGTGCAGAATGGTTTCGAGAAAATCCCGCTGCTGCGCGGCGGCCGCAGCACCTTCGCGGGCTCGCGCCAACTCCTGTTCAAGAGCCGCGATGCGGGCCATTGCTTCGGCAAGCGTAGCGGGGGCTTCAAGGGGCATAGCAGCGGGTAACGTATCGGGCATAGAACGAGGGCAAGGGCAGCTAATAAAGGTCCGGAAGAAGCCGTGTTTAGCGGCCGGCTCGTGCGCCAATGGCCGATTTAGCCAGACCAACAGCGTTTTTTTCTGGTTAAACTGCCGGGCGCTCTCTTCTCAACGCCTCAAGCCTCGGTTTCGTGTGCAGGATTTCGGGGGCGCGTACGGCTCGGTAGCATCAGCAGAGGCTGGGTACCAACGGGCCGGTTTCACAGGCCCGGCACATTTTTGGAGCCCCGGCAAACCCACCGCGCTTTTCCGGGGTTAACAGCCTCGGGCGCGGCTCGTACCTTTAGCCCATTCCATTGCTTTCTCTATGATTCACTTCACCGAATTCACCCTCGATAACGGCCTGCGCTGCATTGTGCACGAAGATTTCAGCACGCCCATGGCCGTGCTTAACGTGATGTACGACGTGGGCTCGCGCGATGAGGACGCCGAGCACACGGGTTTCGCGCACTTGTTTGAGCACCTGATGTTTTCGGGTTCCGTGAACATTCCCAGCTACGATGAGCCGCTGCAGCGCGTGGGCGGCGAAAACAACGCCTTCACCTCGGCCGACGTCACCAACTACTACCTCTCGCTGCCCGCCGCCAACCTCGAAACCGGCTTCTGGCTCGAAAGCGACCGGATGCTGAACCTGGCCTTCTCCGAAAACGGCCTCGAAGTGCAGCGCAAGGTGGTGGTTGAGGAGTTCAAGCAGAGCTACCTCAACCAGCCCTACGGCGACGTGTGTCTCCAGCTCAAGCCCCTCGCCTACCACACCCACCCCTACCAGTGGAACACCATCGGCAAGGAAATATCGCACATCGAAAACGCCGTAATGGATGACGTACGCGGCTTTTTCAAAAAGCATTACGCCCCGCAAAATGCCGTGCTAGTGGTGGCCGGAGCCGTGAGCGCCGCCGACGTGCGCCAGCTGGCCGAGAAGTGGTTTGGGCCCATTGCCGGCGGGCCGGCCTACCAGCGCCAGTTGCCCCAGGAGCCCGCCCAGACCGAAGCCCGGCACCTCACCGCGCAGGCCGAAGTGCCCCTCAGCGCCCTGTATAAGGCCTACCACATGCCCGCCCGGGGCGATGCCCGCTACCACGCCGTGGATTTGCTCAGCGACATGCTGGGCCACGGCAAATCGGCGCGCCTGCACCAGCGCTTGGTAAAGGAGCAGGCGCTGTTCAACAATATTTCGGCATCGCTCACCGGCTCGCTCGACCCTGGCCTGCTCGTCATCAGCGGCAAGCTGAACGAGGGCGTGAATATTAAAGCCGCCGATGCCGCCGTAGAAGCCGTGGTGGCCGAATTCCTAACCGAGGACGTGGATGCCCACGAGCTCGAAAAAGTAAAAAACCAGGCCGAAAGCAGCCTGGTGTTCGGCGAAATTGACCTCCTGAACCGGGCGATGAACCTGGCCTACAGCAAGCTGCAAGGCGACGCCAACCTGGTGAACGACGAAAGCCGCCGCATCCAGGCCGTGACCGTGGCCGACGTGCGCGCCATGGCCCAGTTGGTGCTTCGCCCCGAAAACTGCAACACGCTTTACTACGAAGCTACTGCCGTAGCGGAACCGGCTTAGTCAAGGGTTTCAACCAATAAAAAGAGAGGTCACGCTATGTGTAGCGTGACCTCTCTTTTTGCGTAGTCGCTGACAAGCGGCGGGCCATTTTTTCGTCAGGCTTAGCGCTTGGTTTTCACCTTGGTTTTGCTGGGCGCTACCGGCAGGTTGCTGTCGCGGTTGAGGCTGCTATTGGCGGGCTTCACGTAGCGGGGGCGCGGGGTGCGGTTGTCGTTATAGGCACCGTTGCCCTGGTAGCCCACCTGTTTGCGCATGGGCACGCCGGGCGCGAGGTAGGCCGTGCCATCCTTGATGTCCTGCGACACGCCGGCCCCGTAGGGCTTGCCGGTGTGGGGGTTGATGTTGGGCGCTTTGCGCGCTCCCCGGGCCGAGTAGGGTGCAATTTTCTTGCGGGCGGCGCGGGTTTTGGTCTGCGCATTGGCTCCGGTGACAGCAAACGTGACCAGCAGCAGCGTGGCGAAAAAGTAGCGGAACATCGATGGAATAATAAAAAAGTGAATTGATACAAAAGTAACCGCCTCGGCGGGGGCCGAAAGCAGGCCGGCTTCCGTCATACGCACCACGGCCCGCTGCGGGTGTGAGGTCGAACGACGGAAGCCGGCTGGCAATACGAGAAGCGGCCCGGCCGGGATTTCCCCAACCGGGCCGCCGTCGCGCCGAATTAGTTGCCGAGCGTGGTTTGCGCAGTGGCCGACTTGCGGGGCGGGCGCACGCTGTAGGGCACCATGCCGTTGCTGGTGCGGATGTGCACCGGCATGCCGGGGGCGGCATACACGTTGGCATTGTCAATTTCGCCGCGCGAGGTGCTGGCGGCGGGGTAAGCGGAACCCCAGCCGCCGTCGGTGATAGAGGCGGTGCTGGCCACGGCGGTTTGGGTAGTTTCGAGGGGAGGCCAGCCGTCGTTCATCACGGGCGTGGTGGGGGTGGTTTTGAGGGCAACGCGACGGGCTTTCTTGGCGGCGCGGGCGGTGGCTTTTACCGATTTAGTGGTCTTCTTTTTGGCAGCGACGGGCGTGGTCTGGGCGCTGGCTTCAGCCAACAGGAACACCGACAATGCGAGGGTAAGGATGGAGCGGAACATGGCTGAAGGAAAAAGAAGTTGAGAAGTAAAAGTTGGTTCGTTTAGCTGTCAGGGTACATTTCGAAAAGCGTGCCAACTTATTTCTGCTTCCTCCCCGGCCCACGCAAAACGGCCCGGCTGGCCTGCAAATGCAGACCAACCGGGCCGTTTCATCGACCGAACCCGCGATGTTACCGAGGTGTGAGCGTGGTGCGGCTTTTGCCGCGCACGGGGGCCGGGCCGTTGTAGCCTTCCACCTTCTTGGGGTTGTCCACGTTCACGGGCATGCCGGGGGCGGCGTACACGCTCTGGCCTTTGCCGTCGGCGCTTTCCGTGGAGCCTACTGAGCCATTGCCGGCGGGGCCGGTTTTGGTACGGCCGCCCGTTTCGGCGGGCGCGGGGCTGGCGGTGGTGTTGCGCGATACCATCTTTTTCGGGGTGGCTTTGCGGGTGGTTGTGGTTTTGCGGGTGGCGGCTTTGGTAGCAGGAGCCGTTTGGGCCGATGCTTCGGCCGCGATGGCCAGCGCCAGTATCAGAGTCAAGACAGAACGAATCATAAGCGTGAATTGGGGGTGGTGAGGGAAAAAGGGATTTAATAACACCAGCGCGGCGGAGCACTCCGGCTCCGGGCATACGCGAAACCCTGCCGCGAGGTGCATGCCCCCTGGCGCTCTGACCCTACTTTGTCCCCAGCCGCGCAATGGCTCTGACATCATTCAGAAAAGACTTGGAACACAAAAAAGCCCGGCCGCTCCTTTCTCAGGATACGGCCGGGCTTTCTACACTACATACTACTTTATGCCAGGCGAACTAAAATCCGGAGGCCTCATTCGCAACGCAGCAAGACTGATTACCAGCCTAACGGCTCGGGCGCTTTTTTCTTGGGCGCGGGAGCAGCGGTCTTGGCGGGAGCCTTGGCGGGCGTACCGGCTTTGGGCGCAGCGGCGGTGGGGGCCATTTCGGCACCGTTGGCAGCATTGCCGGCACCGGTGGCTGCTTCAGTAGCTACTGGTGCCGTAGCGGCAGGAGCCGGCGCGGCAGGCGCGAGCGCCGTGGCCGTCACCGGGCGCGGAGGCCACGGCTTGTCGCGGCGCGGCTTGCGGTTGAGGCGGCGGTCACGGGCGGCGGCGGCGTCATCGGCCATTACGCTGCGGCCACCGCGCATGATTACGGGGGCACCGGGCGCTACCGAAATGCCCTGGCCACTGGCCACGCCGCCGGCACTGCTGCCGCCACCGCCGCCAAAGCCCCCTTTGTCGGCCGGAGCCGGGGCTGGGGCCGCAGCCTCAGTTGGCATAGCACCCGCAGCTTCGGGGGCTACTGCGGCGGCACCGCCGTTCTGCGCGGCTTTGGCGCCGGCAGCGGTGGAGGAGCTGCTCTTGGTGGTCTTCTTAGCCGGAGCTTTTTTGGGGGTGTCCCAGCCACTGGGGGCGTCCCAACCACCGCTTTGGGCGGCGGCGGAAGTAGCTAATCCTCCGCTGATAAGTAAAAAGAATAGGGCGCGCTTCATGGCAGGGGATTTTTGTGGGTGGTTTATAAACGGCGTAACTGAATGTCTTTGCGAAACGTTCGGCCAGGGCCGGGCCCTTGCCGTAACTTTGCGGGCTATGATGCAGGAATCAATTGCCGCGCTGACGGCCGAAATTACGACGGCCGAACTGAATAATCCCGCCGAACTTGATGCTTTTCGCATCAGCTACCTTGGCCGCAAGGGCCGGTTGGCCGACTTATTCGACCAGCTCAAGACCGTGCCCGCCGAAGACAAACGCGCTGTGGGCCAGCAGCTCAACGCCCTGAAGCAGCAGGCCCAGGCTCGCTTCGACGAGGCCCAGCAGGCCGCCGAAGCCGCCGCCGACAATGCCCCCGCCAACCCCGATTTCGACTACACCCTGCCCCCGGTGCCCAACGCCCTGGGCACCCGCCACCCCCTGAGCCTGGTGCGCGAGGAGATGCTGCGCATCTTCGGCCGCATCGGCTTTGCCGTGGCCGAAGGCCCTGAGATTGAGGACGACTGGCACAACTTCACGGCCCTTAACTTTCCCGAAAACCACCCGGCGCGCGACATGCAGGACACGTTCTTCGTGGCACCCGTATCGCACGCGGCCGGCGCGGCCGATGCCGGGGCAACCGGCCATGCCGCCACCGGCGCGCCCGACCTGCCCCACCTCCTCCGCACCCACACCAGCACCGTGCAGGTGCGCGTGATGGAAACCGAGCCGCTGCCTATCCGCCGCGTGATGCCGGGCCGCGTGTTCCGCAACGAGGCCATTTCGGCCCGCGCCCACATGATGTTCCACCAGGTAGAGGGCATTTTCATTGACGAAGGCGTGAGCTTCGCCGACCTCAAGCAGACGGTGTATTATTTCGTGCAGGAGCTGTTCGGGGCCGATATCAACATCCGGTTCCGCCCCAGCTTCTTCCCCTTCACCGAGCCCAGCGCCGAAATCGACATCACCTGCCTGATTTGCAAAGGCGCGGGCTGCAACATCTGCAAGTACTCGGGCTGGGTCGAAATAGGCGGCTGCGGCATGGTGGACCCCGCCGTGCTCGAAAACGCCAAAATTGACTCCGAGAAATACTCCGGCTACGCCTGGGGCATGGGCATCGAGCGCATTGCCATGCTCAAGTACCAGATTAAGGATTTGCGGCTATTCACCGAGAATGACATGCGCTTCCTGCGGCAGTTCGAAGCCCTATAAATCAACTACAACCGTACCAATCTATGCCTGCGGGCATTCTTTGCAGCCTAGCTAAGGAGTTAGTCTCCGATAACTCTGTGATTCATGAAGGTTTGAAATCAAACCACCAATAAAGTAAACGTCATCACTCTCGGCTGCTCCAAGAATATCGTGGACAGCGAGGTTTTGATGGGCCAGCTCCAGGCCAACGACTTCGACGTCACGCACGAGGCCGAGAAGTCCGACGCCAACATCGTCATCATTAATACCTGCGGCTTTATTGACAACGCCAAGCAGGAAAGCATTGATACCATTCTGCGCTACGCGGATGAGAAGGAGGCTGGCCGGCTGGACAAGCTGTACGTGACGGGCTGCCTCTCGCAGCGCTACAAGGACGAGCTGGAGGTGGAAATCCCGCAGGTGGACGCCTATTTCGGCACCCTGGAGCTGCCGCAGATGCTGAAGGTGCTCAATGCCGACTACAAGCACGAGCTCATCGGCGAGCGCCTGATTACCACGCCCAAGCACTACGCTTACTTCAAAATTGCGGAGGGCTGTAACCGTCCCTGCTCGTTCTGCGCCATCCCGCTGATGCGCGGCAAGCACGTCGACCGCAAGATTGAGGACCTGGTGAAAGAGGCCAAGCGCCTCGCCAGCATGGGCACCAAGGAGTTGATTCTGATTGCCCAGGATTTGACGTATTACGGCCTGGAAGCCTACGGCGAGCGCAAGCTGGCCGACCTGCTCCGCAACCTATCGGACGTGAACGGTATTGATTGGATTCGCCTGCAATACGCCTACCCTTCGCAGTTCCCGCTGGATGCACTGGACGTGATGGCCGAGCGCGAAAACATCTGCAAATACCTGGATATGCCTTTGCAGCACGGCTCCGATGCCATGCTGAAAAGCATGCGCCGCGGCATCAGCAAGCGCCGCACCATCGAGCTGGTGGATACCATTCGGCAGCGGGTGCCCGGCATTGCGCTGCGCACGACCCTCATCGCCGGCCACCCCGGCGAGACGGAGCAGGACTTCCGGGAAATGTATGATTTCGTGGAGCAAACCCGTTTCGAGCG
Source organism: Hymenobacter sp. (assembly GCA_028288445.1). Classification (GTDB taxonomy): domain Bacteria; phylum Bacteroidota; class Bacteroidia; order Cytophagales; family Hymenobacteraceae; genus Hymenobacter. The sequence goes on along the minus strand of JAQBNT010000109.1, from coordinate 366 downwards.
CCTGGGCATCTTCACCTACTCGCACGAGGAAAACACGCACTCGCACACCTTGGTGGACGATGTGCCCACTGAGTTGAAGCAGGAGCGCGCCGATGCCATCATGGAGCTGCAGCAGGGCATTTCGATGGAGCTGAACGAGGCCCGCGTGGGCCAGACCTACAAGGTGCTGTTCGACCGCAAGGAGAGCGGCCATTTCGTGGGCCGGACCGAGTTTGATTCGCCCGAAGTGGACAACGAAGTGCTGGTAGCCGTGGAGAAGGACACGTTTGTGCGCCTGGGCGATTTTGCGAACGTGAAGATTGACTCGGCTTCGGACTTCGATTTGTACGGCCACTTGGTATAGTTTTCATATTCGTGTAGGGTGCG
>JAQBNT010000297.1 GCA_028288445.1 Hymenobacter sp. | reverse complement strand
CCAAGTTGCATGGCCATGACCCGTGGGCTTATCTGAAGGACGTTCTGACAAGGCTGCCATCGCACTTGAACAGCCGCATCGAGGAACTACTGCCACACCGCTGGCAACCGCAATCCTGAATCGGCGGCACGGTCAAGGTGCCGTGCCAAGACGCTTACGCCCCAATGACCCGGCTTGGGCGTCGATTGCGCATCTCCAGGCTTTTTGCAGGATAATTGCTGCACTGCAACATTTTTAAAAGGCCACTCCATGCCCGCCAAAACCCAAATTGAAGACATTGCCTATACGATGAAGGAAAATTTGGCTAAGTTCAACCCGGCCGCGTCCCAGGAAGCGTTGGCACCCGTGATGGACAATCTCAAGGCCTGGGGTGAGTTGATTCAAGCGCAAGCGCAAACAGCGCAGGCTGCCATGGCTGAAACGGTCGAGTCGTTTAAAGGCATCAAGGAACCGACCGCCGCTTTTGAAGCCATGAAGGCTTTGGCAGAGCGGAACATGGCGATAGCCGCGCAGAACCTGAAGGATGCTTCGGCCTTGGGTTTTGCACAGTTTCACGCAAACATTGAGGCGCTGCAAAAAGTCCATCCTGCACCGGAGGCGTTTGCTCCCGTAGCAAAAGGGCTGCATGACGCTGCCTCCCAGGTGGAAAGTGCCTTGGAGTCGACCATGAATAAAGGCGCTGATGCGGTGAAAACCGCTGCCAAGAAGGCGCGTGCTGCCTGAGTTGGGGCTAGCCTGAACACTGACCCGGCCGCCTCGTTGAGGCTGGCAAGGCCAGGGGATTTTTCGGCTGCGAATTGCATCTCGACGACTTCCCGATGACCGATCCGGCCAATGTGCCGGGTTTTTTGTTACCCACAGGGGCCTCGCTTTTGTGGGTCCGCTATGTCTCCAGGCCGCACCTGCAGTTTAAAAAGCTGTTCACTGGAGCAATGGAAGTCACTGACAATGGGCGATGAATAAAGTCTCTGGTCCCACTCCTTCATCCGGTTGCCGGCAGCGCCGGCTGAGCGCGGGCGTGCAGTCTCGCGACTCATCCGTTTGGCGCTCGACCCCTTGAGCAGCACTGTTCGCGCCGGTCTGGCGTACTTCGCCATCGTGCTGGGTACCGGCTTCGTGCTGGGTGTCTTTCGAGTCCCATTTCTGGTGCCACGCATGGGCGAGCGCTGGGCGGAACTCGCAGAGATGCCCATCATGGCAACGGTCATCTTCCTGGCTGCTGGCTTCATCCTTCGGCGTTTTCCTGCCATCGGTTCGCCAGCGCGTTCCCTAGCCGCCGGGGTGCTTGCGCTGGCCTTGTCGGTCTGCGCCGAACTCGGCCTGGCCGTTGCCCTCCAGAGCCAGACGCTGGCCCAGTTCCTCCACAGCCGGGACAAGGTTTCAGGCGCTGTGTATATCGCCTTGCTGCTGGTCTTTGCTGCCATGCCGCGCCTTCGTCTTCGCAGCCACCAGCGAGCCACCAACAGCAAAGCCTGACGGGCGCAGAATGGTCGTCCACCAGGGCCATCGGCTTTTTTTAAACTGCTGCGCTGGGCCAGGATGGGTAGACTTGAGAACTGAAATTCTGGAAACTTGCCTTGCACGCTCCAACCCTCAACCGCTACCGGGGCGACTTTGTCGCCTGGACGGGGGGATGCGGGTTTATCGGCGAAGGCGGGGGCGCGCCCATTTCACTGCACGCGCATTACGCCATACAGCTGGCAATTGGCGCGCCGACAGGACTGCGCGTCCAGTTCGGCCGGCGAGGCGAGTGGCAATCCTGCGCGGCAGCGCTGGTCCCCTCACGGGCAACCCACAGCATTGACGTCAATGCTAGCCAATGGAGCGCTGTGCTGTTCATCGAGCCGGAGACACCCGAAGGCAGAGCCCTTGGCGCAAGGCTGCAAGGCCGGCTTGAGCTGCTTGATGCCGACTTCGTTGCAGGCGCGACCAGGCGCCTGGCCACCGCCTGGCACATTGAAAGGAGCTACGACGCGGTCATTGCCGCGTGCCTTGAACTCGTGCACAACATTTCCGGAATCACCTTGCGCAGGCCATCGGACCCGCGCGTGTTGGCGGCGGTGCAATACATCGGCCAGCGTGCGGGCCACACCGTGTCGCTGAGCGAGGTTGCGCAAGCCGCGAACCTGTCTGCGGGGCGCTTTCGGCACCTTTTCGTCGAAGAGACCGGCATGCCCTTGCGCACGTACCTGTTGTGGCGACGGCTCCTGCAGGTCTGGACGCTGTTGATGCAGGGCAAGACCCTGTCGAGCGCAGCGCATGCGGCCGGGTTCGCCGACTCGGCGCACCTGTCGAGGACGGCCCGCTCGATGTTTGGCCTGGCGCCCTCGGCCCTGCAGATGAACGGCCCGCTCAGTGCCCGCTTGCGAACACCGCCCCCTCACCTGGGCTGATGGACCGGCCCGGTGAGCGTGCCCAGGAACGCGGCCAGGTCCTTGATGTCGTCGGCGGAAAGCCGGATGGTCTGCCGCTGCGCGTGATTATCCCGGGGCTGCGCCAGCTCGCTGTGGCCAATGGCGGCTGGGGGCGACGCGGCGTAGTGCTGCACAACCGCATCGAGGCTCGAGAGCTGGCCGGCATGCATGTAGGGCGGCCGGGCGGCCACGTTGCGCAGGCTTGGCGTGCGGAACGCGCCGAGCTGACCCATGTCGTTCGCTGAAAGAAACTGCAGTTCACCGCATTGCTCCGGCTTGGCGTCGCTGTAGCGGCCCAGGCAATTGAATTCATCGGCCAGGAGCTTTTTGAGCCCTTCGGTGCGACCGCGGTCCGGGTGGGCCGGCTCGATGGGTGGAACGCCGGTGTTGTGAAAGGCATGGTCCGTGAACAGCGGCCCGTTGTGGCAGGTCACGCACTGTCCCTTGGTCAAAAAAAGGCGCAATCCCCGTACTTCCTGCCCGGTGAGCGCCTGCTGGCCTGGCCCATCGCCAGCGACAGTAGCCTGGGCGTACCGGTCGAAACGCGACTCCCCATAGGAAACGTTTCGCTCATAGGCCGCGATGGCCTTGCCCATGTTCGCGAAGACCCGGTTCACGCCGTCACGGCTGGCCGGCGCAAGCGCGGCCCAAGCGGCGCGTTCGGCCTGCGTTCCGTTTGGAGACGCATCGTCGGGCAGTGCGCCGACTTCGGGTACCGCGCCAAACACCTTGCCATACTGTTCCTTGTATTGCGCCAGGACAAGCCGGACCAGGCGGACGCGATTGCCGCCGTGCTCTGCCGCGTCTTCGAGAGGTCCCAAGGCCTGCGACCAGGCGCTGTCCTTGCGCCCATCCCAGAACAGGAAGGGGGCGTGCGCAGCGCCCATGATTGGCATCGTCCGGCGCTTGCCGGTGGCGATTCCCTGGCCGAACTGACGCCCGTCCTCGAACTGCTTGTCGGCCGCATGGCAGCTGACGCAGGCGACCTGGCCGTTCTTGCTGAGCCGGGTGTCATTGAACAGTGCACGCCCCAGCGCGGCTGCCTAGGCGCGTTGCTCATAGGCGTTCGAAGCGTCTGCTGGCCTTTCGCCAGATTCTTTCAGG
>JAQBNT010000053.1 GCA_028288445.1 Hymenobacter sp. | reverse complement strand
ACGGGCTGGTTCACCCTCCGAAAACCCGTTTCCGCGATGGCCGACAAGCGGTTTTCCGGGCAAACGGGCTTGTCGGCCATCCCGGAAATGCGTTTTCGGGAGAGAAACGGCTTGTCGGCGATGGCGGATAGCGCGACCGGGATGGCCGTGAGCCGGTTTCGCGGGGTGGCCGGCGCTGGTACTGGGGGGTAATTTTCGGGCTATTGACGGCACCGATTGCCGTGAGTAAAACCGCCGGTTTCGCAGCGGTTGGGGGAGCATCTACTTTTGAGGCTCATCACTCCCTCACCCTTTTATCCCCCCTTACCCATGCGCAAACCCAAACTTATCGAGGACTACGGCTACCTGCTCTACGAAGCGGTGTCGCCCTTCGCCCGCGCCGTGATACGCCAGACCACGGCCAGCCCCTTCATCACCAAAGGGGGCGATTTGGCAAAGGCCCTGGACGCTGCCGTGGCCGCCCTCGACACCGAGGTGGCCGCCACCGACCACCCCACGCCCGCCCAAACCGCCCAGCGCGACCTGCTGCGCACCGCCACCACCACCGAGCTGGGCCGTCTGGCCAAACGCCTGAACCTGGACTACCCCGGCGACGAGCCCGCCCTGCTCTCCTCGGGCCTCACCCTGGCCGACGCCGCCGGCACGGCCGGCCGCGTCATGACCGCTGTGGGTACCGACACCGTGATGGACCTGGAGCTGCTGGACGGCCCCCGGTCCGGCTGCCTGCTGCTCCGCCTCAAGCGCCCCACCGGCACCATTCAGAACCTTATCCGCTACTCCACCCACCCCACGCTGCCCGAAGACCAGTGGCTGGTGGCGGTGGGCGGCGGGCGCGAGCGCCAGCTCGGCCCCTTCGAGTCGGGCACGAAAGTTTACGTGAAGGTGGCCGCCCTCGTCGGCTCTACCATCGAGCCGAAGTATTCGGCCATCAAAAGCCGCATTGTGCAGTAGGCTGCGCCGGCCGTCGGCCGTTTTCCTGCGCCCCGGCCGGCTGGCCGGGGCGTTTGCGTTTCCAGGGCTTTCGGCTGCTGCCGGCTGGTAAGCATCCACGCGTTGTACAGTGCGGTGACCCTTTCTATTCATATCCATGAAAAACCTTTCCTGTTTCTCGCGTGGCCTATCGGGCGCGCTTTTGCTGATTATGCTGCTGGCCAGCGCTACCATCCGGGCCCAGGCCCCCAGCTGGCAAGCCGCCTACGTGGGCAGCGGGGGGGTAGTGAACGAAACGGTGCCGGACGGCAACGGCAACGTGTACCTGCTGGGCGGTTTTTCTTCCATGACGTTCAGCTTCGGAGGGCTAACGTTTCAAAACGGCGACACCCACTCGCCCGGTGCCGAAATCTTTCTCATCAAGTGGAACACGGCGACCAACACCGCGGTGTGGGGCCTGCAGAGCCGGGGAATGGGCGGGTCGATTAACGCCACGGGCCTGGCCGTTTCGGGGACCAGCGTCTACGTAACCGGCGTGATATTTGGTAGCCGCACGTTTGGCGGCACCACGATAGCCAATGCGAAGCAGGTCGTTTTTATCGACAAGCTGACCGACGCCGGGACCAGCGCCAGCAGCACCTGGGCGCAATACATCACGCCCGCGGCAACTTCTAACTACAGCCTTACCCCCTTGGGCAAGAAGTCGGCCGTGGCGGTGAGCGGGGCCAATGTGTACCTGGCCGGGCAATTTAAGGGCACGGTGAGCCTGGGCGCGACCACTATGGTGAGCAATGGCGGTGGCGCGGGCGGTACCGATGGGTTTTTGGCCAAGCTGGTGGACGCCGGGGCCAGCAGCAGCGTGGTTTGGGCGCAGTCTTTTGGCGGCACCGGCGACGAAGTGACCCAGACGCTGGCCCTCAGCGGCACCGATTTGTACGTGGGGGGCTGGTTTGAGGGCACGGACGTGATAGGAACTACCAGCCTGACCAATGCCGGGGGACGGGACGGCTACGTGGCCAAGTTCGTGGACGCCGGCACCACCGGCACCTTTGCCTGGGCCAGCTCGATGGGCGGAACGGCCGCCGATGAAGTAGTGAGCGTGGCGGCCAACAGTGCCGGGGCCTACGTGACGGGCCATTTCACGACCGCCGCCGCCGCCGGAACCACCAGCCTGACGAGTGCCGGCCTGCGGGACGGCTTTGTGGGCAAGCTCGCCGCTGCGGATGGCCGCTTCGTGTGGAGCAAGTCCTTCGGCGGCGCGGGCTTTGAAACCGTGGGCGGGCTGGCCGTGCTGGGAGCCAACGTGTATGCCAGCGGAACCTTCGCGGGCCCGGCCAGCTTCGGCACCACCACCCTGACCAGTACCGGGCAATACGACATTTTTGTGGCCAGGCTCACGGATGCCGGGCCGACCAGCGCGTTTGCCTGGGTTCAGCAAGTGGGCTGCCCAAGCTACAACCCTGCCAGCAATACCGTGAGTGTGACGCCGGCAGCAGTCCTGTACGTGGGGGGCACCTGCGGCAGCGGCTCGGTATTTGGCACCATCTCACCCGCAGGAACGGGGGCATTTATTGCCTCCATCACGGATGCGGCGGCCTTAGCCACCAAGTCGGCGGACGCTTTGGGGGCCTGGCAGCTGTACCCCAACCCGGCCCATGCCCACGTTGTGATGCAGCTCCCGGCCGTGGCCGGCGCGGCCACCCTCACGCTCCTCGACGCCCTGGGCCGCCCCGTGCGCACCGAAGCGCTGGCCCTGTCCGCCGTCGGGCAGCGCCACGACCTGGACCTGACGGGCCTGCCCGCCGGGCTGTATGCCGTGCGGGTGCAGGCCGGCGGCAGCACCGCCACCCGCCGCCTGGTGGTGGAATAAGCCCCCGCGCACAGCCCGGCCGTGGCCACGCGCCCCGAGAAAGGGCGCGGGCCGCACAGGAACGGCCGCATCGGGCCGGTGGATTAGGCTGCCGCGTACTATAGTGCGATTGCAAAAAGCCCATTGCGAATAGCGCAATGGGCTTTTTTGTTCAGCTCAACGCAAACCCATTGTCAGACTCCTTATAGGGCATAAACCAATGGTTTTATCTTACTTTTGATTGTTCCACATTATATCCATCTGCTTATGCTTCGGTTTTTTACTTCTTCTCTCTTGGCGGGGCGGCTGTTGTTGGTAATGCTATTGGCATTTGCTCAGCGGCCGGCACTGGCCCAGGCCCCGGCCTGGCAAAGCGTTTTTCTGGCCGGGCAGACCGGGGCTACATCAAGCTCTATTGGCGCATCGGCCTCCGATGCGTTGGGCAATGTTTACCTGACCGGCTATTTCTCGAGGCAGATACAATTTGGCGCCACCACGCTTACATCTCGTGGCGCTTTCGACGTGTTTGTGGCCAAATGGAATCATTCCACCAGCAGCTATGAGTGGGCAGTGCAAGCCAGCGGCGGCGCCATGTTCTGCAATAATATTGCGGTGAGCGGGAGCAATGTTTATATACTGGGGACGTATTCCGGAACGGCGGCCAGCTTTGGCACCACCACGCTGCCCATCTTTGCGCCGAAGAGGCTCGGCATCAACGACGACCTGTTCGTGGCCAAAATCGTAGACCAGGGGCCGGCCACTCATTTTGCGTGGGCCCTGCGGGCCGGGAGTCCGGGCAATGACAACAGCACCGGGGCATTGGCAGTGAGCGGCAACAATGTGTACATCACCGGACGGGCGTTGAATGCTTCGATTGAATTTGATGGAGCAACCCCGATTACCCTGCCGATAACATCGCCCAGCTCAAACTTCATCGCCAAAATAGCCGATACTTCGGCCAATCCCGGTTTTGTCTGGGCACAGTCGGTGAATGGCTCTTTATCCAATACCCACCACCTGGCCGCCGCAGGCTCTGCCGTTTATTGGGCGGGGTCAATAGGTAGGCCGTCGACTTTTGATAACATTACCCTCAGCCCACAAGGCTCGGACATGGTGGTGGCCAAGCTGGTTGACGCCGGCGCTTCGGCCAGCTATGCCTGGGCCGTGTTGGGTGGCGGGACTGGTAGTAAAGGGGCCTACTCCCTGGCCCTCAATGGCAGCAGTATCTATGTAGCGGGCGTATACAATAGTGCCCAGGCTCAGTTTGGAGGCACTGTCCTCACCAATGCCAGCCCCGGTCCCGGCACGGGCTTGTTTTGGAGGGAAGGGTTTGTGGCTAAGCTTACCGAAGGAGGCGGCAGCGCGCAATTTAACTGGGCCCAGCCACTGGCTGTCACCACCGATAGGCTGTATCCCATTTGCCTGGTCAGCCAGGGCACGAGCATTTATGCCGCCGGCTATTTCCAGGGGACCCTAACCGCCGCGGGCACGCCCCCGCTGACGGGGGCCGGCAACAACGACGGCTATGTGGCGCGGCTCACCGATGCCGGGGCCAGCGGGCGCTTCGACTGGACCCGTCAAATTGGGGGAACCGAGACAGATGACGCAAATGGCGTCACGTTTGCCGGGAACACCGTTTACGTAGCCGGAAGTGTTATGCCGGGCGCTACTTTCGGTAGCATCACTGCCACTGGCCAAGCCAACTATGGTCAAGCCTACCTTGCTTCGTTTACCGACCTCCTGCTTACGGCTACGGCCCCGGCCTTGCGTCCGGAAAGCCTGGCTCTCTTCCCCAACCCTGCCCACGGCCACGCCACCATCCAGCTGCCGGCTATCCCCGGCACCGCCACCGCCACCCTTGCCGTGCTTGACGCCCTGGGCCGCACCCTGCGCACCCAGGCCGCCCCGGCCAACGCCAGGACCGACCTGGACCTGACGGGCCTGCCCGCCGGGCTGTATGCCGTGCGGGTGCAGGCCGGCGGCAGCACCGCCACCCGCCGCCTGGTGGTGGAGTAAGCCCCCGCGCACAGCCCGGCCGTGGCCACGCGCCCCGGGAAAGTGCGCGAGCCGCACAGGAACGGCCGCGTCGTACGCGCCGTGAAGTACGAATCCGTGGCGCAGGGCGGGCTGGAAGCCTGCTGCGTGCGGGCAGATTTGTTTTTAGTGTGCCCTAGGTACCATTAAACGATTGCCGTTAAGCGGTTGTCAAAGTTTTTCCACATCACCTACCTGTACGTCGCTATGAAGCACATCTTCTCTTCCGGCCGTTTCCGGCTGTTGACCGCAGGGCTGCTATTGCTGGCCGCACCAATAGCTCGCGCTCAAGCCCCCGTTTGGCAAATGGCCACCACCGCAGTACGCGAAGGCATCGCACCGAGTAGTTCTACTGTTAACGCAACGGCCGTCGATGCTGCTGATAATGTATACATCGCCGGCGAATTTGAAGGGACGCTAAGGTTTGGCACCACCCTTCTTACATCGGCCCCAGGGAATAACGGCTTCGTGGCCAAATGGAACCCGGTTAGCGGCAGCTTTGCGTGGGCCAGCCGGGTGGGTGGGCCCGTGGCCGCCGTGGCAGTAGCCGGAACGGGGGTTTTCATTGCAGGCGGCTTCGCCGGTACGGCGGCGTTTGGCGGTACCTCGTTGGTTGGCTCGGCCGATGGAGACGGGTTCGTGGCCAAATTGACGGATGGCGGAACGACGGCTAATTACGCCTGGGCAACCCGGCTCGGCGGCAACGATGCCGACCAGGCCACTGCAATAGCCCTGGAAGGAAGCAATGTGTACGTGGCGGGGTATTTTTCGAGCGCCGTCAGTTTGGGCACCACGTTATTAATCAGTGCGGGCAGCCGCGACGCCTTCGTAGCCCAGCTCACCGATACTGGAAATGCCGGAGCCGTAGCGTGGGCCCGGCAAATGGGCGGCACCGGCACTGACGGAGCGGTGGCACTGGGCGTGAATGGTCCCAACATCTATGTAGCGGGCAACGCCACGGGCACAGCATCCTTCGGTACGGCGACGCTCACCAGTGGCACCGTGTACCCTGCTTTTGCTTTTGTGGCCAAGCTAACGGGCACGGGCGGGTTCGGGTGGGTGCAGCAGGGCATTGGCAGCGTTGCGGCAAGTGCATTGGCCACCAATGGTGCCGATGTGTACATGGCCGGGGGATTCAGCGGCACTGCCACCTTTGGCGGCGTTGCCATTACGGGCAGTTCGGCTGACCTATTTGTTGCCAAACTCACGGATGCGGGCAACACCGCCAGCTTTATCTGGGCCCAGGGAGCCGGCGGATTTTTTAATGAGGATGTGGCCAGAACGGTGGCTACACGCGGGGCCAACGTGTACGTAGGAGGGGTTTTTACAGACCGGGCCACCTTTGGGGCTAGTCAGCTCGTCGGTTCGGGTAACGACGTATTTGTGGCCAAGCTCCTCGATTCGGGGGCTACGGGCGCATGGGTATGGGCCCAGCAGGCGGGGGGTAGCACATCGCAATACGACCGAGCCAGCGGTTTAGCCGTGAGCAGTTCCGGGACGGTATACGTTGGCGGCACCGTTGGTCCGCCTGCCAGCTTCGGCGGTCTGACCATCACGGGAAGCGGGCCAATCATCGGATTTCTGGCCTCCCTGACGGACCAAACGCTGACTGGCACGGCACCGGCCGGGGCCTCTGAACGCCTGGCTCTGTTTCCCAACCCCGCCCACGGCACGGCCACCGTGCAGCTGCCCGCCGTGCCCGGCGCGGCCACGGCCACCCTCACCGTAATCGATGCCCTGGGCCGCCCCGTGCGCACCTTCAGGGCCGCCCCCAACGCCCTTGCCGAGCTGGACCTCGCGGGCCTGCCCGCCGGGCTCTATGCCGTGCGGGTGCAGGCCGGCGGCAGCACCGCCACCCGCCGCCTGGTGGTGGAGTAGGAGGGCAGCCGGCTATTGAACTCAGAAAAGGCCCCTTGCACACGCAAGGGGCCTTTTCTGTTGTGCTGTAATCAGGGCATCGCGCTGCTACCGCCGGGGCGGGCGGTGCTCGTGGTCCTGGCTATCGGCCAGCCACTGGCGGGCGGCGGCTTCGTCGTGGAAGAAGTAGGGGTAGAACTCGTGCGCGGCCTGCTGGCGGAGCAGGGTGTCGGTGCCAATGCTCTCAATTTCGTCCCGGTGGCTCTCATCGGCCACGCAGGCTACAAACACCGGCGAGCCCAGTACGGACACCACCTGCTGGGCCAGCAGCTTGCTCATCCATTCCAGCAGCAGGGGGGAATACTCCTTCTGGCGGCACATGTCCAGCAGCCAGAACCGGCAGCGGTTGTGCTGCAGGGCGGCACTCAGCAGCTCTTCCTGCGGGGGCAGCAGGCTGCGGTCGGCCACGTCGTGCAGCCAACGGCCCACCAGCAGGTTGGGGGCAGCCTCGTAGCTCAGGGCAAAAACATCGGAGAAAACGTCGTTCATAGGGAGGCGAAAGGGGGAAGGCCGCAAGGTACGACCGGGCCGGGGGCCGCACTCCCGGCGCAAGCCATTCGCTGCGGGAATGGTTCCGTCTGCGGTGCGCGGCCGGCGCGGCGCGGCACCGCCCCCCTCGCCGTACCTTTGCCCCATGACCCTTGCCGCCCGAATCGACCATACCCTGCTGCGCCCCGATTGCACGGAAGCGCAAATCATTCAGCTCTGTGAGGAGGCCGTCGCCCACGGCTTCGCCACGGTGTGCGTGCCGCCCTGCTACGTGGCCCTGGCCGCCGCCCGGCTGGTGGGCACGGCGGTGGGCATCTGCACCGTCATCGGGTTTCCGCTGGGCTACGCCACGCCGGCCGTGAAGTTCAAGGAAGCCGAAGTGGCGCTCTATGACGGGGCCACCGAGCTGGACATGGTCATCAACATTTCGGCCCTGAAATCGGGCAAGAATGACAGCATTCAAGCTGAAATCCTGGATTTGGCCGACCTCTGCCACGTCAACCAGGCCCTGCTGAAGGTCATTATTGAAACCGCCCTGCTTTCGGACGAGGAGATTGAGCTGGCCTGCCGCCTGTGCGTGGGCGGCGAGGCCGATTTTGTGAAAACCTCCACCGGCTTCGCCAGCCGGGGCGCGTCGGTGGCCGATGTGGCGCTGATGCGCCGCTCCCTGCCCGATACCGTGCGCATCAAGGCGGCCGGGGGCATCCGCACCCGCGAAGCCGCGCTGGCCCTGGTAGCGGCCGGAGCCGACCGCATCGGCGCATCCAATAGCCTGGCCCTGCTTGCTGAATCCGATGATGAACCGACTGCTGCCTAAGATGCTCGTTGCCTCCCTGTTCTTCGGACTGGCTGCCTGCGCCGGCACCACCCCGCAGGCCCCCCGCGCCAGCGCCCCCGCCGATACCACGCTTAAAAAGGCCGCCACCGCCGCGCCCCTGCCCGCCGAGGACGTGACCAAGTACCGTCCCGCGTTTGCCGCGCCCAAGGCCACGCCCATCCCGACCACCGCGCCCGCCCGGCCCACCGTGCTGCCCACCGCCCACGTCAACCCCCAGGTAGAGCAGCGCCTGCGCGACCAGGCCTACACCAACCAGAACGTGAAGTACGCCCAGGGCTACCGCCTGCTGGTGTACCTCGGCCTGGAGCGCGACCAGGTGATGGCCATCCGCCGCACCGTCATCGGCCGCTACCCGGACGAAACGGACTACATCACCTTTAAGTCCCCGGTCTACCGCCTCTACATCGGCGACTACCTCACCAAGCTCGACGCCGCCCGCGCCATGGCCCGCCTGCGCGGCCTCACCCCCAAGCTAGAGCTGGAAGCCACCCAGGTGGTGCTGAACAAGAACCCGTAGGGGAGGAGAAAGGAAAAAGCTCCTCTCCTTACCAAGGAGGGGACATTTCAGCGAAGCTGAAATTGGGGTGGTTGTTGGCGTTGAGTGAAGCCTGAACGACTATTTCGAACGAAACCAACGCAAGCCGCTCAACGCCCACCCTCCGGTGGCACCACCCCCGTCCGAGCCTTCGGCTCGAACATCCCCTCCTTGGTAAGGAGGGGAGTTTTCCGTCCAACGCCTACCTCGCCCATGTCCGACACCCTCATACCCCGCATCCAGGCCCTCGCCGCCGCGCACGCCGCCGATACCGTGGCCCTGCGCCAGCACCTGCACGCGCACCCCGAGCTTTCGTTTGAAGAAGTGAACACCGCCGCCTTCGTCACGCGGGAGCTGGAGAAGCTGGGGCTGAAGCCCCGGCCCATCGCCAACACCGGCGTGGTGGCCCTGATTGAAGGCCAGCCCGGCGGCCCCACCATCGCCCTGCGGGCCGACATGGACGCGCTGCCCATCACGGAGGCCAACGATGTGCCCTACCGCTCGACCAACCCCGGCGTGATGCACGCCTGCGGCCACGACGTGCACACGGCCTCGCTGCTGGGCGCGGCCCGCATTCTGAGCGAGTTGAAAGGTGAGTTTAAAGGCACCGTGAAGCTCATGTTTCAGCCCGGCGAGGAGCGGCTGCCGGGCGGCGCGTCGCTGATGATAAAGGAGGGCGTGCTGGAAAACCCCGCCGTGGGCCACGTGCTTGGGCAGCACGTATTCCCGCACCTGCCGGCCGGCAAAATCGGCCTGCGCCCCGGCCGCTACATGGCCAGCACCGATGAACTGTATTTGACGATAAAAGGCAAAGGCGGCCACGGCGCCATGCCCGAAATGAACCTCGACCCCGTGCTGGTGGCCGCCCACATCATTGTGGCCGCCCAGCAAATCGTGAGCCGCCGCGCCAACCCCAAAATCCCCTCGGTGCTGAGCTTCGGCAAGGTCATCGCCAACGGCGCGACCAACGTTATCCCCAACGAAGTCTACATCGAAGGCACTTTCCGTACTCTCAACGAGGAGTGGCGCGCCGAGGCCCACCAGCACCTGCGCAAGCTCTGCGAAGGCCTGGCCGAAAGCATGGGCGCGGTGTGCGAGCTCGAAATCCGCCACGGCTACCCCTACCTCGAAAACGAGCCCGCCCTCACCGCCCGCGTCCGTGTCGCCGCCGAAGAATACCTCGGCCCCGAAAACGTGGTGGAGCTCGACCAGTGGATGGCCGCCGAGGACTTCGCCTACTTCTCGCAGGCCGCGCCGGCCTGCTTCTACCGCCTCGGCACCCGCCACGCCGATGGCCGCTTCGCCGCCTCCGTCCACACACCCACCTTCGATATCGACGAGCAGGCCCTGGCCACCGGCCCCGGCCTCATGGCCTGGCTGGCTATTAAGGAGCTGGGGGAGTAAAATTGTAGCGCGGTCGTACCCGGCAGGGACTTTTAGTCCGCGAGTGAACTACCCAAACTATTCCATTCGCGGACTAAAAGCCCGCGCTACTTTCCCCTCATGAACCGACTTCTGCCCTACGCCCTGTTCTTAGCCGCCCTGCTGGCCCGGCCCGCCGCCGCCCAAACGCGCCGCTCCACCTCCGGCCTGCAGCTCTGGCCCGAAGTGCAGGCCGAACTGGCCCTGCCCGGCAACGACTACCTGCTCCTGTCCGTGCGCGGCCAGCAAAACACCGACAACAACCACCTCATCGGAGCCGACCCCAGGCGCGTGCTGGGCTTCGACGAGCAGCGCGTGAACCTAGCCTACGAGCATTTTCTGAGCGAGCACTGGAGCCTGGGCGGTACGCTGGGCTACTTCAGCGCCAGCAGCAAGGACTACGTGCTGATACCTGAAGTGCTGCTGCGCCACCGCAGTCCCCTTGGCCCGCTCACCTTCGGCCAGCGCCTGGGCCTGGAGCGCACCTTTCCCAGCGCCACCGGGGCCAAGGGCCAGACCAACGCCCGCCTGCGCGTCGACCTCGAAAAGCTGCTGCCCATCGGCAGCGGCGGCTTCGCCCTGCGCCCCCGTCTGAGCTACGAGGCCGCCACCCACGTCCGCCTCCTCAAGTCCGACACTGACCCCGACGAGCGGTTCATCCAGTTCACCAGCCTGCGCGGCGAGGTAGGTTTCCGGGTGGCGGGCTTGTTCGATTTCACGCCCTGGTTCGCATACCAGACCAATTACCTGGTCACGCTGCCGCAGTACAATTCGCTGGGCGTCCAGACCTCCGGCGGCAAGCTCAACGCCGTGACTCCGGTGCTGGGGCTCGATTTGCGCTTCACCATCCTCCAGGGCCAGAGCGCCGAGAGTCGCCAGCAATTGCCCACGCAGCACTAAGGTCACAACTGTCATTTCGACGCAGGAGAAATCTGAGGAAAGGGGGCTGATGTTTTCCTCAGATTTCTCCTGCGTCGAAATACTAATCGCCGGTTGATGACAAAATTTCAGGCTTGTCTTCAAGTGCTATTATGTCTTGAGTTAATCTGGAAGCCATTTTATCAGCTCGTGCCAACGTTTGATAATTGCGTAATTTCTGTAAGTAAGACAAATTGTCGTAAAAGTCCCGCGTAAATCGTTTGGTATAGAATTTAAGGAAGTGAAGTGTGCCGCCAGCCGGCTGTGATTCTTTCACTTCCTCTAACATTCTATTTCAATGGCAACCTTGCTGTATAACAACAACCGTCCTTCTCTCCGCCCCAGCCGCGCTTTGAGCGCCATGCTGGCCGACATGCTGCGCGAGCCGCAAACGGCCGCCGCGCAGCCCGCGCCCGCCTTCGTGCCCGCTGCCGACATCCTCGAAACCGCCACCGGCTTTGAACTGCACCTGGCCCTGCCCGGCGTGAAAAAAGAGTCAGTCAACCTTGACTTCCTCGACGGTCAGCTCGTCGTGTCCGGCACCCGGCCGAACCCGGTGGCTGCCGCGAAAGAAGCTGCTGCCGCTGCTACGGAAGCCGCTGCGCCTGCTGCAGATAATACGCCCGCCGTAGTAGCCCCCGAGGCTCCGGCTGCGCCCAAATTCCGCCGTGTCGAAACCAACTACGGCCATTTCTCGCGCACCTTCCGCCTGCCCGAGACGGTGAACGTGAAGGCCATCGCCGCCGAGCTGACCGACGGCATCCTGCGCGTGACATTGCCCTTCGACACTGAGAAAGTGACGACTCAGCACATCGAAATCCGCTAAGCGCGGGCCGGTTCGTAAAAAAAGGCACCTCTTGGGGTGCCTTTTTTGCAGCCGACAGCGTTG
Organism: Hymenobacter sp.; assembly: GCA_028288445.1. Taxonomy (GTDB): domain Bacteria; phylum Bacteroidota; class Bacteroidia; order Cytophagales; family Hymenobacteraceae; genus Hymenobacter. Next base: position 34,590 of record JAQBNT010000053.1, on the reverse strand, counting down.
GGCTGGGGATAGTGCGAAGCGCCGCTTCGCACCTACCAAGCAACCTTCGTACGCGAAAGTGAATCCTTTCCGCGTTATGCCGAAAATAACCAAGCCGGACTCATCCGGTTTTCATTCGGCTGATGCTAAATTAGGTCTCTGGTTCACCCATTCACCCTTTTTCAAATTTTTCCCTTACCCATGCAAGCAAAACAAATGATGCTCGGCCTGTTCGGTTCTGCCATTCTTGGCGGCGGCGTGGCCGTGGGGGGATACAAGCTGCTTGAGCCGGCCCCCGTGGCACCCCAGGCCGTAGCCGCCGACCCCCAGGTGCGTTACACTTCCGAGATGCGGAGCACGCCCTACGCCGTGCCAGAAGGCCTGAACTTCGTGGCCGCCGCTGCCGCCGTAACCCCGGCCGTCGTCCACGTAATGACCGAATACGCCGCGCCGTCCGTCGACCAGCGCCAGCAGCAGATGGACCCCTTCCTGCGCCAGTTCTTTGGCGACCAATTGGAGCAGTTTCATGGCCAGCAGCCGCAGGGCGGGGGCCAGGGCTCGGGCTCGGGCGTGATTATCGCCGCCAACGGCTACATCGTGACCAACAACCACGTCATCGACAAAGCCTCCAAGATTGAAGTGGTGCTGGATGACAAGCGCAAGTTCGAAGCCGAGCTGGTGGGAGCCGACCCCAACACCGACCTGGCCGTGCTGAAAGTGAAGGCCGACAACCTCCCCTTCATCAAGTATGGCAATTCCGACGACGTGAAAGTGGGCCAGTGGGTGCTGGCCGTGGGCAACCCCTTCAACCTGAACTCGACCGTGACGGCCGGTATCATTTCGGCCAAGGGCCGGAACATCGACATCCTGCGCCGCAAGGACAACATGGGCATCGAGTCGTTCATTCAGACCGATGCCGTGGTGAACCCCGGCAACTCGGGCGGCGCCCTCGTAAACCTGAATGGTGACCTGATTGGCATCAACTCGGCCATTGCCTCGCACACGGGCAGCTACGAAGGCTACTCGTTTGCCATTCCCAGCTCGCTGGCCAGCAAAGTAGTAGATGACCTGCTGAAATACAAAGTGGTGCAGCGTGCCCTGCTCGGCGTGCAAATCCAGGAAGTGGATGCCAAGCTGGCCTCGGAGAAGAAGCTGAACACGCTGAACGGCGTGTACGTGCAGGGCCTGACGGCCGGCAGCGCGGCCGCCCAGGCTGGCTTGAAAAAGGACGACATCATCACCCAAATCAACGGCGTGGCCGTGAACACTTCGTCGCAACTTCAGGAGCAGGTGGCCCGCTTCCGCCCTGGCGACAAGATTAAGGTGAGCTACACGCGCGGTGGCACGGCCGGCCTGGCCGAAGCCGTGTTGCGCAACGCCACTGGCACCACCGGCATCGTGCGCGAGGATGCAGTAGCGGCCGCTATCAAGTACGAGGGCGCGACCATTGCCGCCGTGCCGCCCCGCGACCTTGCCAAGCTGGGCCTGGAGGGTGGGGCCACCATCAGCGGCATCAAGGGCAGCAACTTCCGCGAAACGGGCATGGCCGATGGCTTCATCATTACCCGCATCGACAAGAACCAGGTGACCAAGCCCGCCGACGTGAAAAACTACCTTGAACGGGCCCGCGAAAATTCGGGCGCGCTGGTAGAAGGCGTGTACCCCGACGGCCGCAAGGCCTACTATCCCATCGGGCAGGAATAGCCCGCCATGGTTGAGTGATGGAAAAGCCCCTGCCGCATTGGCAGGGGCTTTTTTATAGGCAATTAGCTTGTATTGCTTGGGTCCCGTTTTGGGAAGAATTTAAATTTGCGGCGCGACGGGCCGATGACACATAATCTGTGCTTGCAAGGAATGAGGTAGGAGGTTGACGGTCAAAGAAAAAAATGAGCAAAAATCACCCCTTTGGGTCTGCATAGTTAGTCCTTACCGGCGGCTTCTAACGTAGTTGTTATCCCAAACCGGGAGCCGACGACTGAGAATTCACGAGTCCTTCTGCGATGTGCTCAGCTTTCTCTTGCTCAATGGAAAACGTAATCAACACTCTGTATATTCAGAACTTTAAGTCGATTCGGAATGCGGTGCTGCACCCGCGGCGGGTCAACCTCATCATCGGGCAGCCCAATGTGGGCAAGTCGACGGTGCTGGAGGCCATGAGCCTGCTGGGGAGCTTTCCGTTTGAGCAGAAAAAGCGGTTTATGCGCAGCTTCATTCGGTATGAGAAGCCAGCGCAGCTGTTTCACGACAGCATGATGGGGACTCCCATCCGGGTAGAAACCGACCGCGACGTGTGCCTGCTGGGCCGCGTGGGCGCGGGCGACAGCAAGCGGTTTCAGTACGGGGCATTCAGCCAAACGGCTTATCTGCTGCTGCGGGCCCAGTTGGGCCTGCCCATGCTGGAAGGCCGGGGCCGCACTAGGAGCAACGACGATGCCCAACTGCTGGCCCGGCTGCACAGCCACCTGGCCAATGCTGCCGTGCTGCCTGAGCCCGGCTTTATCTACACCGAGTTTGACCGCGACGGGCTGACCGACCGGCCGGGCAAGGGCGGGCACTACCTGGCTTCGCGGCCAGCCTGGCAGCCCCGGGCCGTGAAGTCCTACCGCTTCAAGCGCAACGCCCACCTCGACCGCCGCTACACTGAGGCCAGCCTGCGCCCGCCCCACGGCAACAATCTGGTGCAGGTGCTGGAGGCCAATGCCGACCTGCGTTACGAGTTCGCTACCCTTTTTGCCGACCACAACCTGCGCCTGCGCGTGCGCCCCGACACCAACCGCTTCGAGGTGATGAAGGAGCTGGACGGCCTGAGCTTTGCCTACCCGTACTCCAGCAGCGGCGACACTTTGCAGCGCTACGGCTTCCACCTGGCGGCCATGGAATCGAACCGGGACACCGTGATTTTGCTGGAGGAGCCCGAGGCACATTCTTACCCTCTGTACGTGACGCAACTGGCCGAGCGCATTGCTACCCAGCAAACCAACCAGTATTTCGTGACCACGCACAGCCCAGGCTTTTTTGATGCGGTGCTTGAAAACATGGTGCCCTACGAAAACCGGGTGCCCGAACTGGCCGTGTTTGTGGTGTACTACAAGGACTTCCAAACCAAAATCCGCCAGCTCTCGGACGAGGAAGTGCGCGGGATGCGCCGCGACAGCCTCGACGTGTTCAACAACCTGCACCTGCTGGCGCAGGAGCCGCGCAAGGTGTGAGAGAGCCGTTAAGGCGATGAATAGTTGTCATTCCGACGCAGGAGGAATCTGAGAAAAGCCGTTCCAATGGCTTAACCCAGATTCCTCCTGCGTCGGAATGACAGTTTCTGAGGAAATGGCTAAGCCAGCTCAGGCCGCCTTCGGCCAACTCCCCGGCAAACCGTAGCTTTGCCGCAGCAACATCCCACCCCAACCGCCCCATGAAGCAGGCCCTCGAAGAAGCTACCGCCCCCGACGTAACGGTACCGCACCCCCACCACGACCCCCACGGCATTCAGGACGTGCTGCGCCAACTGGGCGTGCAGGCCGATAACGCCGCCTACAGCACCGGCCGCGTCTGGGGCGGCGCTGCCAACGCCGACCGCCGCGTCATCAACGCGCCCGCCGATGGCCGCCGCATTGCCAGCGTGGCTTTTGCTACTGCTGAAGACTACGAAACCGTAGTAGCCGCCGCTCAGGAAGCCTTCAAAACCTGGCGCTTAGTACCGGCCCCGAAGCGTGGCGAAATCGTGCGCCAGATTGGCAACAAGCTGCGCGAATTTAAGGAGCCGCTGGGCAAGCTGGTGAGCGCCGAGATGGGCAAAATCCTGCAGGAAGGCCTGGGCGAAGTGCAGGAGATGATTGACATCTGCGACTTTGCGGTGGGCCTCTCGCGCCAGCTGCACGGCTTCACCATGCACTCGGAGCGCCCCGCGCACCGCATGTACGACCAGTACCAGCCGCTCGGCATCGTGGGCATCATTTCGGCCTTCAACTTCCCGGTGGCCGTGTGGAGCTGGAACGCCATGTTGGCGGCGGTGTGTGGCGACGTGAGCATCTGGAAGCCTTCGGAGAAAACGCCCCTCACGGCCGTGGCCGTGCAGCACATCATCAAGGACGTGCTGGCCGAGAATGATATTGCCGAAGGCGTATTCAGCGTGATTATCGGCGATGCGAAAATCGGGGCCGCGATGGCCGCCGATAAGCGCATTCCGCTGGTGTCGGCCACGGGCAGCACCCGCATGGGCCGCAAGGTGGGCGAAGTGGTGGGAGCCCGTCTGGGCCGCGCCCTGCTGGAGCTGGGCGGCAACAACGCCATCATCGTCACCAAAAACGCCGACCTCAAAATTGCCATTCCGGCCATCGTATTCGGGGCGGTGGGTACGGCCGGGCAGCGCTGCACCAGCACGCGCCGCGTCATCATCGAAGACAGCGTGTTTGAGGAGGTGAAAAACCGCCTGCTTGCCATCTATCCCAAGCTGCCCATCGGCCACCCGCTGCAAACGGGTACGCTGGTCGGGCCGCTGATTGATGCCGACGCGGTGAAGATGTTTGAGCAGGCGCTGGTGGCCGTGCAAGCCGAAGGCGGCAAGCTGCTGAGCGGCGGCGAGGTGCTGAGCCGCCCCGAACTGAACGGCGGCCACTACGTGACCCCGGCCTTGGTGGAAGTGGAAAACCACTACCACACGGTGCAGGAGGAAACGTTCGCGCCCATCCTCTACCTCATCAAGTACAGCGGCGATGTGGAAACGGCCATCGAGCTGCAAAATGACGTGCGGCAGGGCTTGTCCTCGTCCATCTTCACGCTGAACATGCGCGAAGCCGAGGCCTTTCTGGCCGCGAGCGGCTCGGACTGCGGCATTGCCAACGTGAACATTGGCACGAGCGGGGCCGAAATCGGCGGCGCATTCGGCGGCGAGAAGGAAACCGGCGGCGGCCGCGAATCCGGCTCCGATGCCTGGAAAGTGTACATGCGCCGCCAGACGAATACGATTAACTATTCGACGGAATTGCCGCTGGCGCAGGGCATTAAGTTCGACGTGTAATACCTCGGTTTCATAAAATAAAAAAGCCTCATCCATTTCTGGATGAGGCTTTTTTATTTAGAAATAGGCCGTTGCGTTTATACCTGCGCCATGCCGCCGTCGACGAATAGCTCAACGCCGGTCACGAAGCTGCTATCATCAGCAACCAAGAACACCACGGCTTTGGCAATTTCATCGGCTTCGCCGATGCGGCCCAATGGTACGGTGCTCACCATTTGCGCCTTGAACTGCGCCAGCTCTTCGGGCGAGTCGATTACGCCGTTGAGGCCGGGCGTTTCGATGGGGCCGGGGCTGATGGCATTCACCCGAATGCGGCGGGCCTTCAGGTCGGACGTCAGGGTGCGGGCCAGCGAGCGGATAGCGGCCTTGGTGGCGCTGTACACGCTGTTGCTTTCGAAGCCCTTCGAGCCCACGATGGACGCCATCAGCACGATGGCCGAGCCATCGGTCAGCAGCGGCAGCGCCTTCTGCACCGTGAAGAAAAGGCCTTTCACGTTGATGTCGAACTGCCGGTCATATTGTGCCTCGGTCACGGCCTCGACGGGCGCAAACTCCGCGATGCCGGCATTGGCAAACACCACGTCGAGCCGGCCTTTCTGCGCTTTGATGGTGGCAAACAGCCGGTCGAGGTCGGCCAGGCTGCTAACGTCGCTCTGCACGCCAAAAGCTGACGTACCAAGCTGTTGCACGGCTGCGTCGAGCTCGGCCTGCCGCCGTCCGGTGATGAATACATACGCGCCTTCGGCGATGAAGCGCTGGGCCGTAGCCAGCCCGATACCTGAATTTCCGCCCGTAACGAGGGCAATTTTACCAGCTAATTTCTGAGAAGTTGACATGAGAAAATGAGTTGTTTTGTGTTGGTTTATTTTAGTAACTATCAACAGTTGCTTTTTCTTACCAACGCCAATCATTTCCCCGTATAAACCGGTTACCTCTGCGTAACTATCCCTGATTCTGAACGCTATTAAATTTCGCTATGCGTGACGCCAATTTTTGCTCCTCGGCCTGCATCATGACCCGCACCATGGGGGTGCTGGGCGGGAAGTGGAAGCTCATCATCATTTCGTACCTGACGCAGCCCCGCCGCTTTGGGCAATTGGCGCAGCGCATGTCGCTTATTTCGCGCAAGGTGCTGACCGAGCAGCTCCGGGAGCTGGAGGAAGACGGCATCGTGCGCCGCGAGGCTTTCGCCGAAGCGCCGCCCCGCGTCGAATATTCCCTCACAGAGTACGGGCGGGCGCTGTTGCCCATCTTGGAGCAATTGAGTGCCTGGCACAGCGCCGCGCCCGCTACAGCCGCTGTCCAGTAGCGAATGGGGTTTTTTAGGGGCTGTTTGAGTCAGCGGAGCAAAGTCGAGAAACTGGCGCGGAAAAGGGGATTCCAACACAGTTACTACAGCATCGCGCTACCGCTGGTGCAGAGCATCAGGTTTGATGTGTAGCGCTTGCTCCACCTTGCGCCGGAATAACAGAAAAGGTCCCGCCGATGCATTCGGCGGGGCCTTTTCTGTATGGGGACAAAGACGGATAGCGGTTGTAGCGAACATCGCCGTGGCCTTTATAAATAAGGCCGCTGGCATTGTACACCACATAATAAAGCCGGTACAGCTCATTGGGGCTGAGACCTGCGCTGATATAGTCTATCGAAAACAGAATGCCGTTGACGAAATCAGTAGGCCCCAGCTGACGCATGATTTTATGCTGACGGTTCACCAACAGGGCACGTACAGAGGAAGGCGCAGCATTGCCACCAGTGGGGCGTGGGGCGTTCAGAGACCAGTTGGCCTGCCCGGCAGTGGGGTTTGGATAAGCGGGGGAGACGTTTACTAAGCCCGACTGCTGGGGGGCGTTCAGGTCGAAGTTGAGGTCGGCGAAAAGGGCGCGCTCCTGCTTGTTCCACTCACCGTCGGAAGTCCAGTCGGTAGGGTCGTTGGGGCCACCGGGGAGATTATTGCCTGTGCGATAAGTAATGCCTTCGCCTTCGCCGAAATCAGCAATCGGGTTGGAGTCGGACCTGCAGCAGCCCAGCAGGGTGGCGAGCAATAAAATCGGTAGGAAACGCTGACGTATGGAAAGGGATTGATGGTGCGAAAGCATCAAAGGTAAAAGCCGAAATCAGCTTGCGCCTACAGCAGCTTGCGCAGCGCCCAGAGGCTCCACACTATCACCATCAGGCCCACGCCCACGAACATCCAGCGGGTGGGCAGGCGGCCGGCCAGCCGGGCGGCGATGGGCGCGGCGGCCACGCCCCCCACGATAAGGCCCAGCACAATCTGCCAGTGCGAGATGCCCAGGATGGTGAAAAACGTGAACGCGCTGGCAAACGTCACGAAGAACTCGACCAGACTCACCGTGCCGATGACGTAGCGCGGCGTGCGGCCATTGGTAATGAGCGTGCTGGTGACCAGCGGCCCCCAGCCGCCCCCGCCGAAGGAATCGAGGAAGCCCCCGGCCCCGGCCAGCCAGCCGGCGTTTTTCACCTTTTTGCGTTTCTGCGCCACTTTCTGAAAGGCTTTGGTGATGATGCGCAGGCCCAAAAACAGCAGATACACGGCCAGAAAGGGCTTGACGTAGCCGGCGTAGGTTTCGCCGAAATGCGCCAGCAGCAGCGCGCCGCTGATGGAGCCCGCAATGCCGGGCAGCAGCAGCACCCGAAACAGGCGCTTGTTCACGTTGCCAAACCGGTAGTGGTTGTAGCCCGACGCGCCGCTGGCAAATACCTCGGCCGTGTGGATGCTGGCGCTCACCGAAACCGGACTCAGGCCCAGCGACATCAGGCTAATGGCCGACACCACGCCGTAGCCCATGCCCAGCACGCCGTCCACCATCTGGGCGATGAAGCCCACGGCCACAAAGGTGTAGAAGGTGCCCGACGAGCGCGCCAACTCCCAGGCCTGCTGCCAGGTGAAGTAGTAGGAGAGGATGTTGAGAATGATGAAGCCTGCGAACGTGATAAGCGCACCCGTGGCCACGCGCCGCCAGTAGGTGGTGGCGGGCGTCTCGTAGGCCGGGCCGTGGGCCAGTTCGGCGGTCACGGCGTTCAGCGACTTCACTTTCTCGGCGAAATCACCCTTCAGCCGGCTGCGGATGATGGTCATCTGGCCCAGCACCGACGCCAACTCGGCGGGCAGCACTTCGGCCAGCACTTCGCGCAGGCGCTTGCCCACGGTGGGCGACTTGCCGTTGGTGGAGATGGCAATCTTTAAATCGCCCTTTTGCAGCACCGAGGAGAGGTAGAAATCGCAGAGCTCCGGCGTATCGGCCACGTTGGTCAGGAGCTGGCGGGCAGCGGCGGCCGCGCCGATGTAGCGGTGTAGCGCCACGTCGTCGGTGGCGAGGAAAAGGAGGTCTTTGTCGTCGAGGTCGCGGTCCTGGTAGGGGCGCTGGTGCAGCTGCACTTTGGGGTGGCGGGCGGCCAGCTCGCGCAGCTCGGGGAGGATGTGCGGGGCTACCACCGTCACCGCCGTGGCGGGGCTGTTGCGCAGGATAGCGCCTAGTTTTTCCAGGCCCACGTTGCCGCCACCCACCAGCAGCACGCGCATGTTTTCCAGCTTCAGGAAGATGGGAAACAAGTTGTTGGCCGGTGGGGCAGTGTCCGGCGGCGGGGTTGCCACCGCCGGGCCGGCAGGGTTAGGGAAATTGGAATCCATAGCTCAGAAAGATAAGAAAATCAGGCGTGAAAGTCCAACCCGTGTTGAGTGGCCTTCACAACACCGGTGCGCACCACAAAGTCGCCGAAACCTTCGTTGGGTTGGCGTTCGGCCGCGTAGGCGGCCAGCAGGGGCGAGAGCTCGCGCAGGATGCCGTCTTCGTCCAGCATCTCGCGGTAGAGCTTGTTGAGGCGCTCGCCAGCGTGGTTGGCCCCGAGGTAAAGGTTGTAGCGGCCGGGGGCTTTGCCCACCAGGGCAATTTCGCCCAGGTAGGGCCTGGCGCAGCCATTGGGGCAGCCCGTCATCCGAATGAGAATGCCGGCCTCAGCCAGGCCGTGGGCACGGATTACGGCGTCGAGCTTATCAAGTAATTGGGGCAGATACCGCTCGGCTTCGGCGAAAGCCTGGGAACAGGTGGGCAGGGCCACGCAGGCGAGCGCGTTGCGGCGCAGGGCAGTGAGCTGCTCGGCTTTGGGCGCCGCGCCGTGGGCTTCGAGGATAGCCTGGACGCGGGCGCGGTGGGCGGGTTCAATGTTGGCCAGAATCAGGTTCTGGTTGCCGGTGAGGCGAAATTCGCCGGTGTGGAAGGCGCTGATTTCGCGCAGGGCGGTTTTGAGGCGGTAGCCGGGGCGGTCGAGTACGCGGCCGCCTTCCACGAACAAAACCAAATGTGAAGGGCCGTCGGCGTTACTAGTCCAGCCGAAGGCATCGCTGGAGCTGTGGAACTGGTAGGGCCGGGTTTCGGCCAGCTCGTAACCCAGGCGCTGGTGCAGCTCGGCCACGAAGGCGGGCAGGCCCACGCGGTCGATGGTATACTTGAGGCGCGAGAGCTTGCGGTTTTCGCGGTTGCCCCAGTCGCGCTGGATGGTCACAATTTTCTCGCACGTATCCACCACTTCATTAGTAGGAATGAAGCCGATGAGGTCAGCGAGGCGAGGGTAGGTTTCGGGCTGATTGAAGGTCATGCCCAGGCCACCGCCCACGGCCACGTTGAAGCCCAGCAATTCGCCGTTTTCCTCGATGGCAATAAGGCCGATGTCGTTCGAGAAAATGTCAGAGTCATTGTAGGGCGGCAGGGCCAGGGCAATTTTGAACTTGCGCGGCAGGTAGGTTTGGCCGTAGACGGGCTCCGCGTCGTCGGTGGCTTCGGTGGTGTTTTGCAGCTCGCCATCGAGCCAGATTTCGTGGTAAGCGGTGGTGCGCGGCGTGAGGTGGGCGCTGATTTCGGCCGCCACCGTCTGCACCTCGGCGTGCACCGCCGACTCATGCGGGTTGGTGTTGCACATCACGTTGCGGTTCACGTCGCCGCAGCCCGCAATGCTGTCCAGCAGCGCATCGTTGAAGCCCTGAATGGTGGGGCGCAGGTCACGCTTGAGCACGCCGTGGAGCTGGAAAGTCTGGCGGGTGGTGAGCTTGAGCGTGCCATTGCCGTAGGCGTCGGCCAGGGCATCCATGCGCTGCCACTGCGCAGCGGTAGCCACGCCGCCCGGGACCCGTACCCGAATCATGAAGGAAAACAGCGGCTCCAGCTTCTGGCGCTTGCGCTCGGAATCGAGGTCGCGGTCGGTCTGCTGGTACGAGCCGTGGAATTTGATGAGGTGGGTATCGTCGTGGTTCAGCGCGCCGGTGAGGCGGTTGTTGAGGCTCTCCACAATGGTGCCGCGCAGGTAGCGGCTGGCGGTTTTGACGTGCTCGACTTCGGAGAGTTTCTGCGGAGCGGTGGTGATATCAGACATGGGAGAGGGATGTAGCATGGACTCTGCGAGTCCGCGCGTGGGCGGAAGACGGCCGGACGATGCGCGGACTCGCAGAGTCCACGCTACAGTTAATGCAGCACGGTGGCGTCGAAAACAACGCTCACGTAGTACAGCGCCCCGATGGTGGGGCCGGCGGCGTATTGGAAATAGCGCTTATTGAGAATGTCCGTGCCGCCGAGCTTGATAGTAGATTTCAGGGTAGGCACACGCAGGTTCACCTGAGCATCGAGGGTGGAGTAAGAGGGGACCTGGCCGTTGGCCAGCGGGCTTTCCCAGTAAAAAGTGTCCTGCCAGCGCCAGTTCACGTTGAAACCGAAGTTTTTCACGATTTCGCGGTTGCCGACCGACACGTTGGTGGCCCATTTGGGGGTGTTGAAACCGGTTACGAAAACGTCGGCTTGGTCATTCTTGGATAGGGCATTGTAGTTGATGTTGCCACCCACAGTAAACTTCTGGTAGAAGTTGTAGGTGAGGCCGAGCGTGGAGCCGTAGCTGTGGTAGTCCTGGCGCGAGTTGGTGTACACGCGGTAGCGGTCCTGGCGGGCGTCGCGGTTGGCGCGCAGGGCAGCCAGGGCAGCGGCATCGGAGCCCACGGGCACTTGCACGCCGTTGGCGTCCTTGGGTACGCTCACTTCCACCTGGCCCAGGAAACCGGAGTAGACGTTGTAATAGGCGTCGGCGTCGATGGCCAGGCGGTTGTCGAGGAGCACGCTGCGGTAGCCCACTTCGTAGGCGTTGATTTGCTCGGGCTGCTCGGTGGGCAGGTTGGCTACTTTGAGCAGGTCGCGGTTTTGGGGGAGCACGGCGGCCTGGGCGGCGGTGCTACCGGCGTTGGCAGCCACGTAGGCATTCACGGCCGCGTTGAACTGGTCGATGCTGGTGCGGGTGTAGGAGTTTTGCAGGTAGTTCAGGCCCTCGTTCACGCGGGCGAGGCCGCCCACGCGGCGCACGTTGCCGTTGTTCACGAACGACAGGGCCTCAAACAGCGAGGGGAAGCGCCAGCCGTTTTGGTACGAGGCGCGGAAGTTGTGCTTCTCGGCCAGGGTGTACACGGCGGCGAGGCGCGGGTTCACTTTGGCGGTGAACTCGGGGTTGTAATCCACGCGCAGCGAGCCGGTGAGCTTCAGCTTGTCGCCGAGCAGCAGCTTGGTGGCCTGGCCGAACGCGCCGTATTTCTTGTAATACACGAAATCGCCGCCGGCCCGGTTGCGGTCAGCCAGGGGCATGCTGAAATCCACGAAGTTGTTGCCGTCGGGGATAATCTGGTACACGCGGGCATCGGCGCCCACCAGTAAATCCACGAATTTCACGCGCGGGCCCAGGTTCCAGACGCCCTCGGTGTGGTAGGTGCGGCTGTGCTGCGAGAGGGCCGCGCCGCCGGGCGTGGGCGCGCCGGCCACGTTCACGCCGCTGTCCCAGTTGTTGGTGCTCACGATTTGGGCTTTGAGAGCGTCGAAAGCGGGCGTGCCGGGCTCGGCGCGGCCGGCATCGGCGGCGGCGCGGGCGGCGGCCATGGCGGGCGCGAGGGCGGTGCCGCCAGCCAGCTGGCTTTGCAGCGCGGTGCGGAACTTGGCCCCCCACACGGCGTTGGAGCCGTTTTGCAGGTCCAGGTTCAGGGCCAGGGGGTTGAGGTTGTAGGAGTCGCCGGTGTTTTCGAGCAGGGCGTAGGCGCGCACCACAAAGTCCGCGCCTTTCAGCTCCAGCTTGTGGTTTTGCACGGTCACGCCGTCGAGCTGAATCTTGTTGCCGCGCTGAAACACGCCGTCCATCAGCCCGAAGCGGTAGCCGTAGCTCAGCTCCAGCTTGTCGGTGAGCTTGTAGTGCAGGCTGGCGTCGGCCTTGATGTTGCGCACGATGGGGTTCACCAAATCCTTCTCGTAGTAGCCCGTGCGCGTCACCGTAAACGCCTGGTTTTTGCCTTGGTAGGGAATGGTCACGGTGAGCGAGGAATTGGTGTCATCGCCGTAGCGGTTCCAGAGGTCGGCGGCCGGGTTAGCCGCGCCGGCCAACTCCGTAAAGCCGGGGTTTGAAGTAGAAAGGCCCTGCGGGTTCTGGTCGGTTTGGTTGTTGGCCAGCCAGTCGGTACCGCGCAGGTAGTCGACGTTCACCTTGTAGGCCCAGCGGCTGCCCAGCGCCTGGGCGTAGCGAATGGCGGTTTCGGTGAGGGCGCTGGGGTTGCGGTCGGCCGCGCTGCCGACGTGGTTCACGCCCACTTTCTGGTACACGCTCAGGCCTTGGTAGGTGAAGGGACTTTTGGTGGTGAGGTTGGCCATGCCGTTGATGGCGTTCATGCCGTAGAGGGCCGAAGCCGCGCCGGGCGTCACCTCCACGCTGGCAATGTCCAGCTCGGTCGGCCCGATGGCATTACCGAGCGGCACGCCCAGCGTGGCGGCCTGCATGTCCACGCCATCTACCAATTGCATAAAACGGAAGTTGTTGGGAATATTAAAACCCCGCGTATTTGGTACCTTGAAAGTGAGGCTGCTGGTGAGCATCTGCACGCCCTTCACGTTTTCCAGCGCGTCGTAAAAGCTGGGCGCGGGCGTTTCCTTGATGGCGCGGATATCAAGTTTCTCAATGGCCACCGGCGATTTCAGCCGGCTTTCCTCCACCCGCGAAGCCGATACCACAACTTCATTGGTCAGGATGCCCTTAGCCTCCAGCGTCACATTCAGCGGCTGGCTGCTGCTCAAGATTTCCAGCTCCACGGCCTCGTGGCCCAGCGCATTGAACACGAGCGTAAACGGGTAAGTCAGCTTGGCTTTGAGGGCGAAATTGCCGGTGGCGTCGCTCTGGGTGCCGGTGCTGGCCCCTTTCACGCTGATGCTCACGCCGGGCAGCGCCTCGTTGGTGCCCTTTTCATGCACCACGCCGCTGATGGCAATGAGCTGGGTTTGGGCAAAAGCCGCGCTGATGCTAGCCAGAAACAGGATGAGAGAAAGGAGGAATGAGGGGTAATAGGATTTCATAAACAGGGAAATTTGAAGTCTGGAATGAGGAGCTGGGATGTGGGCGCATTCGACAACAACAGGGGGGATTAGGGGCGGAAAAGGTTTTCATAGGGTTGTTTAGTGGCTATTCAGTTTGTCATGCAGAGCGCAGCGAAGCATCTCGCGTGCAACTGGTAATTCAATTGTGAAAACGTCATGGATTAGTGGCGGCACGCGAGATGCTTCGCTGCGCTCTGCATGACGTTCTTTTTTTGGCGTTCTAATACACGTCTTCCAGATAGCGGCGCTGCTTGCGCAGGTTCTTCACGTAAGCCGTCGCGTCTTCAGCCGACACTCCGGCTTCCTGCTGCACCACTTGCGCCAGCGCCGTTTGCACCGCGCCGCCCAGCCGGGTTTTATCGCCGCAGACGTAGAATTGCGCCCCGTTTTCAAGCCAGCCGAATACTTCACGGCTATTCTCCAGCAGCCGGTCCTGCACGTAAACTTTCTCGGCCTGGTCGCGCGAGAAAGCCACGTCAAGCCGTGCCAAACCGCCGCGTTTGAGGTGCTGCTGCCATTCAGCTTGGTACAGGAAATCGGTGGTGAAGTGCGGGTTGCCGAACAGCAGCCAGTTGCGGCCGGTGGCCCCCAGCTCCACCCGCTCCTCCACGAAGGCGCGGAACGGCGCGATGCCGGTGCCGACCCCAATCATGATGATGTCGGTGCCGGGCTTTTGCGGCAGTTTGAAATACTCGTTGTGCTCCACGAACACGCGGGCCTCGTCGCCCACCGCCACGCGGTCGGCCAGGAACGACGAGCACACGCCGTGCTTGCGGCGGCCGTGGGCCTCGTAGCGCACCGCGCCCACGGTGAGGTGCACCTCGTCGGGGTGGGCCAGCAGGCTGCTGGCGATGGAATAGGCACGGCTGGGCAGCGGGCGCAGCGTGTCGGTCAGCAACTGGGCAGTGAGCTGGTCGGTGGGAAAATCAGTGAGCAAATCGGCCACATCGCGGCCATAGAGGTAGGGCTGGAGGCGCGTGGTGTCGGCCAGCAGGCCGTGCAGCTCGGCGTGCGGGGCCAGGGCGGCGTAGCGTTCCAGCACGTCGCGGGTGAGCACGGTGAGCTCGCGGCGGCTGGCCAGGGCTGCGGCCAGCGGCAGGCGTTCGGCTCCCAGCTGCACCGACGTGGAATCGGAAAGCCGGGCGGCGCGGAGCACTTCCTCCACCAGCGGGTCGTGGTTGCGGGGGCGCACGGCCAGCGCATCGCCGGGTGCAAAGCGCAGGCCCGAGCCCGCCAAATCCAATTCGATATGGTACGTTTCCTTATTCGAGCCGCGCCCGTTCAGCTGAATGCTTTCTAGCACCCGCGCCGGCCAGGGATTTTCGCGGGTGAATGAGTGGATGGGTGGATTAGCGGATTGGTGGATGAGTGAATGGGCGGATGGAGCAGCAGAAACAACTGAAGCAACCGATGCCGCTGCCGTTCCTCCGAATTCGGCTGCCTTTGCTATTGCTCCCGCAATCTTCTCCAAAGCAGCTTCAATCCACTGATTCGCAACAGCCTGATAATCCACGTCCGTATCCACACGGTCGAACAGACGGGTACCGCCCAATTCCGCCAGGCGCTGGTCGAAATCCTTGCCCGTCTGGCAGTAATGCAGGTAGCTGGTGTCGCCCAGCGCCAGCACGGCGAAGCGTAATTTCGGCAGCTTCGGAGCGCGGCTGCCGCTGATGAACTGGTGCAGTTCCTCGGCCGAAATGGGCGGCTCGCCCTCGCCGTGCGTGCTCACGATGACGAGCAGATTTTGTTCCTGCGCCAGCTGCCGGGCGGGGTAGTTGTTCATGTCGCGCACCTCGGCCGTGAGGCCGCGCCGCTTGGCGGCCTCAGCGGCTTGCTGGGCTACTTTCTTGCCATTGCCGGTGTGCGAACCGTAGAGGATGGTCAGCTTCTCCGCCGGGGCCGCCGCCACGGCGGGGGCGGGCGCGACAGCTGCAACTGCCGCGCCGCCGCTGGTGGCCTGTCCGTAGAAATAGCCACTCAGCCATACCAGTTGCTGGGCCGATAATCCGGCAGCCAGCTGCTGAAGATAGGCCTCGTCGAGGTGAGGTGGAAGGATGGGGAGCGTAGACATAATCAATTCGGAGTTCAAAAAGGGAGGAGGCCGCTTAACTGGCTTTCTAAGCCACTTTGGCGTAAGTCAGTAGCTCTGGCAGTAGCTCAGTGGCTACACCAGAAGCTGCTGCGACCGGCAGTTTCATCAGCCGCACTACTTCGCCCAGCACTATCACGGCCGGCGCGCCCAAGCCCGCGCTGCTGGCCCGTTCAGCAATATTGGCCACAGTGCCGGCCACGGTGCGGGCCGTTGGTAGCGTACCGTTCTGGATGATGGCAGCCGGCACTTCGGCCCCGCCGTAGCGGGCAAAAAGCGCCGCGATTTCCGACAGCCGGCTCATGCCCATCAGGATAATTGTGGTAACGCTGGGCGTCTGGGCCGCTTCCAGCAAGGCGGTCGAAAGCTGCTCATCGGCCGTGGTGGCGGTCAGCACCCGGAAGCCTTCGCTCAGGCCCCGGTGCGTAGCCGGAATGCCTACGCTGCCCGCCGCCGCCACCGCGCTGCTGATGCCCGGCACGTAGTCCGTGGCCAGCCCGTGGGCTTCAGCGTACAACATTTCCTCGCGTCCCCGGCCGAACACGAACGGGTCGCCGCCTTTGAGGCGCACTACGTGGCCGTGGCGGTAGGCCTGCTGCACAATCAGGTCGTTGATGCCTTCCTGGGTATATGCCTTGAAGCCGCTGCGCTTGCCCACAAATATTAGCGGCACGCCGGGCCGGGCGTGCGCCAGCAGTGCATCATTCGCCAGTGCATCATACAGCACCACATCAGCCGCTGCCAGTGCTTTCGCACCTTTCAGCGTCAACAAATCCGGGTCGCCGGGCCCGGCTCCGACAACCGTCAGGCGAGGCAGAAAGAGGGGGAAATCAGCCATGATACTCATCAAATGCTAGATGGAAAACACCGCTTCGGCGGGCACTTCCTCGGTGAAATATTCCGGGTCGGTGGCGGCGATGAGGCCGGCGGCGAGGGTAGCCCCGGTCTGCTCATCCACCAGGATGAAGGCCCCGGTCACGCGGTTTTGGCGGTACTCATCGGCTACCAGCGGCAGGGCGGTTTTCAGGCGCACCCGCACGATGTCGTTGAGCTTGGCCTCGTCGGTGCCCTGGCTTTCGAAGGTTTCGATGTTGGTCTTTTGCAGGATGATGGTCACGGCCGCTTTCACCGTGGCGGCGTGGTGCTGCACCAGCAGCTTGCGGCCGGCGCGCAGGGGCCGCTCGTCCATCCAGCACAGCGTGGCTTCCAGCTCGCGCACCACGGCCGGGTGGGCGCTGGTGGGCACGATAGTCGCGCCCCGGCTCACGTCCACGTCATCGCGCAGGCGCAGAATTACGCCCTGCGGCGCGCTGGCCGCCGCCACTTCCCGCTGGTTCACTTCAATGGCCTCAATCACCGTTTCCAGCCCCGAGGGCCAGATGCGCACCCGGTCGCCCTGGCGGTATGTGCCGCTCTGGATGCGGCCGGCGTAGCCCCGGTAATCAGGCAGCTCTTCGGTCTGCGGCCGAATCACATACTGCACCTGAAAGCGCGGCTCGTTCGGGTTGGCATCAACGGCCGTCGGCACGCTTTCCAAATGCTCCAGCAGGCTGGGGCCGTGGTACCAGGACAGAAAATCGGAGCGGCGCACCACGTTGTCGCCATTGAGTGCGCTGAGTGGAATAGCTACCACGCTCGGCAGCTTCAGCTGCCCGGCAATGGCCGCGTAATCGGCCACGATTTTCTGAAAAATCACTTCCTCGTGCCCCACCAAATCCATCTTGTTCACGGCCAGCACAAAGTGCTGAATGCCCAGCAGCGAGGCCAGCAGCGTGTGCCGCCGGGTTTGCTCAATTACGCCCTGGCGGGCATCCACGAGCACAATGGCGAGGTCGGCATTGCTCGCGCCGGTCACCATGTTGCGGGTGTACTGCACGTGGCCGGGTGCGTCGGTGATGATGAATTTGCGGCGCGGCGTGGTGAAGTATTTGTGCGCCACGTCAATGGTGATGCCTTGCTCGCGTTCGGCCTTCAGGCCGTCGGTAAGCAGCGCCAAATCCACGTCGCCGCCGGTGGTGGCGCGGCGCTTTTCCAGCGTGGCCAGCACGTCGAGCGACACGGAGTCGCTGTCGTAAAGCAGTCGGCCAATGAGCGTGCTCTTGCCATCATCGACGCTGCCACAGGTGATAAATCGGAGAAGGTCCATTATGGTAATGGGTGATTTTTAGTTTTTCAGAACGTCATGCTGAGCGGAGCCAAAGCATCTCGCGTGCAGCAGTAATTCCTTTATTCGATTGATTTATTATGGCACACACCATGTTTCGGCTGCGCTCAGCACGACGTGCAGACGGGTCCAATTCGTTAGAAATACCCGTTCCGCTTCCGGTCCTCCATCCCCGTTTCCGAGAGGTTGTCATCGAGTCGCGTGGCACCGCGCTCGCTCACTTTGGCCAGCAGCAGGTCTTGAATGATGTCGTCCACCGAAGCGGCATCGCTTTCCACGGCGGCCGTGCAGGTCGAGTCGCCCACGGTGCGGAAGCGCACGCGGCGGTTCACAATTTCGTCGGTCTCGTCTAGGTTCAGGTGCTCGCTAAAGCCCAGCAGCTGGCCGCTGGGCAGCACCACGCACTGGCGCTCGTGGGAGAAGTAAATATCTGGCAGCTTGATGTTTTCGCGCTGAATGTAGTTCCACACGTCCAGTTCCGTCCAGTTCGAGATGGGGAACACGCGCACGTTTTCGCCCTTCTGAATGCGGCCGTTGTAGATGTTCCACAGCTCGGGGCGCTGGCGTTTGGGGTCCCACTGCCCGAAATCGTCGCGCACCGAGAAAATGCGCTCCTTGGCCCGGGCCTTCTCCTCATCGCGCCGCGCGCCGCCGATGCAGGCGTCAAACTCGAATTCCTCAATCACGTCGAGCAGCGTGTAGGTCTGGAGCGGATTGCGGCTGGGGTATTTGCCGCCCGGCTCATGCAGGCCGCGTTCCCGGATGGTGTCTTCCACCCGGCGCACAATCAGCTTTTCGCCTAAATAAGCGGCCAGCTCGTCGCGGTAGTTGATGATTTCCTCGAAGTTGTGGCCCGTGTCGATGTGCACCAGCGGGAACGGAAACTTGCCCGGCCGGAAGGCTTTTTCGGCCAGCCGCGTGAGGGCAATCGAGTCTTTGCCGCCCGAGAACAGCAGCGCGGGCCGCTCGAACTGCCCGGCCACTTCACGTAGAATGTGAATAGCTTCGGCCTCTAAACGGTCGAGGTAATCGAGATAAATAGCGGTTGGCATTGGCATAGGAAGTTATGGCCCGAGAAAATCGGGCGAAATTGAAAAACCGGAAGAGGGGGTGGGATAAGGCCCGCGAAAGGTGCCTTTGGGGAAGAAATTAGCGCCAGCGGCCCGGCCGCCGGCGCATCGGTTCGGGCCTAGCCCGGCATTCGCTCCACCACGGGGTCGAGGCCCTGGTGGGCGGCGGTAGCGTGCAGGCCGCACTCCTTGGCGGCGGCATCTTCCCACCACCAGCGGCCGGCGCGAAAGTCCTCGCCCGGCGCTATGGCCCGGGTACACGGCGCGCAGCCGATGCTCACGAAACCTTTCTGGTGCAGCGGGTTAACCGGGATGCCATTGGCCTGCGCAAATGCCTCGCACTCGGCCCAGGTCCAGTCGAAGAGCGGGTGCACTTTGATGAGTTCGTGGCCGGCGTCCCACTCAGCGGGGTGCATGGTCTGGCGGTTCTGCGACTGCTCGGCGCGAATGCCAGTCACCCACACTTGCTGGCCGGCCAGCGCGCGGCCCAGCGGCTCTACTTTGCGGATGTTGCAGCACTCTTTCCGGTTCTCGATGCTCTCGTAAAAGCTGTTGGGGCCTTTTTGGCGGGTCAGTTCCTCAATGGCCGCACCGGTGGGTGCGAAGACTTCGATGGGCTTTTCGTAGCGCAGCAGGGTCTTATTCCAGGTCGAATAGGTTTCCTGAAAATTGCGGCCCGTATCGAGCGTGAAAACCCGAATGGGTAGGTCGTTTTCGAAGATGAAGTGCGTGATAATCTGGTCTTCCAGGCCGAAAGAAGTGGAAAACGATACTCGGCCGGGGAAGTGGTCGGCCAGCAGGGCCAGGGTTTCCGGCACCGAGCATTCGGGCAGGTAACGGCGCAGGTCATTAACCTGGCTTTCAAGGAGTAATGCCATGATGGGATGGGTGTTTTTTTCCGCAGAAAAAACCAGGGAAGGCCGTGGTGGGCCACAAGTTGCCGCTACGCTGTGCGCAATGAGTTAATGACCACAACGGGAGTCGGCGGGTTGGCCGCCGTTAGGCAGCCGCCGGAAGAGAAGCCCTAGTTCAACAACCAGCAATTGCCCCCAGCATACAGGCCAGAGGACGGGGCATGCAACAGCACATTCGGCGCGAAGCGGCGAGGGTGGTGGGGTGCAGGCGGCGGTTGGTGAATGTGCTCACGGCGTTTTTATATGTCAGGACTTGGCACCGTTCCAACTGGTGGGGGTTGCCGGCGTTTCGTCGAGCCTGTCTCTCCGCGCCTCTGTATAAAAATGAATAGCGCCCCAAACGAGGGTTGCTGGGGCAAATGTAAAGAATGAAAATGCGAAATGCCAAAATTTTGTTTCGCGGAGGTGAAACTGCCGGCTGCGCCAAAGGTTTGGCGGCCGTGCTTTCGCCGCGTAATTTGCCGTGCAACCCCTGAACCCGGCGCGTGGTCTATGGGTTGCTTAAGCATTTCTAATACCCCGTTTTCTGCATGGAAGCCCTAGCCCACTCCGCCTACGTCGACATCAACGCCCCGCTGGTGGAGCGCTGCCGCCTCAACGACCGCCAGGCCCAGGCCGAAATCTATCGGCGCTACTCCAAGGCCATGTTTAACGCCGCCCTGCGCATCACCGGCGACTACGCCGAGGCCGAAGATGTGCTCCAGGAGTCGTTTATAAGTGCTTTTCGGGAGCTGAGCGGCTACAAAGGCGACTCGTCGTTCGGAGCCTGGCTGAAGCGGATTGTGGTGAACAAAAGCATCAACTGCCTGCGGCAGCGGCGGCTGGCACTGGTGCCGCTGGGCGAGCAGCACCACGACGAGCCCGCCGAAGCCGCCGCCCATTCGCCCGAAGACGAAGCCGATATGCACTACCGCGCCGACGTGCTGCGCCGCTGCATTCAGGAGCTGCCCGACGGCTACCGCGTGGTACTCAGCCTGTATTTGCTCGAAGGCTACGACCACCTTGAAATCGCCGGCATCCTGGGGATTTCCGAATCTACTTCCAAATCACAGTACAGCCGGGCGCGAGTCCGGCTGCGCGAATTAGCCGCCCAGCGCGGCCTGAGCTAAGTTTTTATCCGTTATCACTAGTCATTTAACCCCCTCAACTACCCTTCATCCGTTTTCGCCCGGCCGCGGTTTTCGTATAGCCCCGTGGCCCGCCCTGAACCTGGACGAACCGTGCGTCTGCTACTCATTCATGGATACCAAGAAAAATAATTCTCTCGAAACATTCGTCGAGCGGCACCGTGCCGATTTCGACACCCACGAGCCGCGCCCCGACCTTTGGGCTGCGCTGGAGGAGCAGCTCAATGCCGCCGCGCCCGCGCCCCAAACCCCGGCCATGCGCCTGGCCGAGGTATCGGAAGTGGCTTTTGTGGCACCCGTTGCTACAGCGGCTCAGCCCACCCCCCGGGCCAACTGGTTTCAGCACTACGGCGTAGCGGCGGCTCTGGCCCTGCTGGTGTTCGCCGCCGGAGCCAGCGAAGCCTGGAAATCTGGCAGTGCCGCGCCCGAAACGGCCGTGGCTGCCGCGCCCGCCGCCACGCTCGGTACCACTGCCAACGAACCCGATGCGGCCCTGTACCAGGGTGGCAATCCGCTTTCCCTCACTGCCGCCGAGCACACCACCGGGGCTGATAGCCAACTGGTGCGCGCCGTGCGCGGCATGGAAGCCTACTACACCAACCAGCTGGCCCGCCGCCAAACCGAGCTGAGCCAGCTGAGCGGCCCTGGCATGGCCGCCATGAACGCCGACTGGCAGCACGAGTTGGTGTCGCTCGATTCCAGCTACCGCGAGCTTAAACAGCAATTGCTGCACCACCCGCAGCCCGATGCCGTGCTCACGGCCATGAACCGCAACCTGCAAATCCGCCTCGACATTCTGGACCGGCAACTGAACCTTGGTAATACGGCCCAGGCGGCCCCCAACACCAGTTCTTACGTGCTGGCCGATAGCCGGCGCCAGGCCGAATGAAACAGCCCCTGGGTTTTCGAATAAGCCAAATTCTTGCGCTATGCGGCGGGCTGCTGGGCTTGTTGAGCCCGCGTAGCTCCCAGGCGCAGGACGGCCAAACCCGCTGGGTGGTAGTGGGCCACGGCGTGGCCATCAATATTCTCACCCCTGAAGCCCGCCGGGCCGAAGCCGCCCTATTTGGCGATGAGCAGGAGCACGGCCCTCAACCCCAGCCCCAGCCACAAAACCCGCTGGTGGACCAGACCGATGGCCAGGGCAGCGCCAGCCTGCAAGTGGAGCAGCGCCGCCACCTCGTGCGCAGCTACGCGGTGCCGAAAAACGGCCGCCCGTTTTCGCTCGACACGCGCTACGGCCGGGTTCAGATTAACCCCTGGAATAAAAAGGAAATCAAGGTAGATGCCGAACTGGTGGCGCGCTCGGAAAACGACGCCGGAGCCCGCCAGATTCTGGATGCGCTGGGCGTGCAGTGGCTTGATTACGACGCCAAAACCGGCGGCGTGGCCGTGAGCACGCAGTTCGGACCCGCGCTGCGCGGCCGGGCCGGCGGCTGTCGCTACGAGGTGAACTACACCATCTGGCTGCCCCGCACCACGGCCCTGAAAATCTACAACAGCTTCGGCGAAGTGACCCTGGCCGGCGATGTGAGCGGCCCCACCGAGCTGGCCGTGGAGTATGGCACCCTGCGCACCGCCCGCCTCGAAGGCCCGCGCAACCTCATCCGCATCGGCAACGGCGACTGCCGCATTGCCTTCGCCGGCCGCGCCAGCATCGATGCCAGCTACGCCCAGCTGCGCCTCGATACCGGCACGACGGTGGACCTGCGCAACAACTATTCCGACGTGGATATTGGGACCGTGCAGGACCTGACCGTGCACAGCAAGTACGGCGACGTGGCCCTGGGCACCGTGCGCAACCTGCGCGGCTCGTCGGGCTACTCGCGCTTCACCATCGACAAACTCGACGAGGCCCTGGATATGGCCCTGCGCTACTGCCCCGATTTTGTGGTGCGCGACATGGGGGCCAATTTCCGGCAGGTGAACCTCGACGGCGGTTTCAGCACCATCCGGCTGGGCTTTGCCGAAGCTCCGGCCTTCCGCTTCGATGTGAGCACCGAGCAGGGCCAACTGCTGGTCGATAAAAACCTGGTGCGCGTGCTCTCGCAGGAAAACGGCCCGCAAACCAGCGACGTGCTGGGCACCTTCGGAGCCGCCGCGCCGGCGCGGGGAGCTGGCAACGTGAACATCAAAGTGCGCTACGGCACGGTGCGGTTCAGCAAGTAGAATCCGCCCGTCATCCTGAGCGCAGCGAAGGACCTTATCACGTCTGACCGAATCGTGTCAACGTGATAAGGTCCTTCGCTGCGCTCAGGATGACGGGCGGCTTTTAGGGGTAATCCGTTGTACAACGTTACCTTGCCGTGTGCTTCGATTCCTATTTCTCTCCCTGCTGGCCACCTCCGCGCTGGCCCAAACCCCGGCCCCCGTGCCCGCTGCCCAACACTCCACCCTGAAAACATACGCCTTGCGCCTGCGCCCCGGCGATGACCTGCGCCAGCAGCTCACGGCCTTCGCGCAGCAAAACCACCTCCTGGCCGGCACCCTGATTACCTGCGTGGGCAGCCTCACGGTGGCCACGCTGCGGCTGGCTAATCAGGAAAGCCCCTCAGTTTACAAAGGACACTTTGAGATTGTGTCGCTGGTCGGTACGCTTTCCGTCAATGGCTCGCACCTGCACCTAGCCGTTTCGGATAGTACGGGCCGCACCATCGGCGGGCATTTGCTGGATGGCTGCAAGGTGTACACCACGGCCGAAATCGTGCTGGGCGAGCTGCCGCAACTGGAGTTTCGGCGCGAGAAGGACGACACGTTTGGTTACCAGGAACTGGTGGTGCGGCCCGCGTCTGGCCCAACTCCTGGCCCGGCCGACGAGAAGGGCAAAGCGCGCAAGCACTAAAACGTACCTTCGCCCCATGACCACTGCCACCGATACCCCGCAAGCCGCCGCCTTCCGCCGCCAGGTTCTGAATCCGCTGAAGCTGCGGCTGTTTATGCTGCGCAAGCTGCCCATGGCGTGGCTGGCGGGCCTGCGCCTCACGCAGCTCACGCCGGAATCGGCCACGGTCACCGTCCGCTACAAATACCTTACGCAGAATCCGTTTCGGAGCCTCTATTTCGCCTGCCTGGCGATGGCGGCGGAATTGGCCAGCGGCATTCAGGCCATGATGCATGTGCAGGCCGGTGGGCCGGTTTCGATGCTCGTAGTCGGCATTCAGGGCGATTTCACGAAGAAAGCCGTGGGCCTCATTGCCTTCACCTGCCCCGATGGCCCGCTCATTGCCCAGGCCATTGCCGAGAGCCGCGCCACCGGCGAGGGGCGCACCGTGGTATGCACCAGCACCGGCGTGGACGAGGCCGGCGACGTGGTGGCGGTGTTCAAGCTGACCTGGTCGTTTCGGGCGAAGAAGTAAGGGCTAACTATTGGCTGGGCCGCTGGAGCAATTGGTCTAGTTTACCGTCGATACTGCCCAACTGAGCTTTTATTTCCCCCTGCTCGGTGGCGAGGGCCAGAAAGCGGATACTCAGCCCTGTGAGTTGGGTGTCTACCATGCGCAACCGCGTATCCATCTCCCCAATTTTATTATTCACACCGCCGAGTTGCGTTTCCATTTTGGCAAGCAGGGAATCAATCCACACCATCCAGCCGGGACTTTGCTGCCTCTTGCTCGCGCAGAACAAAAATGATGTTGCTGCCTTGCTCAGATACTGCGGTAGTTAGCAGGTTAAGCTGATTGGTGTGCTGGTCCAGTGCGCGTAATGCGCTGGATAGCAAGGGTTCGAGTTGGCTTAATCGTTCGTCGGCAGTCATATTAAGCGCAGGGGTAGAGGTTGTGAAGATGCTTTAATAATCTAATTTAAGCAGGAATTTAGGAAAGGCTAGGATGAATAGCGCCACCCGCCCGATGCCCGTCAACTACTCCTGCACCGACGAAATAACGTCCACCATCCCGTCCTCGCTCACCACGATGGCGATGCAGGGATAATCGGAACTTTCTACGTAGCGCAGGGCCGAGTTGTAGCGCGCGCCGCGGGTGCCGTCGCCCCGGCCCGAGGCGCGGCCGTCGAGAATCACGCCGATGGAGTAGCAATAGCCTTCGGGGTCGAGCAGCACGGCCCCGTCGATGCTGGTGACGAGGCGGGTGATGAGCGGCGTGAGCGGTACCGGCTCGATGAGCGTGCACTGGAGCTTAAGGCGGTCGGCTTCGGCCAGGGCCTCGGTGGTGATGACGAGGAGCGTGCCGTGCTTCTGGCGGCTGGCCTCGAGCACCACGTCCCAGAGGCGCTCCACTTTGGGCGCATCGGTGAGGGCGAAGGTGCGTTTGAGCGACTTGCGGAAGGCCGTGCGGCTGAGGCGCGTGCGCGGCAGGCCGGGCAGGCCGTAGTGCGAGCGCATGAGGACGTGGCCGGCGTGTTGCAACTCCCAGGCGTAGTGCGTCACGAAGCTGATGACGAACAAATCCTCACGCACGGCATCGTAGTGGCCCACTTGCTTGCCCAAGGCATACACGTTTTCACCATCGGCGAGCAGGTGCACGTCGGGCGTGGTCATCTCCAGCAGCTTGCGCACGGCGCGGTAGTCGGTGAGTTCGGTGGGGCAGGTGAGGGCGAAGATTTCCTCGATGTTGGGGTGGCCGCGGCGGGCCAGCAGCAGCTTGCCCACGCCTTCGGCACCCTCGTAGCGCAGGCTGCTGATGGTGTTGCAGGTGGCAAAAAGCTTGGTGACGGCCGGGTCGAGGCCCAGGGCCTGGGCGGGCGTGTCGAGGAAGGTTTTGCCGGCGGCGCGCAGCAGCTCCTCGCTTTCGCGGGGCCGCACGAAGATGCTTGCCCCCGGCTCGGCCTCGCTCAGGGCCTTCACGCCTTCCTCGTTGAAGCGATGTACGGCCGCCAGCAGCAGCGACGGGGCCAGCGGCTTGCCGTCGGTGTAGTAGCGGGCCGGCTGCAACGACGGATACGTCCGCAGCGGCTTGCGCAGCAGACGCAGCACCGTCACCACGAAATAGCCGTTGATTTCCACCGGCCAGCCGGAAAAGTGCTGATACTGGCCCAACTCATCAATCTCATTAAGGGTTTCCTGCACGGCGTCCCGAATGCCGATGCCCTGGTGCTTGCGCCGGATGGTGGCGGCCGTTATGTCGTCGCGGTCGGGGAAGGGCCAGGGTGTGGTGAGCTGTTTCACGCGGCCCCGCGCTACGGCGTCGGAAAACGCGGCGGCGGGCAGGCCGGTGTCCACGGGTTCAAGGCAGCGCGCGGGGTGTGCGTCATCGGCGGGCAGGGCCAGCAGCAGCACGAAGGGCTTCAGGTCGTCATCAAGGGCATCGAACAAGTCCTGGGCCAGCGCCTGGGCACCCTCGCGGTAGCGCACCTGGTGGGGCCAGATTTGGGCGGGCGGGGCGATGACAGCAGGCAACTTGGATGCAGTGAAGGAGCAGGAGGAGAGCATGGGTGGGGCAGGAGAGAGGCGAAGAAAAAACTCCTTATTGGCTAGGTAAGGAAGCATAAGGGACTGTCTTAAGCAGTCCAACAAGAACAGCACGTCATTCCGAGCGAAGCCGAGGAATATCGCGTGAATCGTTGGATGACAACCAAACGGCCCCGAGCGAGACTCCTCGGCTTCGCTCGGAATGACGTGCTTTAGATGACTGGTTGCTTCCTAAACAATTCTACAGCTGGAATAGAACCGGCAACACCATCTTTTGCTTCATCGGCTTGCCCTGAAACATGGCCGGCTCCCACTTCGGGGCGGCCTTTATCAGGCGCAATGCCTCCTCGTCCAGCCCGGAGCCCATCTTCTTGATAACGCGGGCATCGGTCAGGCTGCCATCCTTTTGCACCATAAATTCGACCATCACCTTGCCCTGAATTTTGCGCTTGCGGGCCAACTCCGGGTACTTCTGATTTTTTTCAATCCAATCGAAAAAAGCCTGGTTGCCGCCCACGGGCTGGGTGGCGCGGTCGGGGGCCACCACGGCGGGGCGGTCGGGGTTGGCCGAGGCGGCAATGTCGGCCGCCGAGGTGGTGATGGCCCGCTCCTTGGCCGGCCCGCCGATGGTAACGGTGCTGCCCGGCGACATCACAAACGACACCGGCACCACCACGCGCTGCCGCACCACGGCGTTGCGGTGCTTGGCGGGCGTCCACTTCGGGCCGCTTTTGATGAGGCGAATGGCTTCCGCGTCCAGCTCGGGCGCCACGGGCGTTTCCACCTTCACCTCGTTCACGGTGCCGGTTTTCTCCACCACGAAGCTCACCTTCACTGTCCCTTGAATGCCTTTTTGCATGGCGCTGGCGGGGTATTTCTGGTGCGCCGCCAGGAACTGGGCATAGCGCTCGGTGCCGCCCAGGGGCACGGCGGGCTGCTGCACCGAGTCGTACACGGTGTTGGCCGTGGGCTTGGGCGGCATTTTGCGCTTCTGGGCGTGGGCCGAAATACTGGAAAAACTAAGGCCGCCAAGCAGCAGGAGCATCGGGATTTTCATGCGTAGAACAGGAAGAAGGGGAGGGGGAATTGAGAAATGACAGTTGCAGCGCAAAGGCCGTGCCCGCCGAAATAGTGCCGGCGCGCTATGCAAAGAACGGCAGCCCGTGCCCCGTCTGGTTTCGCCTTCCCCTCTCTATGACGTTCTTTGAAGCGAAATACCGCATCCCTCAACGCATATTTATCATGACCACCGAAAGCCGCGCCCCCGAGCCCGTAGGCGCTTACCCCTACACCCGCCGCGTGGGCAACCTGTTGTTTCTCTCCGGCGTGGGGCCGCGCCAGCGCGGCCAAAAGGCCATTCCCGGTGTGGAGCTCGACGAAGCCGGCCATATCCTGCGCTACGACTTCGAAAGCCAGTGCCGCGCCGTGTTCCAGAACGTGCGCTACATCCTCGAAGAAGCCGGCGCGCAGTGGGACGATTTGGTGGACGTGACCGTGTTCCTCACCAACATGAAGGACGAATTCTCCACCTACAACCGCCTCTACGCCGAGTACTTCGCCACGGCCCAGCCCTGCCGCACCACCCTCGAAATAAACTGCCTGCCCACGCCCATCGCCATCGAGCTCAAGTGCATCGCCGCCCTGTCGAATTAATTGGGAATTAATGCCGGGAGGGCAACACCCCGGAAGTTTTAACGGTTATTGCCCCTCATGTACGTTCGCAAAAACCTCCGCTGGGAAGTAGTGTGGCAGCTCACGCGCCGCAGCCTGCTCATTTTTACCGTTTACAACACGCTGATTTGCCTGCTCTACGGGCCGTTCAACGTCCACATTCTCGATATTCCGTGGCAGCCCGTGGCGCTGCTCGGTACGGCCGTGGCCTTCTACATCGGCTTCAAAAGCAACGGCTCCTACGACCGGTTTTGGGAGGGCCGCCAGCTCTGGGGCAGCATCGTGAACACGAGCCGCGTGTGGGCCATCCGCACCTTCGATTTTGTGCAGGCCACCCCCGACGGCGTCGGCCCCGACCCGCGCTACATCACCGAGCTGCACCGCCGCCTGCTCTACCGCCAGATTGCCTGGGTGAACGCCCTGCGCCTGCACCTGCGCCGCCAAACCGCCCAGCTCTGGGACACCGAAGTAGCTCCCTTCCTCCCCCCCAACGAGGCCGAGCAGGCCAAAAACCTCAGCAACCCGCCCACCCACCTGCTGCGCCGCCAAAGCGTCGAGCTGCGCGAATTATACAAGCGCGGCCTCCTCACCGAGTTCCGTCAGGTGGCCCTCATGCAAACCATCCAGGACCTGCTCAACGCCCAGGGCGGCTGCGAGCGCATCAAGAATACGCCCTTTCCGCGCCAGTTTGCCTATTTCAGCTTCGTATTCGTGTGGGTATTCGCCGCCATCCTGCCCCTGGGTTTGGTCGAGGAGTTCGACAGCCGCCTGGCCCTGGGCCAGTACCACGTCTGGCTCATGGTGCCCTTCTCCGTCCTCGTGTCGTGGGTGTTCAACGTGATTGAAGTGGTGGGCCACACCAGCGAAAACCCCTTCGAAAACGACATCTACGACGTGCCGATGACCTCCATCTGCCGCAACATCGAAATCGACCTGCGCGAGCTGCTCGAAGAAACCGAGATGCCGCCCAAGATTGAGGCCGTAAACGACGTGATGTACTAAAGCGCATTGCGGCGGGTTGCGCAATACGCCTTCTAATGGTTTACCTAAGCCTGCTATTGGTCCGTGTAAGCCTGCTATGGAAGTGCTTATGCATTTAATTCATTTGCAAAAGCTTGCTATCAATACACGAAAGCCTGGTATGAATGCATGCAAGCCCGGTATGGAAATGCTTAAGCTTGCTATTGTCATGCTTAAGCTTGCTATTGTTATGCTTAAGCCTTGTATCGAAGCGCGTAATCTTGCAATGAGCGTGTAACGGCTGGCTATCAATGCCCGCCCGCCCCCAATGCCCTCCTGAATGCCTGCTGTTGCTCCGTCGCGGCCGGGTATCAGTCCGTGAGTACCTTGTGCCGCCCCGCCCCACTGGCCCGCGCCCCTCCCCATGACTTCACTGCCGCTGCCCGAGCCCCCCGCCACCCCCATCTCCGCCGAAACTGCTTTGCTGGCCGCTTTCGAGCAGCGCATCCTCACCCGCGACGTTCCCCCGCCGGTGCTATTCGACGCGGCCAGCGTGCAGGCCCGCCTGCGCGCGGCGCTGCGGGTGCGCCTGCTCCAGCGCGACTCACGCCGGCTGCGCGGCGTGGCCCTCATCTGCTACAATTTTCTGGCCGCGCCCCTCCAGCTCAGCACCGACCCCGCCCTGGCCGATGCCCTCGGCCTCTCGCCCAGCGGCCTCAGCCGCACCTGGCGCGAGCTGCGCGAAGCCAACTTAGTAGAGCTCTCCAACGCCGGCCGCCGCCGCGCCTACCACCTCACTCGCGAAGGCGAAGACTGGCTGCTGGCCGTGGTGAAGGGGGAAGCAGGGTA
Source organism: Hymenobacter sp. (assembly GCA_028288445.1). Lineage (GTDB taxonomy): Bacteria > Bacteroidota > Bacteroidia > Cytophagales > Hymenobacteraceae > Hymenobacter. Next base: position 4,992 of record JAQBNT010000053.1, on the reverse strand, counting down.
GAGGAAAATGTTGCCAGCTGCACGTTTTAAAGCCCCGGAGGGGCGGCATGTCGGTAGTAAAACGGATAGAACAGCACGCCAAAGCCCCGTAGGGGCGGCACTCGTTGGGCGAGTGTCGCCCCTACGGGGCTTTCACTACAACATCAATCTGTGCTACTACCAATAGGTCGCCCCCGGGGCTACGGCTAACTGTCTACAGCTTGAAGCCGTAATTTTGGTCCAATGAAACTCCCTCCGACTTTTGCCCCGGCCCGCCGGGCCGTGCTATTAGCTGCCCTGGCCCTCGCGCTGCCCGCCTGCCAGGCCGACCAGCAGCGCCTGGCCCGGCTCGAAGCCACGCAGCAGCAGCAGGCCCAGGAGTTGGCCCATCTGCGCCAGCAGCTGGCCGATAAGGAAGAAGAAGTAGCCGAGCTTGAAACCTGCGTGGACGACCTGGAAAGCGCCGTGTATGAGGACAGGGACTCCACCGCCTACGACGACGAGCCCGCCCGCTCCGCCCTGAAGCAGCTGTAGCGCGAACCGGTGGTTCGTGTCCCCGAACGATACCCGAACGGCGCGGGGGCGCGAACCACCGGTTCGCACTACAACCCATTTGGCGCATCTTCGCGTTAATTGCCGCATTACCCGCCCCCGTTGCATGAACGACCAGACGCGCCGCCTCCGCTACTTCTTCTCCGGCCAGAATTTTTCCGATGGGGTGCGCATCACGGTGTCCATTCTGCTGCCGGCGGTGCTGCTGGGCCAGTGGGGCCATTTTGCCGAGGGCCTGAGCATCTCGACCGGGGCCGTGTGCGTGAGCGTGACCGACACGCCCGGCCCCGCCGCGCACCGCCGCAACGGCATGCTGGCCGCCCTGGCCCTGGTGGGCACCACCGCCCTGCTCACCAGCGTAGCCGCCCTCAACGTCTGGACGCTGGCCCTCGAAATCGGGGTGCTGAGCTTCGGGCTGACCATGCTGCTGGTGTGGGGCGCCCGGGCCGGGGCCGTGGGCACCGCCGCCCTGCTGAACGTGGTGCTGCTGCTGGCCCACCCGCCCGCGTTGGCCGATGCCCCGTTTCATGCGGGGCTGCTGCTGCTGGGCGGCATCTGGTACGCTGGCCTGGCCATGGTGGCCTACCAGGTGCGGCCCTACCGCCCGGCCCAGCAGGCCCTGGGCGAGTGCATTCACGCCCTGGCCCGCTTTCTCGACCTCAAAGCCAAGTTCTACAACACTGCCACCGCGCTGGATGAGGACTACCGCCAGCTCGTAGCCCAGCAAATAGTGGTGAACGAAAAGCAGGAAGCCGTGCGCGACCTGCTCTTCCGCACCCGCCAGATTGTGAACGAAACCACCACCACCGGCCGCCGCCTGGTGCTCACCTTTGTGGAAACGGTAGATTTGTACGAGCGCATCACGGTGGGCTACTACGACTACTCGGCCGTGCGCGAAAGCTTCGGCCACACCGGCATTCTGGATGATGTGGCCCGGCTCATCCGGCACGTTGCTACCGAACTCGACCACCTCGGCGTGGCCATCCAGACCAACCACGCGCACCCCGGCACCGGCCCCATCCTCACCGCTGAGTGGGACCGCCTGCAAGCCCGCATCAGCGCCCTGGAAGTGTCTTCGGCAGGCAATGGGAATACGCTGGTATTGAAAAAAATCTTGGTGAACCTGCGCGACATCATCCGGCGCGTGGGCAACATCCGCCGCTACTTCGATGAAGCCCTCTCAGCCGCCGCGCCCGCCGCCAGCCGCGCCGCCGAGCACACCCAGTTCGTGGCCCGCCAGGAAATCGAGCTGCGCGCCCTGGGCCAGAACCTCACCATGAAATCGGCCGTGTTCCGCCACGCCGTGCGCATGACGGTGGCCTGCCTGGTGGCCTATGCCGTGGCCGAAACCCTGTGGCACGGCCAGCACAACTACTGGATTCTGATGACCGTCACCATCATGCTCAAGCCCGGCTTCAGCCTCACGCGGCAGCGCAACACCGAGCGCATCATCGGTACGCTGGCGGGCGGGGCGCTGGGCGGCCTCATCCTGTGGGCGGTGCCGTGGCCCGAGGCCCGGTTTGCCATTCTGGTGGTGTTTATGGTGGTGGCCTATAGCTTCCAGCGCACCGTGTACCTGGTCACGGTGGTGTTTCTGACGGCCTATCTGCTCATCATGTTCCGGTTTCTGGGGCTGAGCTACCTGGGCGTGGCCCAGGAGCGCATTGTTGATACGCTCATGGGCTGCGCCATTGCGTTTTCGGCGGGCTATTTCCTGTTTCCGAGCTGGGAATCGGAGCAGTTGACTGACTACATGGCCGCCGCTCTCCGCGCCAACCTGGCCTACCTGCGCCAACTGGCCGACCGCCTCGCCGGCCGGCCCCTCACGGCCAACGAGTACCGCCTGCTCCGCAAAAACGTGTACGTGAGCGGGGCCAACCTTGCGGCCGCCTTCCAGCGCATGCTCACCGAGCCCAAAAGCAAGCAGCACCGCCCCACTGAAACCCACGAATTCGTGGTGCTGAACCACATTCTCTCCTCCAACATCGCGGCCCTCACCGGCACCTTGCGCGAAGCCGCGCCCGCCGTGCCGCCCTTCCCGCCCGACAGCCGCCGCGCCCTTACCAGCGCCGTGGCGGCCCTCAGCAAGAGCCTGGCCCGCATCGCGCCCGCCGCCGCCCCGCCCCCCGTGGAGCTGGCCGCGCCCGAACCCAGCATCTCCGTAGAAGCCGCCGACGACAAGCTGCTGTTGGAGCAGCTCACGTTTCTGCAGAAGGTGAGCGGGGACATCGGGAAGGTAACGGAAGTGCTAGCCGGGTAGGGGACCAGAAGGGGGCATGACGTTCAATCTCTGGTTCTGCTCGGCCGGCCTTAAGCCTGCACCCGTGCCGGGTGCAGCGTTTGCGAGAGCCGCTGCAGCTTCTCCTCCAGCTCCCCGGCGGCCAATTTGCACACGGCTTCAATCTTGGCAAACAGGCTGTGCACCTTGGTCAGGTTCGCCCCGGCGGCTTCGGCCCCGGTATCATCAGCTAGGAGGATGCCGGCCAGCGCTTGCAGGTCTTTGGCGTTGTCCTCGAATTCGGGATGAATGCCCATCGTGGCAAACGTGGGGATGATGGAGTGCGTAGCTGACTTCAGGGCGTGCCATTCATTTTCCGCAATGGCGGTTTTCATAGTTTGCACCAGCGGCGGAATCTCCTGCAAGTACAGGAATATCATCTCGGCCATGCGGGCATCGCTCTTGGTGATGCGGCGCAGGTAGTCGAAATTGACGCAGGTAACCATGGGCTGCGGCTCGACCTCCTCGGCATCCGGCTCGATGGCGGGCTTGTTGTAATCCGAGCTTTTCAGGTACTTGATGATTTTGCTGTAGAGCAGCTTGTCGTCAATGGGCTTCGAGATGTAGTCGTTCATGCCCACGGCCTTGCATTTCTCCACGTCCACGGTAGTCACGTCGGCGGTGAGGGCGATGATGGGCACGTTGGAATGCAGCTGGGTACGGATGTATTCAGTGGCCTCGAAGCCGTTCATCACGGGCATCTGCAGGTCCATCAGCACGATATCGAAGTGCGTGGTCTGCATTTTCTCGATGGCAATCTGCCCGTTGCCGGCCACTTCCATCTCGAAGCCGAAATCCTCCAGCAGCGTTTTCATCAGCAGCTGGTTGAGGGCAATGTCCTCCACCACCAGGATGCGTACGTCCTTGAAACCGGCTTCCAGCTCCACGGTCATATTGGATTCCGCGTCGGCTTTTTCCAGCGTCTTATTGAAGCTCAGAATGAAGCTGAACGTGGAGCCCTTGCCCACCTTGCTCTTTACGCTGATGGTGCCTCCTTGCGGCTCCACCAGGTTTTTCACGATGGCCAAGCCCAGGCCCGTGCCGCCGTACAAGCGGCTGGTGCCGCTGGTGGCCTGCTGGAAATTGTCGAACACGGTGCTCAGCTTCGATTGCTCGATGCCGATGCCGGTATCGGTCACAGCGAACTCCAGGATGACCTTTTCCGCGTCCTGCACCAGCATTCGCACGCCCACCGTGATGCTGCCTTCGCTGGTGAATTTCACCGCGTTGCTCACCAGGTTCAGGATAATCTGGTGCAGGCGGACGGGGTCGCCCACCACTACTTCCGGGATTTTCTCGTCGTACTCCATCACCAATTCCAGGTTCTTTTCCTGGATTTTGGTCTCGAACAAGTGCACCATGGCCGCCACCGAGGCCGAAAGCTTGAACGGAATCTGCTCAAACGTCATCCGGCCCGCGTCCACCTTGGCTAGGTCCAGAATGTCGTTTATCAGCACAATCAGCGTGTCGCCGCTCAGCTTGATGGCCGTCAGGTATTCCTGCTGCTTGTCGGTCAGCTCCGTTTTCAGCACCACCTTCGTGAAGCCGATGATGGCATTCATGGGCGTGCGAATTTCGTGGCTCATATTGCTCAGGAACTGCTGCTTGGCCTTCACCGCGTCTTCGGCAATCTGGGTGGCGCTTTCGGCTTTGGCCTGGGCTTCCTCGGCCAGCACGGTGGCGCGCTCGGCGGCTATTTTGGCCTCGGTCAGCTCCGTGGCAATGCGTTTCTGGTCAGTCACATCGCGGGCCACAATCACCACGCCCAGCACGTGTCCTTCGTCGTTCTTATACACTGAGCCGTTGAACAGCACGTCGGTCAGCTTGCCGTCCTTGTGCCGCAGCGTGAGGGGCGAATCGGCCACCGTGCCCTTGGCAAATACTTCCTGGTACACTTCCCGCGCCATCTGCGGCTCCGTGAAATACGTGAAGAAATCAGACCCCAACAGCTGCTCGCGCTCGATGCCGGTGATGTACACCGTGGCCGAGTTCATGTCCGTAATCTTGCCCTCGGGGCTGATGGTTACCAGCGGGTCGCGGCTGGCCTCAATCAGGCTGCGGGCGTAGTTGGCAATGCGCAGCTCGGCTGCCCGCTTCACCTTTTCATCGTTCTGGAAAGCCAGTTCCTTGTTGGCAATCACCAATTCAGCCGCCCGCTTTTCCTTCTCGTCATTTTGGAACGC
>JAQBNT010000032.1 GCA_028288445.1 Hymenobacter sp. | reverse complement strand
GCAGCAGGCCAAATTCGCCGGGAATTTCAGGGTTCAACGCCACCTCGGTGAAGTAGCTGACGCGGGCCGTGAGGGGCGCAAACGTAAGCTGTTCATCCACCGTGAAGCGCACCTGCCCTTGCAGGATGATGGTAATCTGGCCGTCGGGCTGCTCCAGCAGCTTCAGGATGCGGGCCAGGGTGCCCACGGGGTGCAGCTCGTCGGTGGTGGGCTCGTCGGCGTCGGGGTTGAGCTGGGCCACTACGCCGAGGAGCTTGTCGGCGGCGTAGGCCTTGCGCACCAGCTTCACGCTTTTCTTGCGCGTGACCGTGACCGGCAGCACCACGCCCGGAAACAGGACAGTGTTGCGCACGGGCAGCAGCGGCAGCGTGGGCGGGGCGTCGTCGCCGCGCAGGAGGTGGTCAGGGTCAGCGGCCATAATGGCGATGGCTTCGGGTTGGGAATTAGCGTCGCTGAGCGTGCGAACCGGAGCCGCAGCAGAAGTATAAAAAGAGGCCAGATGCATGAAAAAAGATAAAGCAGAAGCAACGGCCACGGGTGCCAGATTGGCAGTTTTGGGCCTTTTGATTGGGAAGATACAAGGTACGCTTTCCCGGCGCGTTTGGCCTTCAAGGGCCGTGCCAGCGGGCCAAAGCCGCCAAAGCGGCGCATCATCCCCGACGGCGGATACCAAATATGGCTAATTCCCTAATTTGTTGGCAACTTGCGCAATATTTCATGTCGAAAACTCTACCCATGTCGGCTTTATTGCGTCGAAGCTGGTTGCTTTTGCTGCTGAGCGCGGCCACCGGGCTGCTGGCTTCGCCCACCGCCCAGGCCCAACGCCGGCCCGCCAAACGAATTCCCGCCGCCGCCTCCCCTTCCGCCGATACGACGAGTGGTGGGGCTTCGGCCGCACCCAAAAAGGCGGCGGGCGCGCCAGTGAAAGCCAAGCCGGCCATTGCGCCCGGCACCTACCGGGTGCGCGGCCTCAACAGCCGCGTGAGCCGCAAGCTGCACCTGCGGCCGGACGGCACGCCCGACTTTATTTTCATCAACAAATACCCATTCTTTGAGGATAAGAAAGCGCTGAAAGCCATTGCCAAGGCCGAAAAGCGGCGGCAGTACCACCAGACGCGCCTGCTGCTGGAAGACTACGTGGCCAAGTTCGGGCCGGTGAACTTTGAGAAGAACACCAACATGCTCTGGCGGCTGGGCCAGTTGCTGGAGCGCGACAGCCAATCGGTGAAAGCCAAGGCTTACTACCGCCTGGCCCTGAAGCACAGCCGCGCCGATACCAAGCGCGTGCAGCTCTACTACGACTCACTGGAAGAGAAGAATACGGACCTGTACGTGCCCCTGAAAACGTACTACGACCTGGTGGAGTACCGCAAGAATCTCAACACCTTCCACCCGCCCAAGGGGGTGTACACGAGCATGGGGGATGCCATCAACAGCAAGGCCCCGGACTACGGGCCGGCGCTGGCGGGCAATGATTCGCTGATAATTTTTAGCAGCAAGCGCAAGCGGCGCGGGCTGACCGGCGTGGTGGACGAGGACCTGTATACCTCGCACCGCGAGGGCGTGAGCTGGTCTGATGCCGAGCCGTTGCCCAAGCCCATCAACTCGCCCAACAACGAGGGCTCGGCCTGTTTGAGCAAGGATGGGAAGACGATTTATTTTGCCCGGTGCGAGTGTGCTACCTGCCACGGTAACTGCGACCTGTATACCGCCACGCGGGGTAAGGACGGCAAGTGGAGCACGCCCAGGAGCCTGGGACCAATGGTGAATTCGCTGGGCTGGGACTCGCAGCCGACGCTGTCGCAGGGCGAGGACACGCTGTATTTCGCATCGGACCGGTTGGGCGGGTTTGGGCTGTCGGACATCTATTATACCCGCAAGCTGAAGAACGGGCAGTGGAGCCTGGCCGAGAACGTGGGGCCGGTGGTGAACACGCGGGAGAACGAGGTGAGCCCGTTTTATCACCCGCTGTACCATGTGCTGTACTTTAGCTCGCGGGGGCAGCTGCTGAACTTTGGCGACTTCGACATCTACAAAACCTACCGCGTGGGCGGGCGCTGGCAGGAGCCGAAGAACATTGGGCCGCTGGTGAACGGGAAGGGGTCGGAGTATTATTTCACCATTGATAGGGAGAGCAAGAACCTGTATTATGCCCGCTCGGAGGCGCAGGAGCTGAATAATCTGGACCTGTATTCTTTCCCGCTGCCGATGGAGGCGCAGCCCACGGCCACTACCCGGGTGGAGGGCACGCTGCTGGATTCGGTGAACAGCAAGCCGCTGAAGGGCATCGTGAGCATCATTGATACCGATAATGGCGTGGAGGTGGCCAGCAAGTTTATCCGGCCCGATGGCACGTTTGACTTTGAGCTGATTGAGGGCTCGCACTACGCGATGCTGATTCAGAGCAACGATTTTTTCTCGGTGGAAAAGCAGTTTGCCCTGAAGGGCGACACGGTGATGACGCTGCTCACGAATAGCATCGACTACAAGCTGCCGCTGATTTTTAAGAACCTAGAGTTTGAGGCGGGCAAGGCCACGGTGCTGCCGGCCATGCACGCCACGCTGGACCGCATTGCGCTGTTTCTGGTGGACCATCCCACGTTCCGGCTCAGCATTTCGGGACACACCGACACCAGCGGCGACCCCGACGTGAACGAGAAGCTCTCGCAGGACCGGGCCGAGGAAATCCGGCGCTACATCGAGCGCAAGGGCAAGCTGGCCCCGAATCGCATCGAGAGTTTCGGCTACGGCTCCAGCCACCCGCTCAAGGACGAGGTGACCGAGGCCGACGCTAAGGTGAACCGCCGCGTGGAATTCAAGCTGGTGAAGCCCGAGGGCGACAAGCCGGCCGACGGCGGCGGGGCCTGGAAGTAGGAGCTGACACACGCCACGGGTCTGCTTGCACACACCACGCGCCTCCTCGCACACGCCACGGGTCTTCTTACACACGCCACGGGTCTGCTTGCACATACCACGCGCCTCCTTGCACACGTCTCGGGTCTGCTCACACACGCCACGGGGCTGCTTGCACACGCCACGGGCGTGCTCATGCACGCCACGGGTCTGCTCATACACGTCTCGGGCGTGCTCATACACGTCCAGCGCCTGCTCATACGCCCTGCGGATGGCAGCACAGGTGGTGCTTACTCCACAACCAGCACCCGCACCGTTTTACCGTTGAAAACGGCCTCCTGGCCCGCCCGCAAGCCCTTTAGCGCCACGGCGACGGGCGCGGCGGGCGAGACAGCGAATACGTCCGTCCCTTCCAGCTTGCCGGCGCTGATGCTGATGTAGAACCGGCCCAGGCTGGTGCCGACGAGGGCCCCGGGGCGTACGGTGTCGCAAGGCAGGTCGGGACTGATGCGGGCGAGCTCGGCTTGCAGCTGCTGGGCCTGCTGCATGTGGGCGGCGTTGCGGTCGCGCTCGGCGTTGGCCATTTCGCGGCCGGTTTCATACTTGTCGCCGGCGCTGCTCTTGGTTTCGGAGGAGGAGGATTCCTGGGCGGCCTGCATGGCGGTGCGGGCGGCGCTGATGCGCTGCTCGATGAAGGCGTGGCAGAGGGCGTGGAGGGCGGGTTTGGTCATTAGGATTCTATGATACTAGTGCAACTGCTACGTTTGGGATTAGGCTAGAAATCCAACCAATGTGCCAATCCAGGAA
>JAQBNT010000002.1 GCA_028288445.1 Hymenobacter sp. | reverse complement strand
CTGGGCGTTTTCGGCTAGGAAGGCTTCGCCTTCTGATTTGTTGTTGTTCATGGAGTTGGAGTTTTGGTCTTGTTGTTCGTCATCTGCACCGCAAAGCTGCTCCTGCAACTGTTGAATGGCGGCCTGCATTTGTTACTGGGTGAGGCGGCTGGGCTGGCCGGCGAGGCCTTCCTTCAGGGCCGCGGCCAGCACGTCGATGTCAAGCTCCAGGCCCTGCTGGGCAAAGTTGCGGGCCAGGTCGCGGCCAATGATGTAGCTCACCTGAGCTTGGTGGGAATCGAGGTTCATAAAACCAGGAGGGGGATTGGTGAAGCTGCAACGGCCGCAGCCACCAGGGCCGCCACCGGCAGCCGGTGGAAAAAGTGTTCAACGGATTACGCCGTTGCGGGGGCAAGGTTCCAAAAGCCGCGCCGAACCGCCCGGCCCCGCCGCATTGGCCGACGCGATAACAAAAAAGCCCGGCTAATGGGCCGGGCTTTTTCAGGTAATAACGCTGATAGGATGCTGCGTAACGATAAAATAAGGCTTAGCAGTAGTGGTGCTGGTCGTCATCGCCGTGGAAGAAGAACGTCAGGTCCAGGTCGGCCAGTTTGGCAGCCAGGTAGGTCACGCCGCCCAAAAGCAGCAGCGAGGAAAACGAGAAAGCAGTGGTCTTTTTCATATCGATAGGGCAAAAGGCTAGTGTCAAATGCTGGTACAAAGATACGACATGCGAAGTTAAATGTTATGCATGCAGCATAAAATAATGATTTAATAATGGACTAATCCACGCTGCATGAGTTTATAATCCGAAGTCCGGTACTTCCACTACCGCGCCCGGCGCCAAGTCACCAAGCCAGATATCGCCCACCCGCACCCGAAATAGCCGCAGCGTGGGAAAGCCCACCGCCGCCGTCATCTTGCGAATCTGACGGAACTTGCCCTCGGTGAGGATGATGCTGACCCAGGAAGTGGGGCCGTGCCGGTCGTCGCGGATTTTGCGGGTGCGGGGGGCGAAGGCGGGGGCAGGGTCGAGGCGGCGGGCGGCGCAGGGGCTGGTAAAGAATTTTTCGCCGTGAATGCCGATTTCGACCCCGGCCTGCATTTGAGCCAGGGCCTCTTCGGTCATCCGGCCGTCGACTTGGGCGAAGTATTCCTTTTCGACCTTTTTGCTGCGCACGTACTCGCTCATCTGGCCGTCGGTGGTGAGCAGGAGCAGGCCTTCGCTGTCCTCATCGAGCCGGCCGATGGCCATGATGCCCTCGGGGAAATCGTGGAATTCGCCCAGCTTTTTTTTCTTGGCCTCGCCCACAAACTGGCTGAGGTAGCCGTAGGGCTTATGAATGAGAAAGTGGCGGTGGGACATGATTTGGGGATGGGCTTATTTTATTTCCTCTACTTCCACGCGCCGGTTGCGGGCGTCGGGCGAGGGATGGAGCGGGCGCGAGTCGCCGTAGCCGATGGTGCTGAGGCGCTCGGGTGCGATGCCGGCTTTTATCAGGTAGGTTTTCACGGCTTCGGCGCGCTGCTCGGAGAGGCGCTGGTTTTTGTCGGGCTCGCCGATTTTATCGGTGTAGCCGGCAATGCGCAGCCGCAAGGTAGGGCGGGCCTTGAGCTCGGTGGCCAGCTGGTCGAGGGCCGGGGCGGCGGTGGGCATCAGCTCGGGCGTGCCCAACTGGAAGAGTACCGTAGGCAGCACTACCGGGGCCGGCGCGGCGGGCAAAATGGGCGCGGGCGCGGCCGGGGCTTTGGCCACTGAGTCGGCCGGGGGCGCGGGTGGCGGCGGGGGCGGGGTGACGGGGGCTGGCTTGGCCCCACTCACCTGAATGGTAATGGGCACCACCGGGCTTTGCTCGGTGGGATAATAGGCTTGCTTGAGGTAGAAGGTGGTGGTTTTACTGAGCTTGGTGCGGTAGGTGTTGCCGGCGGCCAGGGGCTGCTGTAGCTCGGCATCGGCGTACCAGAGCACGTTGCGGCCCGACACGCGGATGATGCTTTCGGTGCCGGCCGGCACGGTGGCCGGCGATTTCAGCTTGATGCGGTAGAAGGTGAACGTGCCCACGCTGCAATCGCCCACGAGGCGGTAGGTGGCGTGGCCGGTGAGTTTTTCCAGGGCGGGGTCGTAGGTGAAGGTGATGGAGCCGTCGCACCAGTAGCTGCGGAGGCTGCGGCCGGTTTCGTTCAGCTTGCTCTCGTGTTCGAGGCGCAGGCCGGTGGCGGTGCGGCCGCCCTGCATCTGGAAGGTGACCGAAACGCCGGGGTTGCCGCCCACTTCTTGGTACAGCACCCCAAACACGTCGGTGCCCTTGCTTTTTTGGAGGCGCAGCACGGCGGGCCAGTAGCCGTTGGGCTTGCCGGTTTCGGATTCGACGCCCTGCCATACGCCCGTCAGGGATTGGGCGAGTGCTGCGGGTGCCGGGGCGGCCAGCAGCAGCGCCCCGAGGCCATACCAAAAGCGGCTTTTCATGTCGTCAAAAATAACTGGTCCAGGAATCTTATCAGACCAAACTACGGACGCTGGCAGTACAAAAAGGCTGCCGGAATACATTCTGGCAGCCTTTTAGCAGCGTTGATGACAATGTTACTTATTGCCCGATGCGGCCTGCTGCTCCAGCTTTATCTTCTGGGCTACTTCCACCATCGGGGCTATCCAGATGTCTTTTTCATTCGCCTTGAGGTAGCGCAGCAACTGGCGGTGCGCGGCCAGGTCCACGTTCAGCGGGTGCCCGCCGCCCACGCCGTGAAACAGAAACACCAGCAGCGTGTGCGACTGCCGGGCCTGCTTCACCAAATCAATCAGATACTGGCCCGGCTGCCCGTTTATGGAGTAGCAATTCACGTTGTCGAGGCTCACCTGGGCGGCGGTTTGCAGGCCGGGGGCCACGCCCCGCGCCGCCACAAAGTCGGGGCGGAGCTGGTCGTAGAACGCGACGCCGCCAATCTGCCGGTCGCCGCAGGGGTAGGCGAAGGTGCGGGCGGTTTTTCCGTCTATGGCCGCCAGCAGGGCGTTGTTGGCCCGGATTTCATCCACGGCGCGGGCCACGGTATAGGTGTGCAGGTCGTGGTCGGGCTTCACGAAGCTGCGGCCCGGCAGGCTGCCATCGCAGGGATGAAAGAGGGCGTGATTGCCCAGTTCATGCCCGCGCCGGGCGGCCTGGCGCCACTCCCCGAGCCGCCGGGCGACTACCGGCGACGCCCCGATGAGGTAAAACGTGCCCCGAAACCCGGCCGAGTCCAGGGCCGGTACCACGTTGTCGAGGTCAATGTCGAGGGCATCGTCATAGGTCAGCACCACGGCGCAGGCCTTGTTATTCCAGGAATTAGCCGTTTGGGCCGTAACTGGCTCCCGCCGCGCAAGCAGCAGGGCAGAAGCCAGTAATAAGGTCTTGGCGAAGCGCATCGGCTGCAAATTAGCCCAGGTACGCCATGTCCTCCGCGCTCAGCTTGATATCGGCCGCCTTGATGTTTTCCTCGAAATGCGCCAGCGACGACGTGCCGGGGATGGGCAGAATCCAGGGCGACTTGTGCAGCAGCCAGGCAATGTTGAGCTGCGCTTCGGTGGCGTTGTGCTTGCGGGCAATTTCGGACAGCTTATCGCCGGCGTTGGGCAGGCCGTGCACCAGCGAGAAGAAGGGGATGAGCGGAATGCCGTGTTGCTCGCACAACGGCAGCACTTCCTCGCCGCCCCGGGTTTCGCCGTAGGGGGCGCTCAGGGACGTGCGCTGGGCGTAGCCGTACATGTTTTCGACGGTGGCAATTTCGCCCAGCTTCAGGCCGGCTTCCAGCTCCGCGCGGTTCACGTTGCTCAGGCCCACGTGCAGGATTTTGCCTTCCCGCTGCATCTCAAACATGGCCCCGAGCTGCTCATCGAGCGGCACCGCGCCGTGGCCCATCAGCCGCAGGTGCACCAGCTGAATCTGCTCGCGCCGCAGGGTGCGCAGGTTGTTGTCGATGCTGGTGCGCAGGTTTTCGGGGGTGTTGAAGGCCGCCCAGCTTTTGTCGGGCTTGCGGGTGGCCCCCACTTTGGTGCAGATAACCAGGTCGGCCGGGTAGGGGTGCAGAGCCTCGGCGATGAGGCGGTTGGTCACGTCCTCGCCGTAGTAGTCGGCCGTGTCCAGAAAATTGATGCCTGACTCGATGGCCTTTTTCAGAATGGCCAGCGCCTGGGGCCGGTCGGCGGGCTCGCCCCATATTTCGGGGCCGGTGAGGCGCATGGTGCCGTAGCCGAGGCGATTGACGGTGAGCGCCTGGGCGGAGTTTTGGGCGATGGTGATGGTGGGCATGAGGAAGGTTATGGGGTTAGGTAATCAGAAGACGATTTCGGGGACGCGATGTTTGAAAAACAACAAGCCATCCGTCATGCAGAGCGCAGCGAAGCATCTTTACCGCAGTAGCAAACCATTCGATTGGATTACGTTGCGCGGTAAAGATGCTTCGCTGCGCGCTGCATGACGTTCTTCATACATGACGTTCTACCAAGCCTTTTCTGCGTACTTCGCGCTCTATGAAATCAATTTCCTCGCCCTGGCGGCGGCCCCTGCAACGGTTCTACTGGCACTCGGTGCTGGCGCTCACGCTGTTTTTTGTGCTGGGCACGCTGCTGCTGGTGCTGCTGGTGCGCGGCACGCTTTCGGGGCTCGATGTGCGGCTGGCGCTGGAGGTGGGCGGGCCGGTGGGCCTGCTGGTGGCCGCGCTGGAAGTGTATGTGTACCCGCAGCTGTTTGCGCGGGTGCGGCTGGTGACGCGGCTGGGCCTGGGCATGCTGTTTTACCTGGCCGGGTTCTGGCTGCTGCTCTTTCTCATTCGCCGCATCTTCGGCAATGCCGTTGATAACACCCTGGTGGCCGCTCTTGATGCCGAGGGGTTCCAGAGCTGGCGCGCCCTAGCCATCCGGCCCGAGGGCCAGGCCTTCGTGCGCCTGCTCACGGGCTACGGCATCCTGAGTTTGTTCACGTCCCTGCTCTATCAGCTCAGCAACAAAATAGGCCGGCCCGCGCTGCTGCGCCTGTTTCTGGGCCGCTACCACCACCCGGTGGCCGAGCAGCGCATCTTCCTGTTTGTGGATGTGAAGGGCTCCACCGCGCTGGCCGAAGAGCTGGGCAATGAGCGGTACAGCCACCTAATTCGCGACTTTTTCTTCGACATGGGCGCGCCCATCGTGGCCCACCGGGGCGAGATTTACCAGTACGTGGGCGATGAGGTGGTGGTGACCTGGGAATGGCAGCCGGGCCTGCAAAACGCCCGCTGCGTGCGCTGCTTCTTCGCCATGCAGGAGGCCATCAATCGCCGCCGCGACTACTACCTGCGCACCTACGGGGCCGTGCCCGCCTTCAAAGCCGGCCTGCACGGCGGCCCGGTGATGGCCACCCAGGTGGGCGCGGTGAAAACCGAGCTGGTGTTTCACGGCGACGTGCTCAACACCACCGCCCGCATCGAGGCCAAATGCAACGCCTTGAATAGCCGTCTGCTGCTGTCGGCTTCGCTCTACGAGGCCCTGTCGCACCCGCCCGAATTCCGTTTTCTGGCGCTGGGCGCGTTCCCACTGCGGGGCAAGGCGGGCACCGTGGCGTTGTACTCAGCTGAAATCCAGTGAGCAGAAGCTGACCCAATAACCGGTAATTTCGCGTCCGCGTCCGCTTTCGCCGAAGTATCCCCTGCTTATGCCTTCAGAGTCCGTGCCTTCCGATGATTTCCCTAGCCCGCGCGTGCGCCGGCCCAGCCTCACCGGCGCGGTAGCCACCACCGCCACCAAGCTGCTGCCGCTGGTGGCCCTGCTCGATTCCATTCAGCCCTCGGTGAGCAAAGAGTCGGTGTTCCGCATCCGGCGCAAGAAAATCAAGCAGCACTTCACCGAGTTATATGCCGAATTGCACGCCGAGCGTCCCCGCCGCGAGGCCTTGGTCCACGCTTTCCAGGCGCTGGCCGAGCTGGTGCAGGAAGAAACCCGCGACATCAGCAAAGACGAGCTGAAGCAGGCCGCCAAGGAAGTGGTGCTGGCCACCCTCCAGAATGCGCCCGCCCTCATCAACATCGCCCACCAGGCCCGGTTGCTGACATAAGGGTTGGTAAATTCAGACCGTCATGCTGAGCGCAGCCGAAGCATCTCTCCCGCGTAACTAATCCCTTCGATTGGATTACTACTGCGGGAGAGATGCTTCAGCTGCGCTCAGCATGACCGTTCTTTCATCCAGCAAGCTGCACCCTTACCCCATCCGCTGCACATCATACGGTACCGCCATGCCCAGCAGGGCCTGCGCAATCGCCGCATCCGAAGCTGCGCCGCTCACTGAAATCTCCGCCACCAGCCCGCGCTGCTTGTCGTCGCGTACATTGATTGAATCCACCGTCAACTCCGGCACCACCGCCAGGTGGCGGTGATACACCCGGCTGATTTCCTGCTTGGCCAGCGCCGGCTTGAAGATTTTGCCAATGGCCGTGAGCGGCAGTTCCGCTGCGGTGTACACTTGCTTGGGCCAGGCGGCGCGCTCGGGAATGTTGGCTTCGGCGAAGGCGCGCAGCTCGCCCTCGGTGGCTTCCTGGCCGGGGGCCAGGGTCACGTAGGCCACGGGCAACTCGCCGGCGTGGGCGTCGGGGCTGCCGATGGCCGCCGCCAGGGCCACGGCGGGGTGGGCCATCAGGGCATCCTCGATGACTTTGGGGTCGATGTTGTGGCCGCCCCGGATGATGAGCTCCTTCTTGCGGCCCGTGATGTAGAAGCCGCCCTGCGCATCCATCCGGCCCAGGTCGCCGGTGTTGTAGTAGGGGCCCTGGCCGTCGCCGGTATCCACCCAAATGCCCTGGTTATGTTCGGGCTGGAGGTAGCCGTGGAAAATATTGCTGCCCCGCACCACCATCACGCCGCTTTCCTCGGGCTCGGCGAAGCGCTGGAACTCGCCGGTCAGCTCGTTGAGAATCACAATCTGCACGTCCTGGTACGGCACCCGCAGGCCGATGCTGCCCGGCATGGGCGCGCCCGCCAGCGGCCCCACCACGCTGATGCAGCTGCCTTCGGTGAAGCCGTAGCCTTCCACCAGCCGCAATTTGGTGCGTTCTTCAAACGCCCGCAGCAGCTCCACCGGCAGCGGGGCCGCCCCGCAGATGGCGTAGCGCAGGGAAGTCAAGTCGTGCCCCTCGACCGGCAGCGTGAGCAGGCGGCTGAAAATGGTGGGCACGCCGCTGAACAGCGAAATGCGGTAGTGCGCCACTAGCTGCCAGAAATTATCGAGAATGCCCGGGCCGCGGTAGCCCGCCGGGCTGCCCAGCACCACCGTGTGGCCCAGCAGCCAGGGCACGCTGCCCGTCACCACCACGCCATTCACATGGAATAGCGGCAGCCCGCAGAAGAACACCAGCCGCTCGGGCGCGGCCTCGCCGCCCAATAGCTGCGATGAAGCATAGGTCGTGCTCGTAACATTATAATGAGTGAGGGGTGCGATTTTGGGCGTGCCCGTGGTGCCGCCGGTGTGGAAGTAGCAGGCCACATCGGTCGAGGCAATCTGGCGGCCCGACACCAGCCGGTTGCCGCGCTGGCGGCGGCTGGCCTGCGCAAAATCCACCACCTGAATGCCCGGCAGCGATGGCTTGCCCTGGGTCAGCCGTAGGGCTTTGACCAGCAGCCGCTGCGTCAGGGGCAGGTAGTCCAGCAAATCCACCGTCACCACCGTGCGCAGCGTGGGCACCAGCGGGGCCACGGCCTGCACCTTCTGCCAGATATCGGTTTTGGGGAAGGCGCGGAGCGTGACGAGCACCTTGGTGCCGGCCGCGTTCAGGATTTCGGCCAGCTGGGCCGGTTCCAGCAGCGGGTTCAGCGGGTTCACGATGCCGGCGGCCTGCCCGCCCCAGAGCGTGAAGTGGGTTTCGGGCAGGTTGGGCAGCAGGTACGACACCACATCGGTGGGGCCCACGCCCAGCTCGTGCAGCAGGTTGGCCGTCTGGTAGCAGCGCTGCACCAGCTGCGCGTAGGTGAAATCGACCGACTCGGTGGGCCGCTCCCCGCTGAACACGAAGCGCAGGGCCAGCGCGGCGGGGTTGCGGTCGCGGCCGCGTTCGAGCAGGGCCAGGGTATGGGCTGGCACGGGCTGGGCAGCCAGCGGCGTTTGCTCTATGGTCAGAATGTCGTCGAGGTTGCGGTAGCCCGGCATAAAAAGGAAGGGGGTAAAGCGGCCGCAATGGCCGTCGGAATGAGGGTTTCCGTCAAAAGTAGGCAGGAAGTAGCCCGGCCGGGAACGGAACCGCCCGTTACCTTCGCCGGAACCATTGCCTTTTCATTTTTTAACAACTGCTCCTTTTAATGACGCTTCGCTTACTTCCTTTGGTCACTGTGGCCGCTTTGCTGGCCGCCGCGCCCGCCGCCCGCGCCCAGACCACCATCAGCCTGGGCCTGCGCGCCGGGGCCAACCTGGCCACCCGCGCCGGCGACGACCCCGCCTACCGGTTCAGCACTAATTACAACGGCATCGGCGTCGTCACGACCACCCAGCAGAACTACAACCGCCAGGCCGTCATCGCCCCGCAGTTTGGCGCGGTGCTGGACGTGCGCTTTGGCAAGCTGGCCCTGCAGCCGGCCGTGCTGTTCTCCCAAAAAGGCGTGGAGCAAACGCTCGAGGCCACCAACACGACCACCTACTCGTTTGGGGGCAGTGTATTCTCCAAAAGTACCTACACCGACAAGCTGCACAGCACCAGCCGCGCCAACTACCTCGAAATCCCCGTCAACCTGGTGTACACCACCGGCGGCGACCACGGCTTCCAGGTCTTTGCCGGGCCCTACGTGGCCTTTGGCCTGGGCGGGCGCACCGAGCTGGAAAACCAGGGCAACACCACCGCCACCACCGGCAGCGGCGGCATCTTCAGCTCCAACAACTACTACAGCTACGGCAACACCTTCTTCCTCTACCGCGACACCTACCCCGGGGCCCCGGTCACGAGTGTCAGCGGCACCAGCAGCCCTGTCCTCCCCCCCCGCTCCCTACGAGGCCAACAGCGGGCCCATCGTGGCCCGCCGCTTCGATGCCGGCCTCAACGCCGGCATCGGCTACCGCTTCCGGGCCCTGCAGGTACAGCTCGGCTACGGCCTGGGCCTCCTGAACCAGCAACCCGGCAAGGCCCCCGCCTTCGGCACCGAGCCCACGGCCTACCGCCAGCGCGTGGCCCAGCTCACGGCCACCTATTTCTTCAGCCCCGCCCACGCCCCGGCCGCCAGCGCCCTGTAGCGCCAGCCGGAAGCGCCAGTGGCGGCTTGGCGATGAGCCAAAAAAGCGTACGGCTCCAACAGGGGCCGTACGCTTTTTTGGTTTTGCCCGGACCCCGGCGCGGGGCAATGGGAGGCAAGGCCCCCCCAAAGCGGCGGGTGTTAGGCCGCCAGCACAAACCGCACCCGCTCGCGCTTCACAAAGTAGCCGGTTGCCGCGGAGGCCACAAGGTCGCCCACCGTCAGCACCTGCGCGGTGGGCCAGGGCCGCGCCGCCGGAGACAGCGACTGCACCACGGGTGGCAAGGCACCAATGCCTGCTTGCAGCATGCGCCGGGCTCTCACCAGGCTGAATGGTGCCCAACATAAAGCCGCAATCCCATTGGCCACCCACGCCAGCAGCCACAGCGCCACGTAGAGCAACAGCAGCAACACAACCAGCGGATTGCCGCCCGGCTCCGGGCTGATGAGCCCCGTGAAATCAAACCGCGTCAGGTCCACCCGGAACTGCTGCCCGAAGGTCCGCAGTAGTTCCTCCGTGTCCAGCCCAATCATGCCCAGGTCGTCCTCAATGGCCGTGCGCAGCGTCAGCGGCTCGCCCACGCCCGATAGTTCCTGCACGTAAGCCGGCACCGTTTCCACGGCCCGCCGCAAGTCGGCAAAGCGGACGGTTATTTCTTCGCGTTCCATCATGGGTTCAATAGCTGAGAAGAGTCCCCGAAACTACGCCCGGCCGGGCGCTCAGGCCGTGGCCGCCGCCTTGCCGGGCTGCGTGAAAATGTGCGGGTCGTAGAGCGCCTTCACCGTGTCGGGCTCGTCGATGTGCAGTTTGAAGCAACAAGCCCCAACGCGGCCCAGCATGCGCCCACGCCGGCTAATTGACCTGAAGCAGGTTCAATGCCGCATTATAAACCGTAAAGGTGCCGCCACTGGGAACTCTAACCCTTACGCTAATAACATCGCCGGCGCTGAGGGAATACAGCCCTTCAAGGGGGAGGTTCTGGTAGCCCCCGCCACCGAAAATAGCAAAGCCCACCGGCCCCACGATGGCCCCGTTTCTTTGGAGCTGCATTTCGAAATTACCCCCCGTATTAGCATTTACCAGCATGCCGTACGAAACCCGGTACACGCCCGCTACCGCCACGGCGACCTCGTCGGTGCCCGGATTGAACGCCAGGCCGGACGACACGTTGGCGGTGGTGAAGTCGCATTTTACGCCAGAGGCGGAGGTAACCGTCTGGACGCCGCCGGAATAGTAGCCGTACGCCACCGCCGCCCGCAGTGCCAGCTGCTGCCAGGCCGGGGTGGTGGGGGTGCCGCTGTTGCAATACAGGCCGGCGGTGCCATCGGTCTGGTACACCACGAGCCCGGTGGCGGGCGCGGCAATGGCGGTGCGCTGCGCCTGCGTCATGCGCGGCGGCAGCAGCCCTTTCGTCGTCGAGCTCACGTCGAGTATCGCGCTGGCATCGGGCGCGGCCCCGCTGGTGTTGATGGATACCTGCGCCCGCGCGGCACAAGGCAGGCCCGCAACGGCCAGCGCAATGAGTAGCTGTTTTTTCATAGCCCACAATATAGGGATGCCACTCTGAACCCAAGGAATGGCCCTGACAACTCCCGCGCCCCCAGCGCCGCTGCCGCAGCGGGCCGCGTCGCGCCGCCGCGGTGGGAGTACGGAAGCAGCCAGGGACTACCGCTCACGAGCCGTTACTTTGTGCTCACAGCGCAGCATCTGCCGTGCCCTAACGCAAGCAACCATGCAATCAGACCTTGCTCACGCATCTGCCCTTACTATTGTCAGAGAGCAGATGGTATTCATTCCAGGTGGGGAAATCATGCTGCGCGATGACCGGATAAAGCAACAGTGGCAGGTGGAGATAGCCCCTTTCTGCCTGGCTAAATACCCAATAACCCAGGCCGTATACGCCGCCATCACCCACGAATCGCCCAGTACTTTCACGGGTGCCCAAAACCCTGTCGAAACCGTGTCCTGGCGTGAGGCTGTCAGGTTCTGCAATTTGCTTTCCACCGCTGCCGGATTGCGCCCCTGCTACTTGCTTGAGGCCGAAGGTGAAACAGTACAGCTTGATGCAGCGGCCAACGGCTACCGCCTTCCCACCGAGGCCGAATGGGAATACGCCTGCAAAGCCGGCACCAGCGGCAGCCGCTACGGTGAGATTGGCGCCATTGCCTGGTATAAGGATAACGCCGAAAAAACCACCCATCCCGTGGGCCTGAAGCAGCCAAATGCCTGGGGGCTGTACGATATGCTCGGCAACGTATGGGAGTGGTGCTCGAATATCTACGATGAGACGGTTTACGGCTCGTATCGCATCATTCGCGGCGGCGGGTGGTGCGACGAGCCCCGCGGCTGCCTGGCGACCAACCGCCGACGCAGCCATCCCACCCAGTTCCGAATCGATGACCTCGGCTTCCGGGTAGCCCGAAATAAGAGCTGAGCGCAGCCTCCACTGCCGAAGCTTCGTGCGTCTTATTGTGCCGCGCCCGACCGGCCCATGCGCCCGCCCCCGTGCCCCTGGCCCCTCTCAACGCCGCTGAGGAAGCTTGGTGTGTCTGGGAGGTAGAGCCATTTTACGCACAACACCCTGCCCTCCCAAGGTGAGGAAGACAGGGCGTTAAATAAGTATTCATTGAATAAGAATCTGAATCAATTCTTAATTACATCTAAAATATTAAGTTGAACATCTGCTCTTCTCTCGGCATTACGCGTCCTCTCAAGCTCGATTAAAAGGTTTGGTGCCTTCTCCACCTTTTCCTTTAACTCTTTTATTCTAGGTTCTAATTCTTTGACGAAACTGATAAACTCAACTACCTGCTTGCCCTCAATACCTTCTCTTCCATGAGCAACTTGGTTTCGAGTACTTCTGAAACTGTAAAGACTTCTTTTGAAATTTTCATCCACCTCGATATCGTATTCGGCCATAAGTTTCCATATGCCATCAGGTGAGAAGTAACGGGTTATGAACATTCTTAAGTCCCTATCGTCACCGAATTGCTGCCTTAACACTATTTCGCGAATTTCATTTAGTTGCCCTTCAACATATGCATAGGCAGATAGTAAAGCACCTACGGGATGCACTTTTGTTAGCTTAATTAATTTGTCTAATTCATTTTTGGTAGTTACTGTCCTTAATTTAAATATGGCTAAGTCATCTTCATTCATGAAGTCTTCAAGAGTCTTCTCAATATCTAGATTATAGTTGTTCTGTAAAAACTCTTTGAAAAAATCATATGTGGCTTCCATATAAAATATGGTTGTCAACTCATTTGGAAATCCGTAACGGTGCTGTAAAGCATTTCTTTCATCTATCAATAACTCTAGTTTGTTTAAGTAAGGTATGTTGATTTTCTTGTCCTTTGACAAGCATTCTATTGCTCCAGATATGGTGACAGTTTCTTTTGGGTTCTTATAAATCGAAAGGCCTAGGTCAAGCATCAAGTCTTTAAATATTAACTCAACGGCATTGGCCAAATGCATAATCACGAATTTTCTGTCACGTTCAGTTCCTGAATTGAAGTGTTCAATAGAATGTGAAAAAAGGTCTAATGCACTTTGAAATAATGGTGAAGTATGAGCCATTGTGTATGCTAGAAAAAGTGGAAAAGAAAAAACGCTTCTTAGTGAGAAGCTAAGAAGCGTTTTAAAGAGGCAAATTACATATTGCGCCGGTACTGCCCGCCGACCTCAAACAGCGCGTTGGTAATCTGGCCGAGCGAACAGTATTTCACCGTTTCCATCAGCTCGGCGAAGAGGTTGCCGTTGGCCACGGCGATTTGCTGGAGCTGCTTGAGGCGCGCCGGGGCC
>JAQBNT010000288.1 GCA_028288445.1 Hymenobacter sp. | reverse complement strand
CTCGGCTAGCGCTGAGATTTTTAGTGATTTAAAATCGTCTGTCATCCTGAGCGCAGCGAAGGACCTTATCACGGCTGAACGGGATTCTCTCAACGGAATTCCAATCGTGATAAGGTCCTTCGCTGCGCTCAGGATGACAGACGTTTTTCTGCTCAATCCGAGAAACCGCGCCTACTCGCTACCGCCAGCCGCCGCCCAGCGCGTGGTAGAGGTCCGTCACAGCCTGGCGCTGCTGCAGCTGGTCGTTCACGCCATTGAGCTGCGCCTGGAGCAGGCTCTGCTGGGCCTGCAGCACCTCGGTGTAGTTGGCGAAACCGGCGGCCAGCAGCTCGTTGGTGTACTCTACGGCTTTGCGGAGCGACTCTAGCTGCAACGCGCGCAGGCGGGTTTTGTCGGTGGCGCTTTGGTAGGAGAAGAGGGCGTTGGACACCTCCTGGCCGGCCACGAACATCGTTTGCTGGTAGTTGTAGAGGTATTCTTTCTGCAACGCCTCTGACCGGCGCAGGCGTGCCCGGTTGAGGCCCTGGCTGAAAATGGGCTGGGCCAGGCCGCCCACGATGCTGGCGAATACGGCCGTGGGCGAGAACAAATCGGTGAGCGTGGTGCTGGTCAGGCCACCGTTGGCCGTGATGGTGAAGCTGTGGTAGAAGTAGGTGCGGGCGGCGTTGGTTTGCTCGAAACCGGACTGGAAAGCGAATTCGGCCTGCTGCACGTCGGGGCGGTTGCGCAGCAGCTGGCCGGGCACGCCGGTGAGCAGGGGCGGGGCGGCATCCTGGGCAGCCAGCGTACTGCGGTCGATGGGGCCGGGCGTGCGGCCGAGCAGGGTGGCCAGCAGGTTTTCGGTTTCGCGGATGTTGCGCTGGAGGTCGGGGATGGTGACTTCGGCGGCGTAGCGCTGGGCTTCGCTTTGCACCACGGCGGCACCGGTTACCACGTCGCCTTCCAGCAGCAGGCGCATGGTTTCCACGTCCTTGATGCGGTTCTGGACGGTTTGCTGGGTGATGTCGAGCTGGGCATCGAGGGCCAGCAGGGCATAGTAGTTGTCGGCAATGTCGGCGATAAGCTGGGTTTGCACCACGCGGCGGTAGGCCTCGCTCTGGCGCACGGCGGCAGCGTAGGAGCGTTTGGTGCTGCGCAGCTTGCCCCACACGTCGGCTTCCCAGCTGCTGCTCAGGCCCAGCAGGTACTGGTGCGCCGTGCCCCCAGTTACTACCGAGGATTGGTCGGTGGTGGTGGTGCCGGTGGTGCCACCTGTAGTTGTGCCCGTCGTGGTTCCGCCGGTGGTGCCGGTTGTGGTACCGCCGGTGGTCGTTCCACCGGTGGTGCCGCCGGTAGTCGTTCCACCAGTCGTGGTGCCGCCAGTCGTGGTGCCGGTGGTAGTGCCGGTGGTGGTGGTGCTGCCGCCGGTGCCCGTATTCACGAAAGCGCCGCCGATGCGTGAAAGGGTGGTGGTGGCCCGGCCGCTCAGGCTGGGCAGGAAGGCGGCGCGGCTCTGGGCCAGCAGGGCCTGGTTTTGCTCGATGCGGGCCAGGGCCACTTGCAGGTTGCGGTTGTTGGCGAGGCCTTCGGTGATGAGCTTTTGGAGCTGCGGGTCGGTGAAGAGCTGCTGCCAGGGGCGGGCGGCAAGGGAGGCGGTATCGGTGGTGGCCGCGTCGCGGTAAAGGCCGGTGGTGGCCGTTTCGGGGCGGTTGTAGGGGTGCAGCAGCTGGCAGCCAGCCGCCAGCGCGAGCACAGGAGAAAGAACCTTGAGGAATTTGCTGGCAGTCATTACAATGGAATTATTACTGAATACGCGGTTGGCGGGGGGGGAACCACTACGCCAAGGCCGGCTGCGGCTGTTGCTCCGGCTTCTTCTCCCCGTCCTTAGCGGGCGGGCCGCCTTCGGTTTCCTCTTTTTCCAGCTGCTCCTTGGTCTTGGGCGGGCCGCTGATGCTTTCCTGCAAACCCTCAAACACCACGAAGAGCACCGGGATGAAAAACACCCCGACCAGCGTGCCAAACAGCATCCCGCCGATGGCCCCGGCCCCGATGCTCTTGTTGCCGTTGGCCCCCGCGCCGCTGGCAAACAGCAGCGGCATCAGGCCAAACACGAAGGCGAAGGAGGTCATCAGGATGGGCCGCAGACGGGCTTTGGCTCCTTCGAGCGCGGCTTCCATGATTTCCATGCCGTCGTCGCGGCGGCGGGCCAGCGAGAATTCGATGATGAGGATGGCGTTTTTGGCCAGCAGACCGATGAGCATAATCACCGAAATCTGGAGGTAAATGTTGTTGTCGATGCCGAAAATCTTGGCGAACAAATACGTGCCGCACAAGCCAATCGGAATCGAAAACAGCACCGCAAACGGCAGAATGTAGCTCTCGTACTGCGCGCTCAGCAGCAGGTACACGAACACCAGCGACAGCCCGAAAATGTAGAGCGACTGCTTGCCGCTGCCCTGTTCCTCGCGGCTGATGCCCGAAAACTCGTAGCCGTAGCCGGCCGGCAGCTTCTGCGCCACTTCCTGAATGGCAATGAGCGCCTCGCCCGAGCTGCTGCCTTCTTTGGGCGAGCCGTTCACCGAAATGGAGGTGAACAGGTTGAAGCGCGAGAGGCTTTCGGGGCCGTAGATGCGGGTCAGGGTTACGAATTCGGTGAGCGGGGCCATGGTGCCGGCGGCGTTGCGCACAAAGACCTTGCTCAGGCCTTCGGGGTTGGCGCGGTAGGCCGAGTCGGCCTGTATCATCACGCGGTACTGCTTGCCGAACTGGTTGAAGTTGGAGGCGTATGAGCCGCCGTAGAACACCTGCATGGCATTCAGGATATCCTTTTCGGTAAGGCCGGCGGCCTTTACCTTAGCCACGTTCACGGCCATCTGGTACTGCGGAAAGCCGGGGTTGAAGGCCGTGCTGGCGTACTGGATTTCGGGCCGCTTATTCAGCTCGGCCAGGAAATCCTGGGCCACTTTGAAGAACTCAGCCGTGGTATGCCCGCCCTTGTCCTGGAGCTGGAACGTGAAGCCGCCCGTGGCCCCAAAACCCGTGATGGTGGGCTGCGAAATGCTCCGAATGTCGCCGGCCCGGATGTGGGCCGTGCGCTTGGTTATTTCCTTGATAACGGCTTCGTTGTTGGTGTCCTTGCGCTCGTCCCAGGGCTTGAGGCGCACGATGACCATGCCGTAGGCGCTGCCCTGCCCGGCCAGGAAATTCTGGCCCGTAATGCGCAGGGTGCCCCGCACCGCCGGAATGGTCCGAATCAGGCTATCCACTTCGGTGTTCACGGCCGTGGTGCGCTCCAGGGTGGAGGCCGGCGGCAAGCTCACGTTCACGAAAATGGTGCCCATGTCCTCGTTCGGCACGAAGCTGCTGGGCGTGGTCGTCATCAGGAAATACAGCCCCGCGCCGAAGCCCGCCACCGCAATCAGCGATATCCACTTGCGGGCCGACAGAAATGTCACCGCCCGGGTGTATTTGCCCACCAGCGCATCATAGGCCGCATTAAAGGCGATACTGAACCGCTGCATAAAGCCCTTTTTCTTCGGCGCTTCTTTAGAATCATTAGCCGCTTGGGCCGCATTCGGGTCCGGGTTTCCCTCGTCTTCTTTGGCTTCGCCCTCGTGGTGCGGCGGCTTCAGAAACAGCGCCGCCAGCGCCGGGCATAGGGTCAGCGCATTCACGGCCGAAATCAGAATGGCAATGGCCAGCGTGATGCCGAACTGCTTGTAGAAAACCCCCACCGACCCGCTGATGAACGTGACCGGCAGAAACACCGCCGCCATTACCAGCGTGATGCTGAGAATGGCCCCGGTTATCTCGTTCATGGCATCAATCGCGGCCTTGCGGGGGGAAGTATAGCCGCCCTCCAGCTTGGCGTGCACGGCTTCCACTACCACAATCGCATCATCGACCACGATGCCAATAGCCAGCACCAGCGCAAAAAGCGTGAGCAGGTTGATGCTGTACCCGAAAACCTTCAGGAAGAAAAACGTGCCGATAATGGAAACTGGCACCGACACGCCGTGGATAATCGTGGAGCGGAAATCCTGGAGGAAGATGAAAATCACCAGAAACACCAGCGCAAAACACTCCAGCAGCGTGTGAATCACCTTGTCAATCGAGGCATCCAGAAAGTCGTTGATGTTGACGAGGTTGGTGTAATGAATGCCGGCCGGGAACGACTTTTCGGCCTCCTTTAGCACGGCCAGCGACTTCTCAATTACGTCGCGGGCGTTGGAGCCGGGCGTCTGGTTCACCGAGATGCCCACCGAGGGCTTGCCGTAAGTAGCGCTATTGCTGCTGTAGGCCTGCGCGCCTAGCTCCAGGCGGGCCACGTCCTTGAGGTGTAGCAGCTGGCCCTGGCCGGTGCTTTTGAGGATGATGTTCTCGAACTGCTCCACCGATTGCAGCTTGCCGGTGTACTTGATGACGTACTGGAAGCTCTGGTCGGAGTTTTCGCCGAATTTGCCGGGGGCGGCCTCCACGTTCTGGTCGGCCAGCGCGGCCGAAATGTCGGCCGGCGTGAGGCCGTAAATGGCCATCACATCTGGCTTGAGCCACACGCGCATGGCATAGTCACGCGAGCCGAAGGCGTTGGAGTTGCCCACGCCGTTCACCCGCTTGATTTGCGGGACAATGTTAATCTGGGCGTAGTTCTGCAGGAAGGTCTGGTCGTAGGCCGGGTTGTCGGAATAGAGGGCGAAAATCAGCAGGTTGCTGCTCTGCTGCTTGCGCACCGTCACGCCGGCCAGGGTTACTTCCTGGGGCAGCAGGCTGGTGGCGCTGGCCACGCGGTTCTGCACGTCCACGGCCGCCTGGTCGGGGTCGGTGCCCACGTTGAAATACACCTGGATGCTGCCTGCTCCCTCATTGGTGGCTGAAGAAGTCATGTAGGTCATGCCTTCCACGCCGTTTATCTGCTCTTCCAGCGGCACGAGCACGCTTTTCAGCACCACGTCGGCATTGGCCCCCGCGTAGCTGGCCGACACCTGCACGGTGGGCGGCGAAATATCCGGGTACTGGGCGATGGGAAGTTGAAGCAGCCCCAGTACGCCCAATAGCACGATTATCACCGAAATAACGGTGGAGAGCACGGGGCGCTCGATGAATATTTTTAGCATAATTTTCTACTGGGTATCAGGCATGTTTTTATAAGTCGGAACGTCATGCTGAGCGTAGTCGAAGCATCTCTACCGCGAAGAGTAATTCAATCGTGTCAACGAAGTGGTAGAGATGCCTCGACTGCGCTCAGCATGACCGTTTCGGCGAGGCCAGTTCAACCCCTACCCGCCCGCCACGTCCTCCTTCTTCGGCACCGCCTTCACCACCTTCGGCCGCAGCTTCGCGCCCTCCTTCAGCCCGCTAATACCTTCCAACACCACCTGCTGGCCCGCTTTCAGCCCCTTTTGCACCACAAAAGAGGCGCCGTCCGGCGTAGGCACTACCGTGATGGCGGCGGCGTGCGCGGCCGTGTCGCGGCCCACCACGTAGGCAAAGCGCTTGCCTTGTAGCTCATAAGTAGCGCTTTGCGGGATGATGAGGGCATCGTCAATGGGGTGCTGGGTGCGCACCGAGCCGCTGCTGCCGCTGCGCAATAGGCCCTGCGGGTTCGGGAACGTGGCGCGGAAGCTGCTGGCCCCGGTTTCGGTGTTAATCTGGCCGATGGCGGTTTTCACGCGGCCGTGGTAGGGATACACGCTGCCGTCGGCCAGCACCAGCAGCACATCGGGCACGTTGGAGAGCTTTTCCTGGAGGGTATTGCCGGGGCGGCGGCGGGCGAAATCCAGCAGCGCCTTTTCGCTGAGCGAGAAGTAGGCATACACGTTGCCGGTGCTGGAAATAGTGGTGAGCGGGTCGGCCGAGGTGCTGCTCACCAGACTGCCGATTTTGTTGGGGATGGTGCCCATCACGCCATCCACGGGGCTGATGATAGTGGTGTAGCCCAGGTTGGTGTTGGCGTTGGCCAGCGTGGCCTGGGCCTGCGCCAGGGCGGCTTCTTTCGATTCAAGCGTGTACTGTGCGCCCTCCAGCTGGTATTTGCTGATGATGCCCTTGGCCACCAGCGGTGCCACTTTGGCCACGCCCATGCGGGCGGCGTCCACATCGGCCTGCGCGGTTTTGATGCCGGCGCGCGCCGTGCGCACTTCCTGCTCGTACTGCGGCGCGCTGATGTGAAAGAGCTTCTGGCCCTTTTTCACACTAGCGCCCTCATCCACGTAGATGGCTTCCACAAAACCGTCTACTTTGGGCCGGATTTCCACGTTCTGCTGCCCCTGAATGGTAGCGGGGTAGTCCTGGAACAGCGTTACCGTATCGGGCCGCACCACCAGCACGGGGTAGTCCTTGATGGGGGCAGGGCCGCCATCCTTGCCGCCCTTGCCACCGGGGCCGCCGGCTTCGTCATCTTTCTTCTTCGAGTTGCAGGCCGCCACGCTCAGTAGCACCAGCAGCAGGGCCGCCCGGCCGGGCAAAAATATTTTCATATGAAGTAGCAGCGCTTCACATTTGTATGCGAGCTATTTACCGATACGAAAGCAGGTTGCAAAAAGCCGAGTTCAATGCGTCGTAATCGGCTTGAACCGGTGCCAGCCCGACCACCGGCCCAACTTTGCTGACCAAGCCGACCGCTTCGGCTGGAAATGAAAGGCCCGGCAAACCAAATTGCCGGGCATCACCATTGAATTTTAGGGACAAAACTGGAAGTCGCCGGGGCTATTTCTGGCTCATAATCCAAGTATAAACGTTGGCCTGAGCATCGGGCGAAATGGGCGCGGGCGACATCCCGGCGGCCTCCGCTTTGCTCAACTGCAAGGCGTGGTTGAGGCCGGGCACATGCAGCTCAGTCACGCGGGCATTGTTGCGGAGGCCTTTTTTGAGCAGGGCCAGGTTTGCCGGTGTATTCACTTCGGCATCGTCGTCGCCGTGCAGCAGCAGCACGGGACATTGCACCTTCGGCAGCGCAGCCCCGGGGTCGAAGGCCAGGTAGTTGCGGTAGGCGGGCGTGGTCAGGGTTTGCACGCTGGCCTGCACATCCTGCGGCGCAATGCCGGGGTAGCGCTGGCGCAGCATGTTGCTGAGAATGGCTTGGGCCTGGGCATTATCGGGCGTCTGGCGCACTATTTCGAGCATGGCGCGCTGGTGCTTCACCAGGTTTTCCTCATCGCGGCGCATGGCCATTTTCTGGCGCAGGCGCTGCTGTTCGAGGTAGGTTTGCACCTGGGCGCTATTCGAGCCGTGGGCGCGCAGCTTGGCGGCTTCTTGTTCAGCGGCTACTTGGTCGAGCAGGTACTTGCGCTGGCGCTGCGCATCGGTCGAGTCGTTGCCGAGCACTTTGCCATACATGGTGGGCTGGGCAGCCAGCAGCTCGCGGCCGGGCAGCCCCGCCGCCGCCAATGCCACTACAAACGTGGGCGCCAGCAGCTGCGCGCTGGCCAGCAGGGCCACGTTGCCACCCTCGCCGTGGCCAATGAGGCCGAGCCGCGTCACATCGACCTGGGGCCGGGTGCGCAGGTAATTTAGGGCGGCCAAGGCATCGGCCGAGCGGTCGGCCACCGTGCCGGTGCCTTCGCCGGGGCCGCGCTCCTGGAGGCGTAGCACCACCATGCCCTGGCTCACGAGGTAGTCGGCGAGGCTGCTCATCAGCTGCTTATCGGCCTCGCTGGGGGCCAGGGTGCCGGCTTCGGGTTCGGGCAGCAGCACGGCCGCCGGGAAAGGGCCGGGGCCGACGGGCAGTCGCAGAATGCCGTTGAGGCGTGTGCCGCCGGCGGATGAAGAGAGCACCACGGACTCTACCCGGTCGAGGGTGCTGGCCTGTGTGCCGAACGTCAGCAGCAAGCAAAAAAAGATGAGAACGGAGCAGAAAGAGCGCATAAACAAGAGGCTGAATACCGGGCCTTCCCAACCGACCTGGGCGGGGGCAGGGGCGAAGGACCTACGCAAAGCTCCGTTGACTGTGTTTTCAAGGGGGCGGTTTTCCGTCGAACCAGTCCCTTCTCCCGCCTTACACCACCAATCGCCGTGCGAACGAAAACCGGATTTTCTCAAAATGGGTCGAGGGTTTCAATCTGGGACGAAATAAGTCTTACCCCAGCAACCGGAACCAGTCGCGCCCCAGCCAGTGCAATACGGTCCACATCGTGGCATCAAACAGCAATAAAAACCCGCCCTGCACCCACAGTGAGCGGCCGAATCCCAGCAGCCGCACCGGCCGCGCCTGCCCCGGCACCAAGGCCCGCGCCCGCAGGTAGTAGCCCGTCATGATGTAAGCCACATCGAGCCCGGCATTCAGCAAAAACAGGTTTTCGTTGAAGAGCTGGGTTTCAAATAGCTCGGCGGGCAGCAGGCCGGCGGGGGCCACGAAGTGCAGGTGCAAAATGCCCCACGTGGCCAGCCCGGCATTCACCAGGCCCCAGCCCACGTTCATGCCGTGGAAATAGAACGGCTCGTGCCGCCGGTCGCTCCGCGCCAGGTAGTAGCCGCTGCCCACCAGGTTCAGCAGCACCCAGGCCGCCAGCACGGCCAGGCCCCGCCCCAGCAGCAGCTCACTGGCCATAAAGAGACTGGCAATATCGACGGCGGGGGAAGCAGGCATGAGAATGGGACGCGGGAGAAAAGAAAAAAGGGAAGCCTGAGGGCTTCCCTTTTTGACTGAAACGTGGTGCTGTGCGCCTATTGCGTGAAGCCGATGCCCACGTACACCTGCAACAGGTTGTTGTAGATTTTGGCGTTGCCGAACGCAGGGTCGATGGCTTTGCCGACTGGAATATTGTCCTCAAATACCTTGCCCAGGCTCAAGTTATCGCGAGCGCCCACGCGGGCCGGGCCAATGCGCGCTTCCAAACCGCCCACGCCGCCAAAATCAAAGGTGTTGAAGCCGTTATCGGCCAGGCCCAACGTCGAACCGTCTTTCGTGGCATTGATGAGCAGCGAGGCCTGCGGGCCTACGTGAAAACTCAGGTTATCGGTGAAGTTGCCCACGTACATGATAGGCAGTTGCAGGTAGGTAGTACGGTAGGTTTGCTCGGCTTTGCTGGGGCCGGTGTTGCCCGTGAAGCCCAGCCGCGAATACAGCAGCTCTACCTGCACCGAGGAAAAGTCATCGAAGCCAAACTGCCCGTACACACCGGCGTGGAAGTCGCTGTGCGAATTACGGTCGATGCCTTTGATGTCGTCGCCGCGCAGGCCGTTGAGGTTGTAGCCGCCCTTCACGCCGAACCCGGTATTGCGCGAGTCGGTGGTTTTGCCGCCGGTATAGTCTTTGGAAGAAGTAGCACCGCCGGGAGCCGCCTGGGCAAATGCAGAAGAAGCTGAAGTAACGGCCAGCAGCAACAGTAGGAGAGTCTTTTTCATGGGTGAAATGGAGTGAGGGTAATGGCCGGAAGCCGGGGAAGATTACTATTCCCGTTTGCCCCTATACTTTGCCGGGACCAGAAGGTTGCCTAAGAGCCTCATTTGAAGAAAAAAAGAGGCCTCCTTTCGCTGCATTCGCCACGCGGCGCTACCTTTGGCATAGCGGCCCTCCAGCAGGGCCGGTTCCGGGGTGTTAGCTCAGTTGGTTCAGAGCGCCACCCTGACACGGTGGAGGTCGTTGGTTCGAGCCCAATACGCCTCACGATAAAGCCCTTCACGGTATCGTGAAGGGCTTTTTTTATTCTGTTGCACCCAATTACGCACCCAATTATGCACCCGTTATTGAGTGTAAAATTACCCTCGACCAGTTCAACCATCAGCCCTATGAAGGCCAGATGGTGACCGTGGACGAGACGGGCACCTACCTGGCCCGGCGCTGGGACGACGTGCACCAAGCGGTGCTGCTCTACCAACTACCCGACGGCCTCTTTGTCAAGGTGAACTACGATGTGGACCAAAAGGCCATCACGCACCTATTTGCTTTCGAAGCGGGGAGCGAGGATGACCGGCTCGCGGACTACGCCATGTTCGTGAAGCTGCCGGACTGGCTGCCGGGTGCGGAATGACTTTCGAGGCTGTAGGCGCTGCCTTGTCTTTGACAAGGCCCGCCGCCTGGGCGTAGAATAGCCCCCTCCACCCAATCCTTCGGCCGTGAAATAGAGGCGAAAAGAGTGCGCTTGTTTAAAACTACTGCCCCAGTAGAAATACCTGTTTTTTAAACCACGTAGTTCTACGCTGATGAGGGCCATAGGGAAAGTGTTCCTTTATAGTCTCACTCGTCCTGACTGAGAGGCGATATCCGAAAAGCCTAGCAAGAGCAGGAGCCTAAATACAGCCCAGTGCAATATGCCAGTAATAGCAAACGTAGCAGAAATCGTAACCTCCGCCAATGACCAAGTTGGAACGCGTGGTTGCGACCCGTGCGTTGCCCTCGTAGCCATTTATGCCAACGAGAGGAAATGCGCCCATTTTAGCGTAAACTTTTCCGGTCCCTTTACCCAAGCCAGAATTGACCAAGCCTTACTCCCAATCTTGCAAAACAACTTTCCGATAGAAGGTATCGTGGCGGTCGGGTATACGTGGGGTGGCGGTGGTCAGGGAATGGGGGCCGCCCAAATATGTGTTATGCTTGCGGCCTATTTCCAAGCAGCCAACCCAACGGTAGGCAACTTGCAAGACAGCGCGATTTCTACTGCAAATAATACCGTTGCTTTCTCAAACCTTGAAACTTGGCCGTTTACAAATGACCCAGCTCTCAATCAGAATGCTGATTTAACGCTGCCTGCTGTTGCCACAAACTAAAATTAGCTCTTCTGCTTAAGCAAAGCCCCGGCCCCACAGAGCCGGGGCTTTTTCGTGGGCTCCCGCCTATACCATGAGCATCGGTTTTTGGACACCCTTTTTCTAGCCCATGTGTACAAGCTTGCCGTTGAATGAAAACGCCCCAAGACCAGCGTCTTGGGGCGTTCAGCATTAGCAGAGCACGTCTACTGCCTTAGCAAATGCTGCGGCAAGCGTCGCCGGCCGCTTCCGCGGCGTAGGAGCAAACCGTGCTGGCCGGCCACGGCAAGAGACTACATGCCTTCTCGGCGGCCGCCTGCGCGATGTCACAGGCGGTGGTGCAGGCATTGTTGGCGCTGTTGCCTGCGGCCAGCTTCTGGCTGCGGTCCGCCATCTTCAAGCCAGTGTCGGCCGCAATGTCGTCTCCCTCGTGGAGCAGGTTGCTCGAGCGCAGGGCTTCCCGGATTTGCTCTTGCTGCGGGGCTTCCAGCTGGTTCCAGCCTTCAGCGGGTACTTTGATTGTTGCCATGTGTGTGCTATGGGGGTTGGTGGATGAAAAAGAATATCACAAATGTTGTGCATTTAAATACTTGGCAATAGCGTATAAACACCCTATTTCAAAGACAGGTATTTATACTTGCTCATCAGGTATTTATAGGTGCAGTATTTGCTTTAAAAAGGGAGAAAGAGTTTGAGCAGTAGCAGCGCCACCGCGCCGGCCGCTGCCCCCTGGTAGGTATGCCCGTCAAGCAGCAGCGGCCGGCCCAGGGGAAGGGAGGCCAACTGCTTGTTGACGGTGGCCAGCGCGTTGAAGTCCTGATTAGCCCCGTCCATCTGTCCCCGACAGCGCCGCAACTCCGCCTGCAGTTGCGCGGCCTGCTGGGCATCGAGGGCACGGCCGGTTTCGAGCAACTCGGCCCGGGCCACCTTCAGGCGCACGGCGCGGTAGTAAGCCGTATCCAGTCCGATGAGGGGCCGGCGCAGGGTGTATTAATAGCTTTGTTCTGTGGTTTGTACAAGTGAGTAGTGAAGCTGTGTCACAACCTATTATAGGCCGTTTTCATGCCCACCCCCTACCTTGGCTCCCATGAAATACCTGTTCCTGCTGGCGGGCTGCCTCGTGCTTCCCTTCGCCTCCCCGGCCCAGACCATCGACCTTCCCGCGCAGGACTGCTGCCGGAGCAAGTACCCCCGGAACCACCTGGATGCCTTCCCCACGGCGGCGCTCGGCCAAGAGTACCGCCGGCTGAAACGGGCCAAGTGCGCAACGTGCAACTTCTACGGGAGCGACTTCTTCCAATTGCTGAAGGTGCTGGGTGTCCGGCTCAACGCCGCGTCCGTCGCCGACATCAAGCGGGTGCTGGGGCCGCCCGATGCGGTCAAAGGCCCGGTGCTCGTCTACTACTGGCGGGGTGAGCACGACTACCTGCGATTCACGCCCACGGCGGCGGGAGCCGTCAGTTCGTGGTACTACGCGCTGGAATAACTTGCCCGCCCCGTCCACCCAGCGGGGCTTTTCATGTCCAGCACACGAAACCCCACCCCCAGCCGTTGTGCGCCCACTCCCGCCACTGGGAGTTTCAACGCCCTGCCAATGGTTAGTATCGAAGAGTCTAACCCACGGCCCCCAAACCGTACAGGTTACCCACCATCCTTTGCAGACCATTTCTTCGGAAGTGCATTGGATGAAGTTCAACGCCTACTTCCACGAGAAAGGCTTTGCGCCGGAAAAGCAGCCGGTGATGTGCGATTTCAACGTGGTGCAGAACGACCAGAACCCCAACCGGTTCTATATCTCGCTACTGCTGGAGATGGAAGACGACCGCAACTCAGGCAATGTGCTGGCCTTCGCCCTAGCGACCTTAACAGAATTTGAATTTCAGCCGAACGACGTGCCGAAGGCTTTGCCCGAGGACGAGAGCGAACGGTGGCAGCTTTTCTACAACGCCCTCAGTGCGGCCATCGGCATTGCCCGTGGCTACCTGGTGAACTACCTAGCCCCGACCATATACCGGGGCTACATCTTGCCGCTACTCGATATCGAGGCGCTCGTCAACCGCAAGTACGCCCGTCCGAGGCTGCCGGCCGTGCCCTCTACAGCACCGAGCGAGAAGCCCACGCCACGAGCGAAGAAAGGGGAGTGAGTGGATGTGGCGTTTTAGCCGGAGGCACCGCCGGTCCCGTCGTTTTTCTGCGTGCCGCGGCCGAGAACGTACCCCGATATGCCTGCTAAAATAGCAGCCAATTCGCTGCTCTGTAAGATGTTGAGGATGCCAAATAGGATTACGGCAATGATGAGCACAAACATGGTGATGAACTGAAGGCCATTGCCCGACAATAGGTCCTTGGCCAAGGAATTGCCTGCGTTTTTATACACGATAAAAAAGAAGCACACCAGCACCAAGGCAATCAGCACAGAAAAATACAGCGTGATTTGCGACCTGAAATCCTGCTGTTTGTATTCTGGTGCCAAAGCCACGTCAATTTGCCTTCTGCAGTCATTAATGTCCTGTTCCACGGCTTCAATGCTCTTGTCCAGCACCTTCATCCTTTGGGAGGCAGCCTGAGCGGCCGAGAAGTACTCATCGACTCTAGTGCACTTATCTATAATCAGCTGTACGCTGAGCCACATGGTTCTTTTCTCGGCGTCCGGGGCATTGTTGAGGCGTTCAAATTCCTCAAAAGGATACCACCCCAAGGTAAAATTATTCGTTATGTTGGCAAAATTAACTCGAACGCTATCATCCAATTTCTTATTAAGAATAAGCCGGCGTAGCTTATCGTAAATGGCCTTGGTGCTGGCAATGGTGGAGGGCATAAAGGAAACATTGCCGTGCAGGCTCACAGCCTTGCTTTTCAATGCCACCAGCAGCCCTTCTCGTTCACTCAAGTAGTTTCGCAGGCTTTTGAAATCGGTTCTTTCCTCATCTGTTTTGAATTTTTGGTTAAAGTTAGCCGTGACTGCGACCGTATCGCCTTGCAGATTGTCGGTATAGGGGAGTTCCGTGCCGACGCCTCTTGGTATGTCTTGAGCCGTCACAGGGAAGAGAGCCCACAGGGCGAAGAACGTCAATAAGATACCTCTCATGTTCAACCCCAGTTTTTGTTGCTATAATGGCGTAAACATATACTAGGTTTGCACGCAGCGCATCAGTGCTGTCACTGAATTGAGAAGCAGGCGGAAAGCACCGGCGAAACCGGCGCAGCGGGACTTTTGCTACCTTGGCCCCCCGATGACCCTCTCCCAATTCAACGCCCTGCCGCCCGATGACCTGCCGGACCTGGTGCATGCCTGGGGGCTGTACCTGGGCATGTGCCGGCGCGAACACGATTCGGTGTTTCTCTACCGATACCCGGGCCTGGGCCGGGGATTTTTCGTGGAACTCTACAAGTGCCGCGCCACCGACACAGCGCCGCGCGTGAAGGCCTTTGCCAGTGAGCTGCCCCTGGAGTCGGACCTGTCGCTATGGAAGCCCACCGAGCCAGCAGAAGCATAAGTAGGCCACAGGAAGCGACCCTGCCCACCCGCAGGTTTTTCAGTTTCCGGGTACAAGAAAAGCACGGCCGGGCCGTTGAGCGCCAAATTCCTTCCCATGCGCCTCAAGCCCCCTGCCCTTTACTACGTCGTCGTCGAGCGCCTGCTCAACCGCCGCATCACCCTCCGCCGCGACGAAGCCGACGGCGGCTACCAGCTGGTGTTCGAAACCTGCCTCTCCCGGCCGGATGCCGCCGAGCGCCTGGCCGCCGAGCCGCCGGCCACGCTGCGGCGCGGGCGCATCCTATGTCACGAAGCTGGTCCTGTCCAACGAAGCCATGGGCAGCGTCTGCAGGCTACACGAGCGCCACGAGCACTGCGCCACCAAGCGGAAGCAGGAGCGCAACCGCCGCCAGCAGATTATCGTGTCCCGCCTGGCTGCCTTGGAAGAGGCCGCGCTCAATGCCGGGCTGCGCACGTCGGTGTCGCCCGTGGCTCCCGCGCTACCTACTGCCAAGCCACCCCGCACGCCACGAGCAAAGAAAGGGGAGAAGTAGAAGCGAAGCCCCG
>JAQBNT010000270.1 GCA_028288445.1 Hymenobacter sp. | reverse complement strand
GATGGCGAAGACCTTGTGTTCGAGAATGTGGGCGAGCGGGTTCATGGGAGCTTCAGGCAGGCGGCCGCATCATTGCAGCTTGCTGGCAACGTAGAACGGCACGAGCGGGTTAGCGAATTGGCCGGCTGCTTTCGATTTTAAAACCAATAGTATGGCCAACCTAGTGCTCGTCCGGCACGGCGAATCAACCTCCAACCTGGCCAATATTTTCACCGGCTGGCTCGATGTACCCCTCAGCCCCACCGGCGAGGCCGAGGCCCACACCGTGGCCGAAAAGCTGCGCGGCTACCACTTCGACGCCGCCTACAGCTCCGACCTGATTCGGGCCGAGCGCACGCTTGATATCATCGTGGCCCGACCGGCGTGGGCCACCATCCCAGTGCACCACGTAGCGGCGCTGCGCGAGCGGATGTACGGCGACCTGCAAGGCCTCAACAAGGCCGAAACGGCCCTGAAATACGGCCAGGCTCAGATTGATATCTGGCGGCGCAGCTACGCCGTGCCCCCGCCCGGCGGCGAGAGCCTGCAACAGACGCAGGCGCGGGTGGTGACATTCTTCGAAGCCGAAATTGCGCCGAAGCTGCGCGCCGGGCAGGACATTCTCATCGTGGCGCATGGCAACACGCTGCGGGCGCTACGCATGTACCTGGAGCACCTCACGCCGGAGCAGGTCGAGGCACTGGAAATCGTGACGGGCGGCGTCTGCGTCTATCATTTTGATGCGCAGCTGAAGATTCTGGAGCTGCGCACGCTGTAGCCGCACCGGCCCCCGATTTTCGTGAACGTAACGTGAACCCGGCGAAAGGAGTAAGCGGATGGATGCAGGCCGGGGTATTTGCCCCGGCCGCCTGGCATCACCTTTTCCGCACTCATGGGTCCTCAGTTCCTTTTCGCCACCGGCATCGAAAACAGCAACCCCACCATCCAGAACGGCAAGCACCGCGTGGATGAGCTGGAGAAATGCAACCACTACAAGCTCTGGCAGAAGGATTTCGACCTCGTCGATGAGCTGGGCATCAAATTCCTGCGCTACGGGCCGCCCATTCACACCACGTTTCTGGGGCCGGGCAAGTACGATTGGAGCTTTGCCGATGTCACGTTTCAGGATTTACTGCGGCGCAACATCGCGCCCATTGTAGACCTGTGCCACTTCGGCGTGCCCGACTGGATTGGCAATTTCCAGAACCCTGACTTTCCGGAGCTGTTTGCGCAGTACGCCAAGGCGTTTGCCCAACGGTTTCCGTGGGTGCAGCTCTACACGCCGGTGAACGAGATGTACATCTGCGCGCAGTTTTCGGCCCGCTACGGCTGGTGGAACGAGCAGCTGAGCGGCGACCAGCCCTTCGTGACGGCCCTCAAATACATCGTGAAGGCCAACGTGCTGGCCATGGAAGCCATTCTGGAAGTGCGGCCCGACGCGGTGTTTATCCAAAGCGAGTCGTCGGAATACTTCCACGCCGAAAACCCGGCCGCCATCGGCCCCGCCGAAACCATGAACTCCGAGCGGTTTCTATCCCTCGATTTAAACTACGGCCGCCGCGTGAATTCGAGCATGTACGAATTCCTGATGGACAACGGCATGACCCGCGAGGAGTACCATTTCTTCCTGAAAACCAAGATGAAGCGGCACTGCATCATGGGCAACGACTACTACTACACCAACGAGCACCGCGTGGCGGCCGACGGCAGCACCCGCGCCTCGGGCGAGATTTTCGGCTACCACGTCATCACCACGCAGTACCACGACCGCTACCGCCTGCCCGTGATGCACACCGAAACCAACATCTGGCAGGGCCAGAACGGCGACGAGGCCGTGAACTGGCTCTGGAAAGAGTGGGCCAACGTGCTGCGCGTGCGCAACGACGGCGTGCCGATGGTGGGCTTCACCTGGTACTCCCTCACCGACCAGGTGGACTGGGATACCGCCCTGCGCGAAAACAACGGCCGCCTGAACCCCGTGGGCCTGTATGACTTAGACCGCAACATCCGCCCCGTGGGCGAGGCCTACAAGCAGCTCATCACGGATTGGAGCCAGGTGCTGCCCGCTCAAAGCGTGTGCCTGCAAGTGCCCATCGTGATGCCCCAGGAAAGCAACGAAGCCTGGGCCAAAGAGCAAAAAGCCGACGTGAAAGCCGCTAATGCCGATAAATCCACCGCTCAGGCCAACGCCACGAACGTGGACGCGGCGTAGTTCCACATTGCCATTTTAAGTACGGCTGTCATCCTGAGCGCAGCGAAGGACCTTATCACGTTCGCAGCTATTGAATTAATGCAAGCTGTTCTGGCGTGATAAGGTCCTTCGCTGCGCTCAGGATGACAGACAATTTTAACCAGCTTTCCCCAAACTTCCCTCTCCTCCCGCCATGTCCCCTCGCTTCCAGGATAAAGTCGTTCTCATTACCGGCGGTGCCAGCGGCATCGGCCTCGCCGCCGCCAAGCGTTTCGCCTCCGAAGGAGCCCGCGTGGTGCTGGCCGATTACAACCAGGCCAACCTCGACGCTGCCACGCCCGAAGTGAAAGCTGCCGGCGCGCCCGATGTGCTGGCCAGCCTCTGCAACGTGGCCATTGAAGCGCAGGTAG
Organism: Hymenobacter sp.; assembly: GCA_028288445.1. Lineage (GTDB taxonomy): Bacteria > Bacteroidota > Bacteroidia > Cytophagales > Hymenobacteraceae > Hymenobacter. Next base: position 6,321 of record JAQBNT010000270.1, on the reverse strand, counting down.
AAGCTACCGTGGCCGCCACGCTGGCCCAGTTCGGCCGCTTGGATGTGGTGGTGAACAACGCCGGCCTCATGCAGTTCAAAGCCCTCGAAGAGCTGACCGGCGACGACTGGCTGCGCATCCTGAACGTGGACTTGCTGGGCGCTTTCTACTTCACCAAGCAGGCTTTTCTGCACATGAAGCCGGGTGGCAACATTGTGAACGTGGCCAGCATTCACGCCGTCGAAACCAGCCCACTGGTGGCCCCCTACGCGGCGGCGAAAGCCGCCATGCTTTCCCTCACCCGCTCCTCGTCACTGGAAGGCAAGCCGAAGGGTATCCGCACCAACGTCGTCCTGCCCGGGGCCATTGATACGCCCATGCTCTGGGATAACCCAAACGTGAAATCCGGCGTCGAAGTCATCGACAAAGCCGACGTAGGCAAGCCCGAAGATGTGGCCGCCATCATCGCCTACCTCGCTTCGGATGATGCCGCCTTCGTGCAGGGCGCTGAAGTGCGGGTGGACGGTGGCCGGCTGGATAGGCTATAGCAATTCCTGTAGCACCTGTTTCAGCTTGTGCTACAGGAGTCGTTCGGCACGCCCCTTGCATTGCGTTGCGGGCCGGCCCACTTTGCCCGGCTTCCCTGCGCTATGAAAACCTACTCTTTTGCCGCTGTGCTGCTTTTGTCGCTGATGTCCTTCAGCGCCTCGGCTCAGTTTCGCCTATCCGACCTCAAAAACATTCTTACGAAGCCAAGCGGCACCGCTAGCTCCAGCAGCGCCGGTATCGGCGGCCTCAGCAATGCCGACGCAGCCAATGGCCTCAAAGAAGCGCTACTGCAAGGAATAGGCAAGGGGTCCGACCAGGCTTCGCAAACCGACGGTTTCTACCTCAACCGCCTCATCCGCATTCCCTTCCCGCCCGATGCCCAGCGCGTGGCCACCACACTGCGCAGCATCGGCCTGGGCAGCCAGGTCGACAAGTTCGAGCTGAGCCTGAACCGGGGTGCGGAGGACGCGGCCCGTAGTGCCAAGCCCATATTCATTTCGGCCATCAAAAGCCTCACGTTTTCGGACGTGTGGAATATCCTGACCGGCCAGAAAGACGCCGCCACGCAGTTTCTGAAGCGCACCACCTCCACGCAATTGGTAACGGCCTTCTCGCCCATCATGCAGAAAAGCCTCGACCAAGTGGGGGCCACGCGCTACTACACCCAGTTGGCCACCACCTACAACCAGCTGCCCCTGACGCAGAAAGTGCAGCCCGACCTGAACCAGTACGCCACCGGCAAAGCCGTGGACGGCTTGTTCACCCTTATTGCCCAAGAGGAGGCCAACATCCGCGAAAACCCAGTGGCCCGCACCACCGAGCTGCTGCGCCGCGTGTTTGGCAGCCGCAGCTAGGAAGATTTCAAAAGAACAGTCATGCAGAGCGCCGCGAAGCATCTTTACTGCAATAGTAACCCAATCGAGAGGATTTACTACTGCGGTCAAGATGCTTCGCGGCGCTCTGCATGACCGTTCTTTTTCAACCGGACTGCCCCGAATAGTGGCGTATGTTTGCGGGCCTTTATCCGCAATCGTACGTCACTTTTTTATGCCCACCCTCACTATTGGCAGCCTTGCCGAACTCGAAGCGCACACCGGCCAGGAGCTAGGCGTGTCCGAATACCACACCATCACGCAGGCCCAAATCGACCAGTTTGCCGCTGCCACGCTCGATTTCCAGTGGATTCACACCGACGCGGCGCGCGCTGAAACCGAGTCGCCGTTCAAGGCCACTATTGCCCACGGCTACCTCACGGTGGCGCTGCTGCCCTACCTCTGGCAGCAAATCGTGACCATCGAGAATCTGAAAATGCAGGTGAACTACGAAATCGAAAGCCTGCGCTTCAACCAGGCCGTGACCGTGAACAGCGCCGTACGCCTGCGCGCCAAGATGCTTTCGGTGACCAACCTGCGCGGCATCGCCAAAACCCGCATCGAGGTCACGCTGGAAATTGAAAATGTGAAAAAGCCGGCTTACACGGGCGTGGTAACGTTCCTGTATCATTTTCAGGAGCAATAGCTTGCCTCATTTTTGGCGGCGTTCTATTGAACGCCGCCCATTTGCCCCGACCACTTTCGTGGTCGGGGCTTTTTTGTGTACTTTGGGGCCAACATCCACCTTTTTCTGCGTTTTGTTATGAAACACTTTTTTCTGGGTCTGGGGCTCGTGCTGAGCCTGGCCGCTCCCCAAACCGGCTTTGCGCAAGCGGCCAAACCGGGCGCGCAGCCGCCGATTATCGACCGCGAGTTGCTCTTCGGCGACCCCGAGATTTCGGGCGCGCAACTCTCGCCCGACGGTAAGTTCCTGTCCTTCATCAAGCCTTACAACGGCACCCGCAACATCTGGGTGAAGGGCCTGGATGAGCCTTTCGATAAGGCCCGGCCGATGACCAACGACCAGGCCCGGCCGGTGCGTAGCTACTTCTGGAGCCGCGACGGCAAGTACCTGCTCTATAGCCAGGACAAGGCCGGCGATGAGAACTTCAACATTTACGCCGTGAACCCGGCCGAGGCCCTGCCCGCCGGCCAGGCCGTGCCCACCGCCCGCGACCTCACCGGCCTGAAAGGCGTGCGGGTGCAAATCCTCAACGCGCCCCTTACCGACCCGAACACGCTCTACATCGGCTTGAATGACCGCGACAAGGCTTGGCACGACCTTTACAAGCTAAACCTGACCACCGGCGAAAAAACCCTGGTGCGCCAGAACACCGACCGCATCGGCGACTGGGTGTTCGACTGGAACGACCAGCTCCGGCTGGCCGCCCGCTCGAACCCCGACGGCAGCACCGAGTGGCTGCGCGTGGAGGGCGAGAAAATGGCGCCCTTCTACAAAACCACGATTGACGAAGAAAGCGCCGTGGAGGGCTTCGCCAAAGACAACCAGCACGTGTACCTGGCTACCAACAAGGGCACGCGCAACCTGGCCGAAATCGTGCTTCTCGACCCCGCCACCGGCCAGGAGCAGCTCTACCAGGCCGACCCGCTGAAGCGCGTGGACGTGGGCAGCCTCGCGCTGTCGGAAAAAACCCACGAGCCGGTGTTCGTGAGCTTCGAGGACGACCGGATGCGCCGCGTGTGGAAGGACAAGGCCTTTGAGCAGGATTTTGCCGTGGTGAGCAAGCAGCTGCCGGGCCTGGACGTGTACCCCGTGTCGCACACCACCGACGAGCGACTGTGGCTGCTCTCGGCCAGCTCGGCCACCCAGCCCAGCGTGGCGTACTTATTTGACCGCCAAACCAGGCAGCTCACCAAGCAGTACGAAACCCGCCCCAAGCTGAAAACGGCCGACCTGGCCGACATGAAAGTGGTGCGCTACAAGTCGTCAGACGGGCTGGAAATCCCGGCCTACCTGACCCTGCCCAAGGGCGTGCCGGCCAAGAATCTGCCCGTCATAATCCTGCCCCACGGCGGGCCGTGGGCACGCGACACCTACGGCTTCAACACCATGGCCCAGTTTCTGGCCAACCGGGGCTACGCCGTGCTTTCGCCTAATTTCCGGGCCAGTACCGGCTACGGCAAGCAGTTTCTGAACGCCGGCAACGGCGAATGGGGCCGCAAAATGCAGGACGACCTGACCTGGGGCGTGAAGTACCTCGTGGCGCAGGGCATTGCCGACCCCAAGCGCGTGGGCATCATGGGCGGCTCATATGGCGGCTACGCCACGCTGGCCGGCGTGGCCTTCACACCCGATTTGTACAGCGCCGCCGTGGCCATCGTGGCCCCATCCAACCTGACCACGCTGCTCAATGCCATTCCACCCTATTGGGAGGCCGGCCGCAAGCAGATGTACGCCCGCATGGCCGACCCCGGCACCGCCGAAGGCCGGGCGGCCCTCGACCGCATGTCGCCGCTGGGCTCGGCCAACAAAATCAAAACCCCGCTCATGGTGGTGCAGGGCGCCAATGACCCGCGCGTGAACAAGGCCGAAGCCGACCAGATTGTGGTGGCCCTGCGCGACCGCAACTACCCTGTGCAGTACCTGCTGGCCCCCGATGAAGGCCACGGCTTCGCCCGCCCCGTGAACAACATGGCCATGTTTGCGGCCTCTGAGAAGTTCCTGGCCAGCCAGCTGCACGGCCGCTACCAGGAAAGCATGAGCCCCGCCGTGGCTCAGCGGCTGAAGGAAATCACCGTCGACCCGAAAACGGTGCAACTGGTGACGAAGACGAACGTGAAGTAGCAAACACCTGTCATGCTGAACGCAGTGAAGCACCTTATCACGTTGGAACGACTTGTTCTGACGTGATAAGGTGCTTCACTGCGTTCAGCATGACAGAATGCTTTACACCGCCATTTCCGGGTACTCATCGCCGGCGTATACCGGCTCCATGTCCTTTTCCTCGTCCTCGGTAAATAGCCGCGAGCGAATCAAGAACCGCACGCCGAGCGGGATTTCCAGCGAGAAGCTTGCGCCCCGGCCCTTCACCACATCCACCGTGAGCTGGGTATGTTTCCAGTACTCGAATTGGCTGGCGCTCATGAAGAAATCGCAGCCGTGGATGCGGCCCAGCCACGTATCATTGCCGCCCACCCGAAATTCACCCTTGGCAAAGCACATGGGCGAAGAGCCGTCGCAGCACCCGCCACTCTGGTGAAACATGAGCGGGCCGTGCTCGTCGCGGAGCAGGTCGATGGTGGCTTCGGCAGCGGCGGTGACGAGGACGCGGGGCGTGGGCATTGGGTGGGATATGAAGTAAAAGGACGCATTTGGTATCAATATCAATGAGCGCGGCGGTAGACGTACATCACGTCTTTGCGGCCCTCGCGCACCTGCACCAGTTTGAATGGAGCCACGCTACTGGAGTCACGGCTTAGCCAATCGTAGGCTAATTGGTGTTCAGCGTCCCAGGTATAATGATGGTTGCCAATGCTGCTGATGCTTTTCTGCGCGGCGTTGGGCATGCGGTCGGTACCGGGCGGAATGATAGGTCGCCCGTCGTAGGGCCTTTTTTCGGTTTTCAAGAGCACCCAGTCCGGGTTTTTACCGCCCGGAACCGGCAGCGTCTGCGCCCGAGCCGACAGTCCGAACAGCAGTGCAAATGATAATAGGAAGCCTTTCATAGCAATAAGCAATTGGTTGGCGGAGTAGACGCAGGCCAGCAGCAAAAGATGCACCGTACCCCTGTTATCTTTTTACCAGAGAACGCCATGCCGGGCACAATCGAAACCGTGCTCAACATGACGTTCTCATTTGGCCAGGAAACTTATCTCAACGCCTAAAAGAACCCAAGTTTCTGCTGGCTGTAGCTGATGAGCATGTTCTTGTTCTGGCGGTAGTGGCTCAGCATCATCTTGTGGTTTTCGCGGCCGAAACCGGAGGCTTTGTAGCCGCCGAAGGGCGCGCCCGCCGGGTAGTCGTGGTAGCAGTTCACCCACACGCGGCCGGCCTGGATGGCGCGGGGCACTTCGTACAGCTCGTGCGCATCGCGGGTCCACACGCCGGCCCCGAGGCCATAGAGCGTATCGTTGGCTATTTCAATGGCTTCCTCCACCGTTTTGAAGGTGGTGACGGACACCACCGGGCCGAAGATTTCCTCCTGGAAAATCCGCATCTTGTTGTGGCCCCGGAACATGGTGGGCTGGATGTAGTAGCCGTCCGCCAGTTCGGGGTGCTCCTGCGAGTGGGCCTCGCCGCCCACTAGCACTTCGGCCCCTTCGGCCTTGCCGATTTCGAGGTAGCTCAGGATTTTTTCAAACTGGTCATTCGAAGCCTGCGCGCCCATCATCGTATTCATATCAAGTGGGTTACCGAGCTTGATGGCTTTCACGCGCTCAATGACGCGAGCAATAAACTCGTCGTAGATGTCTTCCTGAATGAGCATCCGCGAGGGGCAGGTGCAGATTTCGCCCTGGTTCAGGGCGAACATCACCGCGCCCTCGATAGCTTTGTCGAGGAAGTCGTCGTCGGCATCCATCACGCTCTTGAAGAAGACGTTGGGCGACTTGCCGCCCAGCTCCATCGTCACCGGAATCAGGTTTTCGGAAGCGTACTGCATGATGAGGCGGCCGGTGGTCGTCTCGCCCGTAAAGCTAGCTTTTTGGATGCGGGGCGACGAGGCCAGCGGCTTGCCGGCTTCGAGGCCGAAGCCATTCACCACGTTAATTACGCCGGCGGGCACCAGGTCCTGGATTAACTCCATGAGCACCATGATGCTGGCGGGGGTCTGCTCGGCGGGTTTCATCACCACGGTGCAGCCGGCGGCGATGGCGGGGGCCAGCTTCCAGGTAGCCATCAGCAGCGGGAAGTTCCAGGGAATAATCTGGCCGATGACGCCCAGCGGCTCCTGAATATTGA